>NZ_MCIG01000100.1 GCF_001705035.1 Curtobacterium sp. UCD-KPL2560 | reverse complement strand
CCGCTCGTCGAGCCCGAGCCGGCGCCCCGGCCAGCCGCCACCCCGGCCGACCACCTGCCGTGGGCCGCCGACCCCGACCAGCGCGCCGCCGGGGAACCCGACCAGGTCCCTGTCGAGGAGCCCGACCGGCTCCCGGCGACGGCGCCCGACGACCTCGACCAGTCCGAGTGGGACGGCCGCGAGACGAGCGACACCGGCGTCATCAAGGACCTGTTCGGCACCGAGGCCGTGCAGCAGCTCGACGAGACCGGGTACGACCCCGAGGCGACCGGCACGCGGATGATGCCCGCCGTCGTCCGGCCCGACGAGCAGCAGGCCCGTCGCGCCGTCCCCGCCGAACAGCCCTCCGTCGGTCACGCGTCCGGTGCCGGAGCGCCGGGCTCCGCCGCGTCCGCGCGCGGGAACGGGTCGACCCCGTCCGCACGGGCGGACGACGGCGACCGCGACAACTTCATCAACGAGGGCGTCGCTCGGCTCCGGAGCGAGGGCAAGCGCGGCAAGCAGCTCCTCATCGGCGGCTCGATCGTGCTCATCGCCCTGCTGCTCGTGGCGGTCTTCGCCCTGACCCGGTGGATCCTCGGCGGCTCGATCGACGAGCAGCGGCCCGCGGCGACCTCGAGCGCTGCCGCGTCGGCGCCCGCGACCCCGGCGACGACGCCCGAGGCGGCTGCGGACAGCGCCCCGGCCGAGCAGCCCGCGGCGACGCTCCGGTTCGCCACCACGCAGGCCGGGCCCGGGGTCCACACCTGGACCGACCTGGCCGGCGGCGAGTGCCTGACGCCGTACACGAACGCGTGGGCGGACTCGTACACGGTGGTCGACTGCTCGACGCCGCACACCGCCCAGCTGACCGCCCGCCTGCAGGTCGAGGCGAGCCAGTGGCCCGGGCCGGACGCCCTCGCGGCACAGGCGGCGAAGACCTGCCAGACGGCGCAGGCGATCGACACCGCGGCGGCCGCGAAGGTCGGTGACGTGCAGGTCCAGGGTGCCTACGCTCCCGACCAGACCACGTGGGACCAGGGCAACACGTTCATCTCGTGCTTCGCGACGCGGTCCTCCGGGGACATGCTGACCGGCTCGCTGGCGCCCTCCGGCAAGTAGGAGCACCGCCCCGGGCCGGAGACCTCCGACCCGGGGCGACACTCGGGGCTTCACGCCTGCGCGGGCACCGCCGCCGACGCGTCGTCGAGCGCCTGCACCTCGTCGGCGGTGAGCTCGAGCTCCGCCGAGGCGAGCAGCGCCGGCAGCTGCTCGGTGTTCCGCGCGCTCGCGATCGGCGCGACGACGTCCGGCCGGCCCTGCAGCCAGGCCAGCGCCACCGAGGCGATCTCGGCATCGTGCGCACCGGCGATGCGGTCGAGCGTGTCGACCACGGCCAGCCCCGCGTCCGAGAAGTAGCCCGACACCTGGCCCTCGCGGTCCTTGCCCGCGAAGTCCTCCTTCGTCCGGTACTTGCCGGTGAGGAACCCGGCGGCGAGGGCGAAGTACGGTACGACGCCCAGGCCCTCCGCGGCGGCGAGCGGCGCGATCTCCGACTCGTAGGGCTCGCGCGTGACGAGGTTGTAGTGCGGCTGGATCGCGACCGGCAGCGCGAGCCCCTCGGCCTTCGCGATGCGGATCCACTCCTCGGCCCGCTCGCGCGAGTAGTTCGAGATGGCCGTGCACCGCACGAGGCCCTCACGGACGAGCTGGTCGAACGCGCGGACGGTCTCCTCGAGCGGGGTGTCCTGGTCGTCGAAGTGCGCGTAGTACAGGTCGATCCGGTCGGTGCCGAGGCGCTCCAGGCTGGCCCGGGCCGCCGCGGCGACGTTGGCCGCCGACAGGCCGCTGTACTGCGGGTGCTGCGACACCTTCGTGGCGATCACGACGTCGTCGCGCTTGCCCGAGGCCCGCAGCCACGAGCCGATGACCCGCTCCGACTCGCCGCCCTCGTTGCCGGGGGCCCAGGCGGAGTACACGTCGGCCGAGTCGACGAAGTCGCCGCCGGCGCCGGTGAACGCGTCGAGCACGCGGTGCGAAGTCTGCTCGTCGGCGGTCCAGCCGAAGACGTTGCCGCCGAGGGCGAGGGGGAACACGTGGAGGTCGCTGGTTCCGATGCGGGGCATGCGGGGGTCCTTTCGTGGTCGTGGGGGGTGGCCGGGACGGGCCCGGACCGCGCCACGCTACGCCCGCGCTCTGGCCACCGGGTGGGTCCGCGTCACGGTGCCGCACGGGTGCGCGGTGTTGCATCGACGGATGACCACCGCCCTCGAAGCCCTCACCGACCCCCGGTCCTCGGTGCGCCTGCGTGCCGTGATGGCACTCGGGACCGCAGCCGACCCGGCCGACCTCGACGTCCTGCTCGAACGGTGCGCGGTCGATCCGGACCTGCAGGTGCGCGAGGCCCTGACGTGGTCGCTCGTGCGGCTCCCGGCCGAGCTGGTCGTGCCCCGGTTGGTCGACCAGCTCGACCGCCCCGAGGCGCAGGCCCGCTCGCAGGCGCTGCACACGCTGTCGAAGATCCGCGACGGGTCGGTGTACCCGGCGGTCGCCGAGGCACTGGGCGACCCCGACCCCGGCGTCTCCCGGACCGCCTGGCGCGCCGCGGTCCTGCTCGCGCCCGCCGAGGAGCGCCCTGCCCTGGCCCGCCGGCTCACGCGGGAACTCGGCACCGGGGACCGGGAGCGGCGACTCGCGCTGAGCCGGGCACTCGTCACCCTCGGCGAGGAGGTCGTCGCCCCCGTCCTCGCGGACGCCGCCGCGCGCCGCGGCGAGGCCGTCCGCGAGCACGTCGCGGACACCGAGCGGCTCCTCGCCGACCCGGACGCCGGCTCGGCGCTCGCCGTCGAGCGCGCACGACGCGAGGTGGCCCTGGGACGCAGCGGGCGCGCCTCCGGCTGACCCCCTGACGGACGGGAGGCCCGTGGCGGGCCCGCACCGCGCCTCCCGTCCGTCCCCTGGTCGCGCCGACCGCGTCGACGGAGCAGACGACGTCGGGTCGCGCCCGCCGACCCGACGCTTCCTGCTCCACCGAGCGGACGCGGTCGCGCGTGTCGTGCGCCGCGCGACGGGACGGCCGCGCCCGGCGGCCCGGGGCGGGCCGGGGAACACCCGGATTCGGGCCGCCGAACAGGGCGGATCGGCTTGCACGTGCCGATCGGCGGCGGGCAGAGTGGTCGGCGAAGGGGAGTAGCTCCCAGCGCGTGCATCGACACACTGGCCATCACGACGATCGGCCCGGTGCACCACCCGTCCGGTCCCACCCGGCGGGCGAGCGAGACCTTCGGCCGTTCTGTCGTGCCGAAGCGCTCCCACCCCCTGCGCAAGTCGGTGCGGCCCGACCAAGGGACCACCCCGTGATCGACACCACCGCGCCCGCCACCGGGTCCACCCGGACCACCGACACGTCGAGCGCGCCCCGACGGATGGGGCGCAGCGCCTGGGCGCGCATCGCCCTGTGCGTCGTGCTCGCCCTGCCCGCCGTCGTCTTCCGCGTCGGTGGGCTCGCGCCGAACCCCGTCGTCGACCTGCTCGTGTTCGGCGGGGCCGTCGTCGCGGCCTCGTTCCTGCTCGCGTGGGCCGCCGAGGCCGCGCAGAAGGACATCGCGGGTGCGCTCGCGATCGCCCTGCTCGCGCTCATCGCCGTGCTGCCCGAGTACGCCGTCGACCTGTACTACGCCTTCCGGTCCGGCTCGGAGCCCGCCTACGAGCAGTTCGCCGCCGCCAACATGACCGGGTCGAACCGGCTGCTCCTCGGGTTCGGCTGGCCGCTCGTCGTGGTGATCTCGCTGCTCGTCGCCCGGCGGTACGTGCGGGTCGGGGCGCTCCCGGCAGCGGCGACGAAGGTGCTCCGGCTCGAGCAGTCCTCGCGGCTGGACATCGGCTTCCTCGCGCTGCTCGCCCTCGTCGCGTTCCTCATCCCGGCCATGGGGTCGATCCCGGTGTGGTTCGGGGTGCTGCTGCTCGCCGCGTTCGCCGCGTACCTGTGGCGTGCGTCGCAGGTGCCCGACGGTGACGACGACGAGGAGCTCGTCGGCATGGCCGGGAACATCGCCGCGATGCCGCAGCGGGCCCGTCGCTGGACGGTCGTCGCGCTGTTCGTCGTCGCGGCCGCGGTGATCCTGGCGTCGGCCGAGCCGTTCGCCGACGCCCTGGTGCAGTCCGGCAGCGCGCTCGGCGTCGACAGCTACTTCCTCGTGCAGTGGCTCGCACCGATCGCGACCGAGGCGCCGGAGTTCATCGTCGCCGC
This sequence comes from Curtobacterium sp. UCD-KPL2560, assembly GCF_001705035.1. GTDB lineage: Bacteria > Actinomycetota > Actinomycetes > Actinomycetales > Microbacteriaceae > Curtobacterium. The sequence continues at coordinate 4,270 of NZ_MCIG01000100.1, read as the reverse complement.
GCTCTTCGCACTGCGCGGGATGGGCGGTGCGGCGATCGGGACGCTCATCGCGTCGAAGGTCAACCAGTGGTCGCTGCTCGTCGGGTCGCTGCCGATCGCGCACGTGCTCGGCGGCGGGACGACGGGCGGGCTGCCGCTCGACGCCCGGCAGGTCGAGGAGTTCGTGCTCACCGCGTCGCAGACCGTGCTCGGCGTGGCGATCATCGTCGCGCTGCGGTTCCACCGGTGGTCGGCGATCGCGCTCCTGGCCCTGTTCGCGGTGCAGTTCGTCGTCACCGACACGAGCGGGCGGTGGGTGCTGAGCGGCGTGCACGTGGCCGTCGCGCTCGTGGTGCTGTGGGTGCAGCGCGCGGCGGTCCTGCCGACGCTCGCGGCGCCGTTCCGGCGGGCGGGGACTGCTCGCAGCTGACGCTCCGCTGCGCCGGGGCACGACGGCCGGCTGACGGCCGCCGCGAGCGCGCGGGACACGCCGTGCGGCGGCCGCCGCGCGGGCACGATCCGTCACGCTCGGTCGGTGCGCGCGACGTGTTCCGCACACACGGCTCCCGCGCGCGCGGGGCGCGGGAGCGTCAGTCGGCGTCGGGGGCGAGCCAGATCGCGCTCGCGGCCGCGGCCGGCAGGTCGACGAGGGACTCCTCGCCGCCAGGGCCCCGGCGGGCGACGGCGATCACGCCCGCGTAGTCCCGCACCTGCTCCACGCGCAGGTGCGTCCCGAGCCCGACGCCGAGCTCGTCGAAGTAGCGCAGCAGCGACGGGTCGTCGTCGGACACCCGGTCGACGGTGCCGCACGACCCGGGGGCGACCAGTCCGAGCAGCGTGCCGGGTGAGTCGGGCACGGTGCCGTCCGCGCGCGGGATCGGGTCGCCGTGCGGGTCGTGCGTCGGGTTGCCGAGGTCGGCGTCCACGCGGTCGAGGAACGTCTCGGACACCGCGTGCTCGAGCGCCTCGGCTTCGGTGTGCACCTCGTCCCAGCCGTAGCCGAGCCGCTGGACCAGGAACGTCTCGATGAGCCGGTGCCGTCGGACCATCGCCACCGCGACCTGCTGGCCGAGGGGCGTGAGGACGACGCCGTAGTACGGGGTGTGCTCGATCAGGCCGTCGCGGTCGAGCTTGCGGAGGTTCCCCGACACGGTCGACGCGGACACCCCGAGCGCCGCGGCGATGTCCCGCGTCGCCAGACCGGTCCCGCCGCGCTCGCCGTCCTTCCACACGAGTTTCACGTAGTCCTCTGCCATGGTGCTGAGGGAGGGGAGCCGCATGCCTCAATGGTACGGACGGCGCGGGGCCACGGCCGTCACGCCTACGACGGGCGTCACGGGGACGGGCGACCGCGGACGCCGCTGGCCGGTACCGCCGTCCCTGCTGCTCGGACTCGCCCCGCTCGTGGCGTTCGCCGCCGTGAGCGCGTGGCGGTCCCGCCCGAGCGACGACTACGACTCCCTCGGCCGGACCGTCGACAGCGTCGTGCACGCGCTCGTCCTGCCCGAGGGCATCGCGGTCGTCGTGCTCGCGCTGTACGTGACGGCCCTCGGCTGGTGGCGGACCGCGACCGTCGACCCGGGCCGGACCCCGATGCGCTGGACGATGACGGCACCGGTCCTCATCGTCGTGGTGTGCGCGGCCAAGCTGCCCTTCGTCGGGTGGTCGTCGCTGCCCGGCCACTACTTCGTGCTGCTGACCGTCGGGGTGCTCTTCGTCGGCGTCTTCGAGGAACTCCTGACCCGCGGGGTGCTGCTCGTCGGGCTCCGCCGCCGGTTGCCGGAGTTCGGCGTGTGGATCGCCTCGTGCGTGCTCTTCGGGCTGCTGCACCTGCTCAACGTGCTCGCCGGGGCCCCCGTCGGCTCGACCCTGCTCCAGGTGGTGTTCGCGGCCTCGTTCGGCTCGACGCTGTACCTGTCCCGGCGGCTGACCGGCAACCTGCTGCTGCCCGTGCTCCTGCACGCGTTCTGGGACTTCGGCTCGATCGCGGTGTCGGCGACGGTGGACACCGGGGACCTGGCGAGCCTGCTGCCCGTCGGGGCGATCGGGCTCGTGGCGTTCGGCGTGCTCGCGTTCGGGCTCGTCGCCGGCGGCATGGTCGCGTGGCACGACGACCGGCCGCGCCGCCTGCGGCGCCGGTGGCGGGACGTGCCACCCGTCGGGGTGGACGCGGGGCAGGGTGCCGAGCCGCGCCTCCCGACCGTGGCCTGACCGCCTGCGAACCCCCACAGCCTGCGGTCCGGTTCACCCGCTGGTGGGGGAACGTTCCCCGTCCGGCAACCGCCCCTCCTTAGCGTCACGGTGTTTCCACTCCGGTACATCGAGGAAAGGGGCGTCGCCCGCGGGCGACCACCACACATGCGCAGAACCGCACTCAGCGGGGTGACCGTCGCGACGGTCGCGACCGCCCTCGTGCTCGGGACACCGCTCGTCGCCCAGGCGGCGACGTACCCGAGCGACTCGGCGAAGCCGAACCTGATCGCCCTGCTCAACGGCTACGACCAGTACTGGACGTCCGCCGGGAAGAACGACCTGCACGGCACCGTCGACGACCCCGCGACGCTCGCCACGAACGACCAGCTGACGAGCTGGATCAACCAGCACGCGACGCCCGCGCAGCAGTTCCGGGCCCTGCAGGACGCCGAGTACGACAACGCGACCCACACCGCCTACGACCAGTCCTTCACGGTGTCCCAAGGGCTCGGCGACGTGCTCAGCGGGCTCTTCGTGCAGGGGCGGCAGAGCGGCGCGCTCCCGCTGACGAACGCGCTGATCAACTCGTCGACCGGCACGTCCGGTGCGTACGTCGGCACCGGCGACGCGAAGGCGCACTTCAGCTACCCGCGCCCCTACCTGCCGACCGACCCCACGGCGACGCTGCCGGCGGGCGACGACCAGGTGAACTGCAACCCGGCGACCGTCAACGCGTCCTCGCTGACCGCGAACCGCGTCGGCAAGGCCTGGGCGGACGCGAAGGGCAACCTCATGATCACGCGGGTCCCCGCCACGACGGACACCACGCACGAGTTCTCGCCGAACGACGTCGCGCTCGACGCCTCGTACGGCCAGCAGGGCATCTGCAAGGGCGGCTCGTACCCGTCCGGGCACGCCACCACGGCGTACCAGGCCGGCATCACGCTCGCGACGCTCGTCCCCGAGCTCGCGCCCGAGATCCTCGCCCGCACGTCCGAGGCCGGCAACGACCGCATCGTGCTCGGCGTGCACTACCCGCTCGACATCATGGGCGGTCGCATCGACGGTGAGGCCGCCCTCGCCGCCCGCTGGTCGGACGAGCAGTACCGCACCCAGGTCCTCGAGCCCGCCCGCGCCGAGCTCGTCGGCTACCTGCAGGCGAAGTGCGGCGGCACCCTCGCGTCGTGCATCGCGGCCGAGAAGCGCTACACGGACGACCCCTACGGCGGGCAGGCCATGCCCGGCGGCACCGCGCAGGTCGTCACCGACCGTGCATCGGCCGTCACGGTCTACCGCGAGCGCATGACCTACGGCTTCCCCCGCACGGGCGTCGCCGGTCAGGCTCCCTCGGTGCCGGCCGGTGCGTCCGACCTGCTCCGCACGGCGTTCCCGACGCTGACCGACGCGCAGCGCACCGCCGTGCTCGCCCAGACCGAGATCGACTCGGGCTACCCCCTCGACCAGACCGGCTCCGCCGCCGGCTCGTGGGAGCGCCTCGACCTGGCCGCCGCGACGAGCGCCACGGTCGCGATCGCGTCCGACGGCACCGCGAAGGTGCTGTCCACCGGCGGCACGGCCACGGTCGTCTCCGGGGTGCTGACCGCCCCGCAGGGCACCACCGTCCAGGCCGGCAGCGCGATCGCCCTGCGCGGGACCGGCCTGCCCGCCGGTGCCACGCTCCGGGTCGTGCTGCGGTCCGACCCGGTGACGGTCGGCACGCTGACGGTCGCGGCCGACGGCACCGCGACCGGCTCCGTCACGATCCCCGCGACGACGCCCGCGGGCACGCACACGCTCGACCTGGTCGACGCCTCCGGCGCCTCGGCGCTCGCCGCGCCGCTCGGCATCACGGTGACGGCTGCGGTGACCGCGGGCGGTGGCGGCGCAGCCGGCGCCGTGCCGGCCGGGGTGCACCTGCCCGTCGTCAGCGGCTGATCCGCCACCTCCGACGGAGGGGAGGCGCGGTGCCCGCCCGCACCGCGCCTCCTGTCCGCCACCCCTGACGGAGGGGAGGCGCGGCGCCGGTCCGCAGCGCGCCTCCCGTCCGCCGCCCCGTGACGGGCGGGAGGCACGGTGCCCCACCGCCCCGTGCCTCCCG
>NZ_MCIG01000099.1 GCF_001705035.1 Curtobacterium sp. UCD-KPL2560 | reverse complement strand
CACGAAGGGCCGGGTGCTGGAGGGGGTGCTGCTGGCGGCGCGGTTCGCGATCTACCTGACGGTGGTGTTCTGGTTCCTGCCGTTCGGGATGGCGTGTGCGTTCCTCGGGGTCCAGCTCGCGGTGTTCGGGGTGATGATGGGTGCCTCGTTCGCGCCGAACCACAAGGGCATGCCCACGATCGCGCACGACGCGAAGGTCGACTTCTTCTCCCGTCAGGTCCGCACGTCCCGCAACATCCGTGGGGGTTGGTGGGTGTCGTTCCTGATGGGTGGGTTGAACTACCAGGTCGAGCACCACCTGTTCCCGTCGATGCCGCGGCCCGCGTTGAAGCAGGCGCGGCTGCTGGTCCGGGACCACTGCGACACGTTGGACGTGCCGTACACCGAGACGACGTTGCTGCGGTCCTACGGGATCGTCGTGCGGTACCTCAACCGTGTCGGCCTCGCCGCCCGCGACCCGTTCGCGTGCCCGATGGTGGCGCAGCTGCGGATCCACTGACCCACGGGTGCACATAGGGGGCGGGCCGGCGGATCACTCCGCTGGCCCGCCCTCTACGTGTGCAGCTGTGGCCGGAAGCTCCGGACCGGCCGGCCCAGGGTCCCCGATCGACTACCGGTCGGTGGTCGGCTCCGCCGCCGTCCGCGCCAGCGCACTGTGCCGCCTCGAGTACCCGAAGTACACCCCGAGCCCGATCGCGAACCACACGGCGAACCGCACCCACGTCTCCCACTGCAGGAACGTGACGAGCCACAGCGACGCGATGACGCCGATGGCCGGGACGACGGGCATGAACGGGAGCCGGAACTGCCGGTCGAGGTCGGGCTGCCGGTAGCGCAGCACGATCACCGCCGAGCAGACCACCACGAACGCGAGCAGGATGCCGATGTTCGTCAGCTCGGCGACGATGCCGATCGGCAGCACGCCGGCGAGGACGGCCGACGCCCCGCCGAGGATCCACGTGACGCGGGTGGGGACGTGTCGCTTCGGGTCGGTCTTGGCGAACCACTTCGGCATGAGGCCGTCGCGGCTCATCGAGAACCAGACGCGTGAGGCGCCGAGCATGAACGTCACGAGCACGGTCACGATGCCGACGATGGCCCCGATCGCGATGACGTTCGCGACGCCGCCGAGCCCGACCGACGCGAACGCCGACGAGAAGCCCGAGGCCGGGTCGATGTCGGTGTACTTCTGCATGCCGGTGAGCACGAGGGTCGCCAGGACGTACAGGACCATCGCGATGCCGAGGGACAGCAGGATCGCCTTCGGCATGTGCTTGCGGGCATCGACGGACTCCTCGGCCGCGGTCGACATGGCGTCGTAGCCGAACACGGCGAAGAACACGGTCGCGGCACCGGTCATCACGCCGCCGAACCCGAACGGGAAGTACGGGTCGTAGTTGGCGCTGTTGATGTGGAACACCCCGAGCACGACGATGAGCACCACGAGCGCGACCTTGATGCCGACCGCGACGAACTCGAAGCGGGCGGCGCTGCGGATGCCGCGGGTGAGCACGAACGCGGTGAGCAGGCAGAGCAGGATCGCGAACACGTCGACCACGTGCCCGTCGCCGGTGCCGGGCGCCCCGAGCATCCACGCGGGCAGGTCGACGCCGAACTGCCCGACCAGGAAGCCGACGTAGCCGGAGATGCCGATCGCGACCACCGCCACGATCGCGGTGTACTCGAGCAGCAGGTCCCAGCCGATGAACCACGCCACGACCTCGCCGAGCACGGCGTACCCGTACGTGTAGGCACTGCCGGCCTTCGGGATCATCCCCGCGAACTCGGCGTAGGACAGCGCGGCCGCGGCGCTCGCGACCCCTGCGACCAGGAAGCTGATGAGCACGGCCGGCCCGGCCACCCCGTTCGCGACCGTGCCGGCGAGGGTGAAGATGCCCGCGCCGATGATGCCGCCGATGCCGATCGCGGTGAGCTGCCAGAGGCCGAGGTGGCGTTTCAGGCCGCCCTCGCCCTCGCCCGCCTCGTCGTCGATCGCGTCGATCGGCTTCCGTCGGAAGATTCCCTGCGTCGTCGTCGTCACCCGACCACTCTGCTCCTCCGACGGCGACGGTGGTAGACCCGGGTCATGCGTCGCCCCGAACGAGTCGTCCCCGGTCCCGGTCAGGAGTCCGTCTGGGACTACCCTCGCCCGCCCGCCGTCGAGGCGGTCCGCGAGCGCGTGGTGGTCCGGCTCGGCGGTGCGGTCGTGGCGGACACGACCGACGCCGTGCGGGTGCTCGAGACCTCGCACCCGCCGGTGTACTACCTGCCGATGGCGGGCATGGACCTGCGCCCGGCCGCGGGGTCGAGCATGTGCGAGTTCAAGGGGCGTGCGCGCTACTTCGACGTGGTCGGCGGCGACGGGGTCGTCGCGCCGCGTGCCGCGTGGAACTACCCGACGCCGGAGCCGGGGTACGAGGAGCTGCGGGACCGCGTCGCGATCTACCCGTCGGCGATGGACTCGTGCGAGGTCGGTGGCGAGGTCGTCCGGGCGCAGGAGGGCGACTTCTACGGCGGGTGGATCACCTCGGCGATCGTCGGGCCGTTCAAGGGCGGGGCCGGCACCTTCGGCTGGTGACGGGCGTCGTCCGATCGGAGGACGCCGGGAGGCGCGTCACGCCTCCTCCGGTCGGCCCGCGTCGGTCACGTGACCGGCCTGGAGGCGCGGCTCGCGCCCGCCGGTCGGCTCACCTCCGCGACGTGGCGTGCCTGGAGGCGCGGCTCGCGCCCGCCTGTCGGCTCACCTCCGCGACGTGGCGTGCTGGGAGGCGCGCGGTGCGTCCGCACCGTCCGCCCGCGTCCGTGACGTGGCGGACCGTCGCCGCGCCTCCCGACCGCTCGTCTGCTCGCTCGGGCGGCGCTGGGCGCCGGTCGCGTGCCTCCGGCCTGACCGTCCGTCGGCGTGACCGGAGCGGCGGGCGGGTGGCGCGCCTCCCGTCCCGTGGTCTGCTCGCGGGCGCGGCGGGGCGGGCGTCGGGTGCGCCTCCCCATCGTGTCCCGTGGCCCGACGGTCGTCAGCGTCGCGCGTAGGGGGACCAGAACGGCGGCGGGAACGCGCCGTCGGTCGCGAAGGTGAGCAACTGCCAGGCGAGCATCGCGAGCCCCGCGGCCCCGAGGAGCATCCCGACCCAGGCCCACACGCGGACCGCACGGCGGCGGCCGGCGATGCGGAGCGCCCGGACCCCGCTCAGGACGCACACGAGCCCGAACACGAGGCCGAGGAACACGTGCCTCCCCATGCCGGCGGCGGGCACGATGATCCCCATCCACAGCGACAACGGGGCGAGGAGCACGGCCGCGGTGGCCGGGGCGGCGGGCGGCTCGTGGTCGCGCGTCGCAGCTCCCATGGCTCGAACCTACCGAGGGGACACGCCGGTGTCCGTCGCGGTGGTCGGGCCGCACCGGGGTGGCGGTTGGCGAACCGGCCGGTCGGAGGAGCAGCATGGAGGCATGCGTTCCTTCTTCCGGGTCCTCCTCGGCCTCGCGCTCGTCTTCGCGGGGACGAGCCACCTCACCTTCGCCCGCCGTGACTTCCGCGCACAGGTCCCGGACTTCGTGCCGCTCGACGTCGACACCACGGTGCTCGCCTCGGGTGTCGCCGAGATCGGGCTCGGCAGCGCGCTCCTGCTCGCACCCCGGGCGCGTCGCCGGACGGTCGGGAACATCGCGGCGCTGTTCTTCACGGCGATCTTCCCGGGCAACATCGCGCAGTGGGTCAACCGGCGCGACGCGTTCGGGCTCGACACCGACGAGAAGCGCGTCGCCCGGCTGTTCGGGCAGCCGGTGCTCATCGCGTGGGCGCTCTGGTCGACGCGCGGGGGCGCCGGGCGCCGGTCGCGCTGAGGCGGGGCTGCGGGGCGGCTTGGCGGCGGCCGCGGGGTCTCTCGCACAAGGGAAAGCAGCTCGCGCCACGGAATCTCGTGGCGCGAGCTGCTTTCTGTTGTGCGGCGCGATCGGTGCTCGTTCCTGCACAGGGCGGTCAGCAGTCCGCGCTGTCCACAGGTTCGTGGGCGCGGCCACGACGGAGCGACCCGCCACGGGAGGCTCGTGGCATGACCGGAACAGACGAACTCGACCGCCTCTTCGCCACCCCCGCCCGTACCGACGCCGACGTGGTCGCCCTCGTCGAGGGGGTGGTGGGCAAGCCGCTCCGACGACAGTGCTGGGTGCTGTTCCTCGACGCACGGGCGCTGCCGGTGCCGTTCCTGCTGCCGGTGTCCGACCTGCCGTGGGAGCCCGACGAGCACGTCGAGGACTTCGCCACCCTCGTCGCCGAGGTCTGCGCGGACACCACCGCGGTCGAGGTGGTCGTGGTCTGGGAGCGCCCGGGGGAGTCGCGGCTGTTCCCGGTCGACTGGGAGTGGGTGGACGCCTGTGCGTGTGCGTTCGCGGAACGGTCCGTCCGGCTCCGCGGGCAGGTCGTCGTGCACACCGGGGGCGCGTCGATGATCGAGCTGCACGACGCCGAGTTGCCGGAGTCGGCGTGAGCGCGGTCATCGGACGCACTCGGGGGAAGGCATCGGTCTGGCGCTCACCCCGGCGGGCGCGGTCAGCCTCCGCTCGTGGGTCGGCGCACGTCCGGCCGTCAGCCCTGCTGACGCGCTCGGCGTCCGCTCGGGGGCCAGCCGTGCGGACGCGCTCGGCGTCCGCTCGGGAACCAGCCGTGCGGACGCGCTCGGCGTCCGCTCGGTGGTCAACCCTGCGGGGCGGTGTCCGGGACGGTCTGGCCGGTGAGGCCCTCGACGATGGTCTTCGCCTCGGGCCAGAACTTCGCGTAGTGGTCCGGGTCCGAGTTGATCTGCACGGCGTGCGCCATCTGCGTCGGCGTCATCGTCTTCCAGCCGGGCACCTTGACGAGCTTCGTGTAGAACATCGTCGCCGCCGTGTACGGGTCCATCCGCTGCTCGTAGGTGCCCCACGCGCCGTTGTCCCGCTGCTGGAACAGTCCGCGGCTGTCCGGACCGGCGGTGTCACCGTGGTCGAGGTTCACCAGGCTCGACTCACCGATCGCCGTCATCACCCCGACCGCCTGCGTGTGGGGGCCGATGCCCTGGGCCTGGGCGGCCTGGATCACGGATGCGGCGTTGACGAGTCGGTCCTGGCAGAACCCGGCGATCGGTCCGGCCGGCACCGCGATGCCGCCGACGGTCTTCGTCGGCACGTCCGGGCACGCCGGGGCTGCCTCGACGGACTTCGCTGCACCGGTGAGGGAGTGCACGGCGATGACGACCACGACGATCACACCGATCACGGCCGCCACGACGCCGGCGCCGAAGACCGAGGCGATCGTGATGCCAGCGCGGCGCATGCGGGTCCTCTCGTGCGGGTGGTCGACGGGCTGTCAGGCACAGCGACCCTACGGTCACCCGCTGGGAAGCACCACCGCCCGGACGAGGGGCAGGGCGGTGGCTGCCGTCGGCTCCCGGTCAGCGCTCCCGACGACCGAAGACCCCGGCGGCGGCGAGGGAACACACCACGATCGAGCCGATTGCGACGGCGAAGATCACCTCGGAGGCGTCCATCACGACGTCCGGTCGTCGTCTCGACCGGGGCCGCGCGAGCCCGCGCCGTGCTGGTCCCCGGTGCCGTGCTGGTCGCCGGTGCCGTGCTGGTCGCCGGTGCCGTGCGGGTCGCCGGTGCCGTGCGGGTCGGAGCCGTTGAGGTCCCCGCCGCCGTGGCCGCCGTGGTGAGCGCTGTGTCCGGCGGTCCCGGTTCCCGGCCGGACGACCGCGGTCGGCTCGGTGACCAGGCCGGTGGGGGCCTTCTCCGGGTGCTTGCGACCGTGGGTCAGCCACGTGACGATCCAGAGCAGGACGCCGAGCGCCAGCAGGGCACCGGCGATCTGGTACTGCTGCGGGTCGCGGCCGGACGAGAACGGCATGACGAGCCACAGGCAGGTCACGACGCCGATCACCGGCACGACGACCCCGGCACGGAAGTGCTTGTGGTCCACCTGGTCGCGCCGGAGCACGAGGACGGCGGCGTTCACCACGGCGAACACGGACAGGAGCAGGAGCGAGGTGGTGCCACCGAGGACCACGACGATGGGGGAGTCGGGGTCGAGCGAGACCCAGCCGATGAGCGCGAGCGAGATGAGCGTGGTGAAGACGATCGCGGTCGACGGAGTGCGGCGCGCCGGGGACACCCGGCCGAGGAAGCCCGGCAGCACGCCTTGCTTGCTCATGCCGTACAGCAGCCGCGACGCCATCATCATGTTGATGAGCGCGGTGTTCGCGACCGCGAACATCGAGATGAACGGCAGCAGGTCGGCGATCGGGAAGTCCGGCGCCGCGGTCTGCACGACCGTGACGAGCGGGGTCTCGTTGCCGGCCAGCTCACCGATCGGCACGACGGCGACGGCGCAGATGGACACCAGCACGTAGATCACGGCGGCGATCCCGAGCCCGGTGAGCATCACCTTCGGGAAGATGCGGGAGGGGTCCTTCGTCTCCTCGGCCATGTTCACCGAGTCCTCGAACCCGACCATCGCGAAGAACGCCAGCGAGGTCGCGGTCGACACCGAGAGCAGCAGGGTCTTGTCCTCGGGGGTGTCGAACATCACGACGCGGGAGAAGTCCGCATTGCCGCCGGCGATCGCCCAGAACCCGATGAGGATCACCATCACCAGGCCGGACAGCTCGACGAGGGTCAGGACGACGTTGGTCTTCACGCTCTCGCTGACGCCGCGGAAGTTCACCGCCATCACCGCGAGCATGAAGCCCATCGCGATGAGCATCACGACGGCGTTCGGCAGCTCGAGACCGAAGCCCGCGCCGAGGTTCGCAGCGAACGCGCGGGACGCCGTCGACGCCGAGGTGATGCCGGAGCACATCACGATGAACGTGACGATGAACGTGACGAAGTGGATGCCGAAGGCCTTGTGCACGTAGAGCGCCGCCCCGGCCGTCTGCGGGTACTTCGTGACGAGCTCCAGGTACGAGAACGCCGTGAGGAGCGCGACCGCGAACGCGATGAGGAAGGGGAGCCACGCTGCCCCGCCGACCTCGGCCGCGACCTGCCCGGTGAGCGCGTAGACGCCCGTGCCCAGGATGTCGCCGACGATGAAGAGCAACAGCAGCTTGGGACCGATGACCCGGCGCAGCTCCGTCGGCTGCTGCGTGGGGCGGTCCGTCTCGGTGGTGGCCATGCCCGTCAGCCTGACCCCGGGGGACACGTCGCTGTCCGGTTTCACAGGAACCTCCCCGAAGACCGCAACACGGCTGTGCCCTGGCCGGTGCGGACGCACTCGGGTGGCATCGCTACGCTCCGACGCATGTACGAGGATTCCGAGACCACCGAAGAGCCCGTCGAGTTCGCCGACTTCAACGCGAAGCTGCTGGTGCTCGACGTCCTCTGCTACGACCTCGACGTGATCGAGCCGTACTCCGGCGCGGACGACGAGGTGTCCGACGAGGACCTCGACGTCGAGGGCCAGGACGACCGGGCGCGGGAGTACTACGACGACATCGACCTGCTGCCGTCGCAGCTCGCGATGGTGGTGGAGCTGACCGTCGACTCCGACCTCGAGGTGCTGCAGGACGTGCACCCCGGGTGGGAGGGCTCCGACGACCGCTTCGACCCGCAGAACTGGGACGACGTGCTCGACCTCCCGGAACTCGCGGTCGTGTACGCCGCGGCACCGTTGCCCGCGCACGTCGCCGAGCGCCTCGCGGCGAAGGGCGTCGACGTCCGCTCCGCCTGACGGTCCGACGCACCGCGCGCGGTGATCCAGCGCGGTGCGGCGTGCTCGCGCACAACCGAAGGCACCTCGCACCACGGAAGGACGTGGCGCGAGGTGCTTCCCGTTGTGCGAAGCGCCCCCGCAGGTCCGCCCGGGGGTCAGCTACCGTTGCAGCGCGCGCACCTGCTCGGTGAACTGCGCCGCTCCGCCCTGGGCCGGGTGTCGCACGGCCACCGCGTCGATGCCCGCGAGCGCGAGCGCCCCCTGCGCCTTCCGTCCGACCGCGACGACCCGGACGGGCCGCAGCCCCGGCCGCGCGGCACCCGCACCGGTCGCGTCCACAGCACCGGTACCGCCGCCGCCGAGCGCATCGAGCAGCGCCAGCGCGACCGGTGCCCCCGCCCGCACCTCGGCCGGCCGTGGGGTCCGGTTCGTCAGCCGGTCCGGCGCCACGAACGGGTGGTGCGGGAAGATCGCCCACGTCAGCGGCAACGGCCCCCACCAGTCCCGGAGCGCCGCCTGCACCACACGGGACGAGGCCTCCCACGGTGCGGTCGGCTCCTCGGGCTCGAGCACGTCGAACCCGAGCGACCCGAGCTCCCGCATGCTCGTGAACGGGATGCCGGTGTTGGTCATGCCCCGCCAGCCCGGGGCCTCGGCGACCAGGACGGTGTCCGCCGTGGGTCCGACGTGCGCCAGGTAGCGGGACAGGTTCTCGCGTCGCAGTCGGCCCGCCGCGGTCGACACGTCGTACAGGGCCTCGGCGTCCTCCGCCACCGGGACGGCGTCGAGCGCAGCCCAGAAGCCGTCGAGCGCAGCCCACGAGCCGGACCCAGCGGCCCCGGCCCCGCCGGACGAGCTCGCAGCCCCGTTGTCGCGGTGGATGGGGATGATCGTGCC
>NZ_MCIG01000098.1 GCF_001705035.1 Curtobacterium sp. UCD-KPL2560 | reverse complement strand
CCGCATCACGGGGTGGGGCGGGTAGGTTCGGTCCCCGTGACCGACACCACCCGGACCCCCGCCAGTCGGCTCGCCGCCTCGGAGCACGCCCGCACCGTGGCCGAGCAGGCCGACCGACACGCGCTGACCCTCGAGTCCGTCCTCGCCGTGCTCCGCTCCCCGCGCCTGTCGGACACGGCAGCCCGGACCGAGGCCGTCGAGATCGCCTCGGCCGCGCTCGTCGAACTCCGCACGGTGACGGACCGGCAGCGCAGCACGCTGCTCGAACCGGTCACGGGGGCGTTCTCACGGCTCCGGGCCGACCTGCGCCCGCTCGTCCGCTTCGGCGACCTCGACGTGCAGTTCGTCGAGCCGCCCGCGACCGGTCGGGCACTCCCCGGGGACGTCGCGCACGGGGCCCGCGCGATCGTCCGGACGGCCGTGCTCGCCCTCGTCGACGACGGCGTCGCGCGGCGGGTCCGCATCCAGTGGGACTGCGACGGCCGGAACCTCCTCGTGCAGCTCCGCGACGACGGCGCCGGCACGCTCGACACCCACGACGACGCGGTCCGGCCGATCGCCGAGCGGGTCGTCGCCCTCGACGGGACCCTGCACGTCGACTCGACGCCCGGGTGGGGGTCCACGCTCGACATCGCGCTCCCCCTCGACCCCGCGCCCGGTGCCGTCGACGTACCCGAGGACGCCGACCTGACCGACCGCGAGCGCGACGTGCTGCGGCTCGTCGTCACCGGCGTGGGCAACCGCGAGATCGCCGAGGGCCTCGGCATCAGCCCGAACACGGTCAAGTACCACGTGGCGAACCTGCTCCGGAAGCACGGTGCCCGCACCCGCGCGGAGCTCGCCGCCCTCGGCGCCCGCGCCTGACCGGTCGGCCGGCGTGCCGGCGTCTCCGTCCGCCGCGCCGATCGGCCGCGCGTCGTGTCTCCGTCCGCCGTGTGCTGGTGCGACGTGCTCGCGCACAACCGGAAGCACCTCGCACCACGTCGTTCCACGGCGCGACGTGCTTCCCGTTGTGCGGACGGCGGGGCCGCCCCCCGGGGCCGCTGCCGGCCGGCGTCAGGCCGACGGCGCGAGCAGCTGGAACATGACGTGGTCGCGCCACGCCCCGTCGATGTGGATGTACTGCGGCGCGAGGCCGTACCGGACGAACCCGTTGCGCTCGAGCGCCCGCTGCGACGCGGTGTTCTCGGGCAGGGTCTCGGCCTGCACCCGGTGCAGCCCGAGCCTCCCGAACGCGTGGTCAACCGCGAGCCCGACCGCCCGCGTCGCGTGTCCCTGCCGGGTGCGGTCCGCGCGGACCCAGTACCCGAGCGCGCAGGACTGCAGCGCCCCTCGGGTGACCCCGCTCAGCGTGATGCGCCCGAGCAGCTCGCCGTCGTCGTCCGTGATGACGAACGGCACCGAGCTCCCGGTCTGCGCCGCCGCGAGCAGCAGCCCGATCGTGCGACGCTGTCCCGCCTCGGTGTAGTACTCGGGCGTCCGGCTCGGCTCGAACGGCCGCAGGTGGTCGGCGCTCGCGCGCACCACGGCCGCGAGTTCGGCGGCGTCGCCGGACTCGACCAGGCGGAGGCGGGTGCTCACATCCCGTCGCGCGGATCCGAGGGATGAAACGCGGTCAGGATCATCATCGCGTCTCACAATGGCAGGAGATCGAGACCGGGTGCGGACGCGTAGATCCGATCAGCGGCAAGGAGCGGAAGTTTCTTCGCGATCGCGCACGCAGCAACCCAACGGTCGGCAGTGTGCACCTTTGCATGGAGCGCATGACCCGAGGCCCGACAAGCGATCGTCAGGTCGACGAACGATGACAGCACTTCGGTATCGACGCCGATGGTCGGGTAAGCCTCCAGGGAACGCAACGCTTCACCGAAACGCCGTTCACCCCATCGAGCGGCGCGAAAGCCACTGATGAGTTCGGCCCGGGTCTGGAACGACAGCAACACCGGCCTCCCCGCGAGTGCACGTCGCCAGTCGTCAACCGGCACACCTCGGGCTGCGGCCGCCTCAGGAGAAACGATGACGTGACTGTAGACGTCGGTGTCGATGACGACCGGCCCGGACATCAGAGGCCCATCGCGTCGAGGAAGCTGTCCTGCTCTTCCCTGGTCAAGGCCAGTGCTTCCGCCGTTCCGAGTGACGCCTCGGGGCTGAGGATCTCTTCCACCGGTATCGCCCGTGCGAGCGCCGCACCCTTGAGGTGGTCAGGCGCGGGACGCACGACCGCTGAGCGGATGGCAACGACCTCTCCGCGCTCGTTCCGTTCTGCTGTCCCCTCCACCTGAACGCGGCGACCGATGAGCGCGGACGTCTCCGCAGCGGACCGGACCTTCGGAAGCGGGTATGCGATCCCGACGGCATCGCGAACCCGGAAGTCACCCGAGCGGATGTCGACCTTCTCGAGCCAACCTTCGATGACGACATCCTCCGCCTCTCGCAGCCCTGGCCGCCAGACGTCGGCGCGCAGCGACTCGGTGGACGCCTCTCCCCGAGACCTGCCATCAACGCGGACTTCGAGGCGCGGAGCGGCTCGCCGGAAGGCGGCGATCAGGTCTGCCACCGAAGCTGCGGTGCTCTCGTTGGCGTCCTGCGGGCGTTCGTTCACGAGAATTCCCGAGAGGAGGGCGTCGAAGCGTCGATCGAAGTCCTGCTCCTCAGCGAGGTCGAAGTCGAGCTTCGAGTGCTCGGACGCTCGCGTGACCTGGATCACCGTGCTCCCCGCGAACAGACCAGTCAGCCGGAGTTTCGACAGCCGCTCGACCTGCGCGGATGGGCGACCGCGATGCGCCGCGTCGGCAGCGACCCTCCCGACGCGGACTGCCACTTCCTGCAGCTTGCCGAGGATCTGCAGGACGTCGTCTACGTCGATTTCTCCCTGCGGGAGATCTGCATCGATCAGGCGAAAGTCGTACGACGAACTCATGAGCGATCTGCCCCTCCCGTGATCACAGCAAGCTGCGCGCCCCTGAGGACGGTCGCGGAGGGTGTGGGATTCGAACCCACGAGACATCACTGCCCACCTGTTTTCAAGACAGGCTCCATCGGCCGCTCGGACAACCCTCCAGCGACGCGACCACGTGGCGAGACGTGATCGCGTCCCGAGCAGTCTACCCGCCGCGTCGACCGCCGGCGCGGCAGCCCTGTCGACGGTCAGCGCAGCAGCGCATCGACCGTCAGCGTGGCAGCGCGTCGAGCGCCGCGGCCAGCCCGTCGTCGGCGACCCCGCCCGTGAGCTCGTTCCCGGCGTCGACGACGTCGGACGGCGCCTGCCCCATCACGACGCCACGGCCCGAGGTCGAGGCCCACCGCAGCATGTCGATGTCGTTCCGCCCGTCGCCCGCCGCCATGACGCGGGAGCGCGGGATGTCGAGCCACTCGCGGACCCGTTCCATGGCGGTGGCCTTCGTCACGCCCTCGGGAGCGATGTCGAGCCACGAGGTCCAGCCGACCGAGTACGAGACCTTGTGCAGGCCCATCCGCTCGACGACCTGCAGGAAGTCCTCGGTGTCGTGCCCGGGCGAGATGACGACGACCCGGGTGGCCTCGACGCCGAGCAGCTGCTCGAACGGCACGTGCTCGCCGGAGACCGTCATGGTGTCGTCGGGGAAGTTGCCGGAGAGCAGGAAGTGCCCGGTCTCGTCCTCGACGCCGAACGCCGCGTCGACGAGGGCCCCGTGGATGGTCTGCAGCACCTCGGTCGGGTCGAACCGCTCGACGTGCACGCGCTCGTACGAGCCGTCCTCGCGTCGCCCCAGGATCAGCGCCCCGTTCGCGCACACGACGTACTTCGGGCGGATGCCGATCCGGTCGAGCAACGGGATCGTCATGCCCTCGCTGCGGCCGGTGCTCAGCATGACCTCGTGCCCGGCGGCCTCGGCGGCGCGCACGGCGGCGGCGACGGGCTCGGTGATGACCCCGTCCTCGCGCATCGTGGTGCCGTCGACGTCGAGCGCAACGAGCCAGCGCTTCGTCCGCGCCGGAGCAGCGAGACCCGCGCCTGCACCCGCAACCGCGCCAACCACGCCGCCAGGAGCCGCGCCCGCGGCAACCGCGCCACCAGCAGCGTCAGCACCGCCCGCAGCGGCAGCCCCGCCACCCTGCACCGACCCGTCGACGAACCGTCCCTGCGCACTCATCGGGGTTCGATGACCTCGACGCCGCCCAGGTACGGCCGCAGCACCTCGGGCACGACGACCGAGCCGTCCTCCTGCTGGTGCGTCTCCAGGATCGCGACGATCCAGCGCGTGGTCGCGAGCGTGCCGTTCAGCGTCGCCACCGGGGCGGTCTTGCCGCTCTCGGTGCGGTAGCGGGTGTCGAGACGACGGGCCTGGAACGTCGTGCAGTTCGAGGTCGAGGTCAGCTCGCGGAAGGTGCCCTGCGTCGGGACCCACGCCTCGATGTCGTACTTGCGCGCGGCGCTCGTGCCGAGGTCCCCGCCGGCGACGTCGATGACGCGGTAGTGCAGCCCGAGGTCCTGCATCATCGACTCCTGCATGGCGACGAGACGCTGGTGCTCCGCCTCGGCCTGCTCGGGGAGGACGTACGAGAACATCTCGAGCTTGTTGAACTGGTGCACACGGAGGATGCCGCGGTTGTCCTTGCCCGCCGAGCCGGCCTCGCGGCGGTAGCAGGTCGACCAGCCGGCGTAGCGGATCGGGTCGCCCGACTCCGGGAACGACAGGATCTCGTCGGCGTGGAAGCCGGCGAGGGCGACCTCGCTCGTGCCGGTCAGGTACAGGTCGTCGGCCTCGAGCCGGTAGACCTCGGCCGCGTGCTCGCCGAGGAACCCGGTGCCCGCCATGGTCTCGGGGCGGACGAGCGTCGGGGTGATGAGCGGCTCGAAGCCGTGCTCGACGGCGCGGTCGAGTCCGAGGTTCATGAGCGCGATCTCGAGGCGGGCACCGAGGCCGCGGAGGAAGTAGAACCGCGAGCCGGAGACCTTCACGCCGCGCGGGATGTCGATGATGCCGAGGTGCTCGCCGAGGTCGGCGTGGTCCTTCGGCTCGAACGTGAACGACGGCTTCGTGCCGACGGTGCGGAGCGTGACGAAGTCGTCCTCGCCGCCCTTCGGCACGTCCGGCAGCACGACGTTCGGGATGGACCGGACGACGCGGTCGAACGACTCCTCGGCCGCGGTGACCTCGGCCTGCGCCTCCTTCACCTTCGCGGCGAGCGCCTGCGCCTGCTGCACGAGCGCGGCCTTCTCGTCCTTCGGGGCCTTGGCGACGGTCTTGCCGAACGCGTTCTGCTCGGCGCGGAGCGCCTCGAACGCGGTGATCGCGCTGCGTCGGGCGGCGTCCGCGGCGACCGCGTCGTCGACGACGGAGACGGAGGCGCCGCGCGCCTCCTGCGAGGCCTTGATGACGTCCGGGTGGTCGCGCAGGAGCTGGAGATCGATCACCGGGTCATCCTACCCAGCGCAGGTCACGGCCCCTCGGCGGGACCGGGTGACGGACGGGAGGCGCGGTGCGGGCGTGCACCGCGCCTCCCGTCCGTCAGTCGGCCGCGTCCGTCGGCGGCTGGTCGCGCAGGGCGGCGACCATCCCGCGGAGCAGGCGGAAGGCCGCTGCGCGGCCCGCGTCGTCGAGGTCGCGCGTCATCCGCAGCTCGACGCCCCGGACGGCGGCACTCGCCTGCTCGCGCTGCCGGTGCCCGGCGGCGGTCAGCGTCGTCGGCTGCACCCTGCCCGCGGTGGGGGCGGAGCGCGTGACGACGCCGTCGCGCTCGAGCTGCTGCAGGAGCGTGTTCATGGACTGGCGGGTGACGAACGTGCCGCGCGCGAGCTCGGAGTTCGACAGGCCGGGGCGCTGGGCCAAGAGTTCCAGGCACGAGTAGTGCGTGACGGTCATGCCGAGGGGGCGGAGGGCGTCCTCCATCGCGGCACGGAGGGCGCTGGCCGCCTGCTTGAGGACGTAGCCGACGGAGGTGTCGAGCTCGATGCGGTCGGCGCCTGGAGCGGCGTCGGGACCGGTGTCGGCAACGGTGTCGGTCCGGGTGGGTGCGGCGTGGTCGTCTTGACGCATGTCAGGAGTCTGACATAGGTTGTGCGTGTCAGGCATCTGACACAGAAGAAGGAGCACACCATGCCCGCCACCGGGATCGACTTCACCTCGCTGCAGGTCCGCGACCTCGACGCCTCGCAGGCGTTCTACGAGCAGTACCTCGGACTCGTCCAGTCCCCCGCCGGACCGCCGCACGCCGTCGTGTTCCAGACCGAGCCGATCGCGTTCGCCCTGCGCGACCTCTTGCCCGGGACCGACCTGACCGCCGGACAGCCGGCCCTCGGCGTCGCGCTGTGGTTCCACGCGACCGACGTGCAGGCCGTGCACGACGCACTGGTCGCCGACGGGCACACGATCGTCACCGAGCCGTTCGACGGACCGTTCGGGCGCACGTTCGCCTTCGCCGACCCGGACGGCTACACGATCACGCTGCACGACCGGCGCTGACGCGGGCGGAGCGGCGGGGCGGCGGGCGGCCGGGCGGTGCCGGTCTGCGCGGGCGGCCGTCCGCTCGCAGGGCCCGATCGGTAACGTCGAGGGCATGTCGACACCATCGGAGACCGCGCCCGCGGGCCAGGACGCCCTCCCGACCGAGCAGAAGACCGCCGCGGTCGTCTACAACCCGGTCAAGGTGCACCTGGAGACCCTGAAGCGCACCGTCGCGAAGCACGAGCAGGAGGCCGGCTGGGCCGAGACCCTGTGGTTCGAGACCAGCGAGGAGGACCCGGGCGGCGGCATGGCGAAGGCCGCCCTCGAGGCCGGTGCCGACGTGGTCGCCGCCGCCGGTGGGGACGGCACCGTCCGCGCCGTGGCCGAGGTCGTGCACGGCTCCGGTGCCGTGCTCGCCCTCCTCCCGAGCGGCACCGGGAACCTGCTCGCCCGGAACATCCCCGCGCCGATCGACGACATCGGCGCGAGCATCCGGACGATCTTCCGCGGCGAGGACCGCGCCATCGACTTCGGCGAGCTCGAGATCGAGCGGCCCGGGGGCGAGCGCGAGCAGTACGGCTTCGTCGTGATGGCCGGCCTCGGGCTCGACGCCCGCATGCTCGCGAACACCAAGCCGGAGCTCAAGAAGAAGGTCGGCTGGCTCGCCTACGTCGACTCGCTGTTCCGCTCGGTGCGGGACGCCGACGCGTTCGAGTTCCGGTACCGGCTCGACGGGGACGGCAACCAGTCGGTCCGCGCGCACTCCCTGATCGTCGGGAACTGCGGCATGCTCCAGGCCGGCGCGACGCTGCTGCCCGACGCCGAGATCGACGACGGCGTGTTCGACGTCGTCGTCATGCGTCCCCGGGGCTTCTTCGGCTGGGTCCGCATCGGGGCCCGGGTGTTCTGGGAGAACGCGATCCTGCGCTCCTTCCGCCGCTCGAAGATCGGGCAGACCCAGGTCGGCAGGCGGATCGCGACCGCGGCCCGCGAGGAACGCCCCCTGCGCTACATCCGCGGCAAGGACTTCGTGGCACGCCTGGAGCGGCCCGACGAGTTCGAGATCGACGGCGACCCGGTCGGCGAGGTCGTCGCGTTCCGGGCGAGGATCGACGCCGGCGGCCTCACGGTGCGGGTCGCAGGTCCCCAGGACCAGACGCGGAACACCCGCCGCGTCGAGCACGACCACAGCTGACGGGGGCCGGGCGGGGCCGCTCGGGCCGGACGGGGTCGCGCCGGGCCGGGCGCGCTCCGCACAACGGAAGGCACGTCGAACCACGGGAATCCGTGGCGCGGCGTGCCTTCCGTTGTTCGTGAGCGCGTCGAACCAGCGCGCGGGCACCGGCGACGCGCTGCGCGACTCAGGCCGCGTCGGGGTCGGGCTCGGGCTCGCCCGAGACGATCGCGCGGAGCCAGTCCCGCGCCTCGACGAACGCCTCGTCGGAGTAGCGCGCCGACACCTCGGGGCGGAAGCCGTCGGCCCGCGGGTACGAGCCCAGGAACGTCACGCGCGGGCTGAACCGCCGCAGGCCGAGCAACGCGTCCGCCACCCGCTCGTCGTGCACGTGTCCGTCGAGGTCGACGACGAACCGGTACCGCCCGAGCTCGTCGCCGATCGGCCGCGAGGACAGCAGCCCCATGTTGATCCCCCGCGTGGCGAACTGCTCGAGCATGTCGACCAGGGCACCCGGGTGGTCGGCCGGCAGCTCGACGATGATGCTCGTCTTGTCGGCGCCCGTGCGCGGCGGGATCGCGAGCGTGCGCGACACCAGGACGAACCGGGTGACCGCGCTCGCGTTGTCGCCGATCGACGTCGCGAGCACGGCGAGGTCGTGGTGGTCGGTGATCCCCGGCGGGGCGACGGCGGCGTCGGCGACCGGGTGCTCGTCGAGCAGGGCCGTCGCGGCGGCCACGTTCGACGACGCCGGGATGTGCCCGTGTCCCCGCACGTTCGCCTCGAGCCAGTGGTGCGTCTGCGCGTACGCCACCGGGTGCGCGTTCACGGTCCGGACGTCGGCCAGGGTCGTGCCGTGCCGGGCGACGAGCACGAAGTCGACGGGGACGAGGTACTCCCCCACGATCCGCACGCCGGGGATCCGCGCGAGGGCGTCCTGCGTCGCGCTCACCCCGCCGTCGACGCTGTTCTCGATCGCGATCACCGCGCCGACCGAGCGACCGGTGACGACGTCGTCGAGCGCCTCGCCGACGTTGTTGACGCTGCGCCAGGGCTTGCCCGCGGCGGCCTCGACGAGCTTGAGCGCCGCCTCGGTGAACGTGCCGGCTGGTCCGAGGTAGGAGTACGTGTCGGTCGTCTCGGCGCGCTCGGTCATGCGGCGAGCCTACTGGTGTACCAGCACCGCCGACCCGCCCCGGCACGTCCGATCAGACCCGACCCACCCTGGCGCGCCTGGCCGGGCCCGACCCGCCCGACCCCGGCCCGTC
>NZ_MCIG01000097.1 GCF_001705035.1 Curtobacterium sp. UCD-KPL2560 | reverse complement strand
CGCCAGCCGCGTGCCTGCCGCGTGCCTGCCGCGTGCCTGCCGCGCTACGCGACCCCCGCCGTCCGTCGCGCCTGCGCGACCGCGGCCCGCACCCCGCGCGACCACGCGGGCCCGTGGCCGGGCAGGACGTGGCGTGCCTCGGTGTCCTCCAGGCGGGTGAGCGAGGCGACCGCGGTGTCGACGTCCGCCGTCGCGGCCGGGGCGACCACGCGCGGACCGATCCCGCCCGTGTACGGGTCGAACGTGACGAGCGCGTCCCCGACGACCACGGCGTCGCGGTCGGCGAAGTGCAGCGCGACGTGCCCGTCGGTGTGCCCGGGCGTCTCGATGATCCACGGGGTGCCCGGGACCTCGGCGCGCGAGGCGAGCGGCAGCGTGTCCGCGACCCCGTCGACCGTCAGCGCACCGGCGACGAGCATCCGACCGAGCGGGGCGAACCCGCCCGGGTGCACCGCGACGAAGCCGAACCGGTTCGTCTGCGGGCGGTACGAGTACGGGTGCGCGGCGAGCTCGCGGTCGCCGGGGTGCACGTACACGGGCGTGCTCCACTCCCGGTGCATCCGGGCGGCCGTGCCGACGTGGTCGAAGTGCCCGTGGGTGAGCAGGAGCGCCTCGACGCGGGCGGGCGAGTAGCCGAGCTCGTGCACCGCGAGCAGCAGGTGCGGCCAGACGGCGGGCAGCCCGGCGTCGACGACGAGCAGCCGGTCGCCGGTCTCGACGAGGTAGGTGTTGGTGTGTGCGAGCTCGAGGCGGTGGATCCCCTCGGCGACGTCCCGGATCAGCATGCGGCGCACGCTAGACGGCTCCTGCTGAGCACCGGCGCGGACCCGTCCTGGTAGGCAGATTGCATGGCCAAGGACAGTCTCCCCGAGCTGGAACTCGCGAACGTGCGCACGCGCGAGCGGTTGACGGACAGCGTCACCGAGATCAAGCGGCGCGCGAACGTGCCGGCACGCACCCGGCTCGCGGTCGCGAAGGCCCGGCAGCGCTGGCACCGTGACCCGACCCCGCTCGTCGCGATGGCCGTGACCGCCGCGACGGGCGTCGCGGCGATCGTGCTCGGTGCGCGCATCGGTCGGACCGACGCCGGCCACCTCGACCAGCCGCCGGCGCAGACGGCGTTCACCGCGCTCCTGCCCTTCGGCGCGCGCGGGGAGCCCGACCCCGACCAGGCCCGCGGTGGCCGGAAGGGGCGGAAGGCCCGACGCAAGGCGGCGGAGGAGTCGCTCGAGCGCGACCCGGTGCACAAGAACCGCGTCAAGCAGCGCGCCGGCATCTCGGCGGTGCAACGCCGTGCGACGGCGAACCGGAAGCAGGCCGCGAAGCGGTCGAAGGCGGCGGCGAAGGCCCTCGCGAAGGCGAAGGGCTAGGGCCATGGCGCGCAAGGACCACGACACGGACCGCAACCAGGGCAAGCCGGCGCCGGACGACCCGCGCAAGCCGGACAGCCCGACCGACCTGACGAAGCCGTCGTTCACGTACACGCTGAAGAAGACGCTCCGCGAGTTCACCGGCGACCAGTGCACCGACCTCGCGGCGAGCCTGACGTACTACACGGTCCTCGCCCTGTTCCCGGGCCTGCTGGCGATCGTCTCGATCCTCGGGCTGGTGTCCGACCCGCAGAAGACGATCGAGACGCTCCTCGACGTCGTCCGCAACGTCGGCGGTGGACAGGTCGCCGACCTGCTCCAGGACCCCATCGAGGGTCTCGTCCGTTCGCCCGCGGCCCCGGTCACGTTCATCGTCGGTCTCCTCGGTGCGCTGTGGTCTGCCTCCGGGTTCGTCGGGGCCTTCGGCCGGGCGATGAACCGGATCTACAACGTGCGCGAGGGCCGTCCGATCTGGAAGCTCCGCCCGACCATGCTCGGCGTCACGGTGTTCACCGTCGTGCTGCTCGTGGTCGGCCTGCTCGTGCTGCTCTCCGGGCCCCTGGCGCGCACGTTCGGTGACGTCGTCGGCCTCGGGGACGCAGCCGCGCTCGTGGTCTCGATCGTGCAGTGGCCGATCCTGCTCGCGATCATGATCGTGATCGTCGCGGTGCTGTACTACTGGGCGCCGAACATCCGCCAGTCGAAGTTCAAGTGGGTCAGCGGTGGCGCGCTCGTCGCGATCACGATCTGGGTCGTCGCGAGCGTCGGCTTCGGCTTCTACGTCGGCAACTTCTCGAACTACAACGCCACGTACGGCTCGCTCGGTGGCGTGATCGTCTTCCTGCTGTGGATCTGGATCACGAACAACGCGCTGCTGTTCGGCGCCGAGTTCGACGCCGAGCTCGAGCGTGGGCGCCAGCTGCAGGCCGGCATCCGTGCCGAGGAGGACATCCAGCTCCCCGAGCGCGACACCCGGCAGATCGAGAAGCAGGACGAGCAGCACGCGAAGGACGTCCTCGAGGGCATCCGGATCCGCGAGAGCGCGGGGCGCGAGAAGGACTGACCGGCAGCGGTCGGAGCGGAGGGCGGCGCGGGAGCGTCGCCCTCCGGTCGGGTGGGAGGGCGGCGCGGGTGCGCCGCCCTCCGTCGTTCCTGCACAGGCGGCAGGTCGGGTGGTGCCGTCCACAGCCTGGAGGCGCGGTGCCGGTCCGTCCCACGCCGTCCGTAGGCTCGTGGCCATGACCGACACCGCACCTGCCGCCAGCCGTCCGACCGCACTCGTCACCGGTGCCACCCGGGGGATCGGCCGGGCCATCGCGATCGAGCTCGGCCGCACGCACCACGTCGTCGTCGGCGGCCGGACCGCCGACGCGGTCGACGCCCTGGTCGCCGAGCTGCCCGACGCCTCGCCGTTCGTGGCCGACCTCGGCGCGGGGGAGACCGCCCCGCTCCCTGAGCGGCTCGACGTGCTCGTGCACTCCGCCGGTGTGGAGCAGGGCACCCGCGTCGGCGACACCCCGCGCGCGGTCTGGGAGCAGGTCTTCGCCACGAACGTGTTCGCCGTCGCCGAGCTCACCCGACTGGCGCTGCCGGCGCTCCGGGCAGCCCGTGGCATCGTCGTCCCGATCAACAGCGGGTCGGGCTTCACGGCGGGCCCCGGCGGCGGTGTGTACGCGGCGTCGAAGTTCGCGCTGCGGGCCTTCGCCGACGCCCTGCGCGAGGAAGAACGGGCGAACGGCGTGCGGGTGTCGAGCGTGCACCCGGGTCGGGTCGACTCGGACATGCAGCGCGCCCTCGTCGAGAAGCTCGGCGAGGAGTACGACACCGACTACTACCTGGCGCCCGAGGACGTCGCCGCCGCCGTGCGCACCGTCGTCGACCTGCCGGAGCGGGGGACGATCGAGTCGCTCGCGATCCGGCCGACCCGGCGGCGGTAGCGCCGCCCGGGCGTCACGACAGGGCGACACGACCGGTCAGGTCGAGCCGGTCGAGGAACGCCTCGTCGTGGCTGACGACCACGAGTGCACCCCGGTACGCCCGGAGCGCGGCGACGAGCTGGTCGACGCTCGTCAGGTCGAGGTCGTTCGTCGGTTCGTCCAGCACGAGCAGCTGCGGCGGCGGGTCCGCGAGGACGAGTGTCGCCAGCGCGACCCGGAACCGCTCACCGCCGGACAGGGCCCCGGCGACCCGGTCGACCGTGTCCCCGCGGACCAGGAACCGTGCCAGGCGGTTGCGGACCTCGGCATCCGGGACGTGCGGTGCCGCCCGTCGCACGTTGTCGAGCACGGTCGCGCCGTCGTCGAGCGTGTCCTTCCGCTGCGGCAGGTACGCCACCCGGTCCACGAACGACACCGCCGCAGTCCCGGGCAGCGGGTGCTCCCGAGCGCCGGGCACCCCGACGAGCTGCTCGAGGAGCGTGCTCTTGCCGACGCCGTTGTCCCCGACGACCGCGATCCGCTCCGGACCCTGCACGACCGTCTCGCGCCCGTGCACCGTGAGGGCGGCGATGCGCCGTGCGGCGGGCACGTCCGGGTCGGGGAGCGCCACGTGGATCGCCTCGTCGTCGCGGAGGCGGAGTTCGGCCTCCCGCACGGACGCGAGCGCCCCGGACTCGGCCGACGCGTGCGCGACCCGGAGCCGCCCGGCGGTCTGCTCGGCCTGCTTCCGCAGCTCGTTCGCCAGGATCTTCGGCATCGACCGGCCGGCACGCGCGCCCGCCCTCGCCCGGCGCGCGATCGTCGTCTCCGCCTCGATCCGCTGCCGTTGCTCGGCCCGGTGCCGCTGCTCGGCGACGCGGACCTCGCGCTCGACCGCGGCCTGCTGCACGGCGAGGTGCTCCTCGAACGCGCTGAACGTGCCGCCGAAGACGGTCGCCGTCCCGCCGCGGAGCTCGACCGTCTCGTCGACGTGCTCGAGCAGCTCCCGGTCGTGGCTGACGAGCACGAGGGTCCCGTCCCAGTTGTCGACCAGGTCGAGGAGCGCCGCCCGTGCCCGACGGTCGAGGTTGTTCGTCGGCTCGTCGAGGAACGCGATCGGACGACCGCGGAGCCGGATGCCGGCGACGGCGGCGAGCACGGCCTGGCCACCGGAGAGCGTCGTCGCCGGCCGGTCCAGGTCGTCGCCGTCGAGTCCGGTGCCGGCGCCGGCGAGCGCGGCGGCGGCACGCTCCTCGAGGTCCCAGTCGTCGCCGACGACCTCGAACTCCTCGGCGGACGCCGTCCCGGCGAGCACGGCACGCAGCGCGGTGAGCGTCGGACGGATGCCGAGCAGGTCGGCGACGGTGTCGCCGGGGCGGGCGGCGAGCCGCTGCGGCAGCAGGTCGACCGGACCGGTCGTCCGGATGCTGCCCGACGTGGGGTGGAGCTGCCCCGTGACGAGCCGGACCAGCGTGGACTTGCCGGCCCCGTTCCTCCCGACCAGGCCGGTCCGGCCCCGGCCGAAGGCAGTGGTGAGGTGGTCGAGCGCGACGGAACCGTCGGGCCAGGTGAAGGTGACGTCGTGCAGGACGACGGAGGGGGTCGTTGCGGGCATGGAGGTGCCTCCCGGATCGTGAGCTGGGCGCACGACACCGGACCCGCGGCGACCCGGAGGGGTCGGCGACGCGGATGCGCCCGACGGGGCGCGACGATCACGGTGTCAGCGCGAGGACTGCGCGGTACCGGTGGTCGACTGCACTGCTGCTCTTCCGTCGGGGGACCCCCGTGTCCGCCACCCGTGCCGCCGGTCGGTCTCCCGCCCCGGCAGCCCCGCGGTGACGACGAGGTGACGTCCACCGTACGGGCGGACCCGGCCGCAGGCAAGAGGTGACAGGCTGGAGGCATGCCGGAGAACCTGCTGCCGAACCCGACCGCGAACCCCGCGACCCTGCTGCCCGAGGAGCCGGAGGTGACCGCGGCGCTCGCCGCCGACGCCCCCGTGGCGAGCGTCGTCGTGTCGCACCCGTCCTCGAGCCTGGCGTGGGCGCTGCTCGCCGACGAGGCGTGGGAGCGCGGCGCGACCCTGGAGTCCTACGCCTACGCCCGTGTCGGGTACCACCGCGGCCTCGACGCACTGCGGCGGGCCGGCTGGCGCGGTGCCGGGCCGGTGCCGTGGTCGCACGAGCCGAACCGCGGCGTGCTCCGCGCGCTGTTCGCCCTGCGCCGGGCAGCCGAGGCGATCGACGAGCCGGGCGAGCCCGAGCGGCTGACGGACTTCCTCGACCAGAGCGACCCCGAGGCGCTGCGCGCGCTCACCGCGGGGGAGTAGCGCGGGCGCGCTGCCCGCACCGCGCTGCCCGCACCGCGCTGCCCGCACCGCCCGCTGCGGCTGCGCCCGCGCGGCCTTTCGCCGAACCGAAAGCACCTTGCGCTACGGGTTTCCGTGGCGCGAGGTGCCTCCCGTTGTTCACGAGCAAGTCGCGGCGAGGCACCCCGCCGCCCCTTCACTCGTCCGACCGGACTCGTCGAGGGGCAACCAGGAGCGGACGCTCAGGGCGCTTGTCAGGACCAAGAGATCGAGGCTCGGTCCGGCGGAGGGCGCGGCACAGCGCCCAGGGCATTGCGTCTGAAGAGCGCCACGTGATCAGAAGCACGAGGCCGATCATCGAGATTGCGAATGTGACGAGCCCGAGCACCAGAGCGAAGACCAGATGCATGGTGGCGGACAGTGCCAGCGTCATCAGACGGGCGTTCCGACGCCTCGCGGTCAGGACGGAGAACGCGAGGACGTACTCCGTCACGATGACGCCCCAAGTAGCGGCCTGAAGGAGCGGGGCATGGGAAAAGGCGGCCTCGAGCAGGGAGCGAATCTCAGCCCGAGCTCCGAAGTTCGGCTGCTGTAGCCAGAACCAGAGTGCGCTGCCATCAGCCCAGATCGGATGCGTCTGCTTCACTACGGCTGCTTCCAGGTAGACGTACGCCAGTTGCACCTTGAGCGTCACCAGCAGGACTTGACTCGGAATGTGCCGGAGGGCTGGGATACCTGAACTGCGCGGTCGCCACCCGAATGCGCGCCAGTCAGTCGCGCACACCAGTGCAAGCACGGCGGTAACGCTCGCGGTGAGGTAATCGCCACCTTCGATGCCAACTGTGTTGGACGCAAGGGTGAACGCGGCATAAGCATGCAACGGTGCGGCTAGGCCGGGTACAGCGCCTACGAGCGTGGGCAGGCACAGCAGGACGAGCAGCCAGCGGACGACGTCGGCACTGGACGGCTCAGCCAGGCAGAACGCTCCGAGCGCTGCAAGCCCCGTGCAGTTCGACGGTCTCAGCCCCGGCGAGGAGGGATCGTGCAGGAGGACCGACGCATCGTTCACCGCGAGGACAACAACGGTCGAAAGAGCCAGCACCGACCGCGCGACCGATAGCTGCAATCCGTGCGGCGACCTCGCCCAGTAGCGAAGGACTGCGGCGCCGAGCCCTTCTGCGGCGTTGCTCAACTTCCGGTACACAGTACGTGCGCCCTTGTGATGCTTCCCGGTGGCGGAGTGCGGAAGCGAGCGAAGGCAAGCGGAACAGGTGGCTGTCGGATCAGCAGGAGTTCGCCGCAGAGAGCCTTCGATGAGCTGTGCATCGACACTTCCGGATCCCGCGATGTGCGAGTGGGCTCGCAACTGGCGGGTCGCCTCACGTTGCGGCATCGGGACCAGGAAGTGTTGTCGGGGAGACTCTCGAGCAAGTACGAGAGATCTTGGTCAAAGTTGCGTGCGTGTCGCGACAGGCCGTATGCATTGTCGGGCGCGGAGGTCACGTTGCCCTCGTCGATCACCCACCTGCCCTGCCGCAAGTGAGCAACTCGTACGATGTCTTCCCGCGCGTCTCGTGTGAAGAAGCCCCAGCCCTGGCGGAAGATCTGCGCAACGGTGCGAGTGGCGATGCCGTTCCCGGACGGGTCACTGACAGTCTGCGGCGCTTTGTTCCCGAGGAACGAAAGCAGACAGAGAAGGATGCATCCGGTGCAGCTGACGGTGGCAACCAGCACGGTCGTGGCGAGTTTGCGATTGCGCATTCCTCAGGCGAAGAGGGCAGCGAGGCGAGCGGCGACTTCCGTTTCGCGGAGACGAGGGTAGTGCTCCGCGACCTTCGACGGATCCGCAGTCGGAAGGCCTTCAGTCGAGGTTGTCGTCATGCGTGAGTTCCAGACTCCGTTGTTGGTCCAGAGGCCGTTCTGGTTGACCACGATGTTCACGTTCCCAGCAACGTTGAAGTTCACTCCGGCGATCACGGTGCCGACGGCGATGGCCAGGACGAGGGCCGCCGCGCAGACTGTCGGACCACAGACGCGCGCAGAGTCTTCTCGAGCCCCGGCCTTGATCGCCTCCGGGTAGTTCGACTGGAGGGACGAGAAGAAGGCGTCTCGAAGACCGGAGAAACCGTTGAGGACTTCGTACGGATCGCCGGACTGAACCTCGTCGAGAGCCGTGGTGGTCTCGTAGGAAGGGTTGTGGAGGACATCATCGACGATGTGGTCGGTGAATCGCTCGTAGTTCTTCCGGTCATCGGCAGTCAAGCTGTCGGGCAGGCGTACCTCTGTGTCGATCTCGTGTGCCAGCTTGCCCTGACCAAAGATCAGACCGCGCACGATCTGCTCGTCGGTGTACAGCCGCGACTGGGAAGCTGCGGCAGTGGACAAGCCCGCTGCGGCGATGGTGGCACCGAGCGCGACCGTTGCGATGATCTTCTTCATGGCGTCTTCCTGATGGTGACTGGTGAGGGAGAGTGCGTCCGGTCTCGCGAGATGCCGCCGGAGAGGTCGCCGTGAGCGGTCAACGCTCGTCGCAGCGCTGTGCCGCTCGGCTCGCGATGACCGAGCCTGCGACCACCAAGGCCAGACCAGCGACCATCCCGATGAGGACAGCGGCATCTGCGACAGCTTTTGTTGCGAACGCGTTCAACAAGCCCCCGCCCACGAAGCAGAGGCCTGCCCCGTCGAGCCAGAGCCTGGCCGCGCGATGGCCAGCTCGCCATGTCCCGTCCGATTTCATGACCGATCTGATTCGGATGCCGGCTGCGCCGTTCGGCCCGAGTACGCCTCGGGCGGCGAGTTCTGCCACGACGCCGACGACGACTCCGCTGAAAGCGAGGGCAAGCCCGGACAACTCCATGTCCCCAGTGAAACGTGATGTACCAGTTGAGTCAAGGCTTCGGTGCCGGATATGTCGCAAGTCGAATGTTGCAGCAGCTGCTGCGCCGGAAGGTGATCCCGAGCGCCCGGGGTCCGCCGTCGATGCGAGACTGCAGCGCAGATGAACCCTCTCGGGGCGTGGTGCGCTTCGAAGCCAAGTGTCAGAATTCGCCGACAGGGGCCGCGGTCCACGCAACTGACTGCCGATCAGTCCCGTGCTCTGCTTCGATGCCGGGCCCTCGGACTCACCTCCGCGAGCGTCGGGCGCTGTGGTGCCGAGCGACTCTGCGGCACAACGGAAAGCACCTCACGCCACGGCGAACCGTGGCGCGAGGTGCTTCCCGTTGTGCGCGAGCAAACCGAACCGCGGAACGGTGCGGCCGCCGCTCGCGGAGGTGAGTCCGAGGGCCCGGCATCGAAGCAGAGCACGGGACTGATCGGCAGTCAGTTGCGTGGACCGCGGCCCCTGTCGGCGAATTCT
>NZ_MCIG01000096.1 GCF_001705035.1 Curtobacterium sp. UCD-KPL2560 | reverse complement strand
CCACCACACCCCGCCGATCCGGCGACCCCGCCACGCGTCCCCGGACGCGCCCCCGACGCCGGCTGCTCGCCGTCGGGGCCGTGGCCCTCGCGGTGACCGGGCTGCTCGTCGGCTGCGCCGAGGACCGCTCCGTCGCCGCGTCGTCCACCCACTCGTCCGCCGTGCTCCGGCCGTGGGACGAGGCCCGCGGCGAGCGCATCGTCGTGATCGGCGACTCGATCAGCGGCGGCCACGGGTTGAGCGCCGAGCAGGCCTGGCCGGCCACCCTCGCCCGCAAGGAGCACTGGCAGCTGACGAACTTCTCGTGCGACGGCGCCGGCGTGGTCACGGAGGGGGACGAGGACCAGTGCGCGAGCGCATACCAGACGCTCGTCCGCCGGGCCGCCGACCTGCGCCCCGAGGTCGTGTTCGTCCAGGCGAGCTCGAACGACCTCGGGGTCGACGACGCCGTGGTCGCGAGCCGCACCGACCAGCTCGTCGCCGAGGTGCACCGTCTGCTGCCGGACGCCCGGGTCGTCGGGCTCAGCGCGATCTGGAACGAGCAGGAGCCGCCTGCGCAGCTCGCGGTCATCTCGCACGCGATGCACCGCGCGGTGCGCCGGGACGGTGGCACGTACGTCGACATCGGCGAGCCGCTCCGCGGGCACCCGGCGTGGATGCAGTCCGACGACGTGCACCCCACGGTGCGCGGTCAGCAGGCGATCCAGGCGTCCGTCGAGGCCGCGTTCAAGCGGGACCACCTGCGGTTCTGAGCCCGCGCGCCCACCCGGGTCCCCGAGCCTGCGGGGCGGGCCTGCACCGCGCCTCCCGGCCGCGCCGCGCGTCGTCAGGCCGGTGCGCGAGTGCCGGTGAGGTCCTCCGCGACCGCCCAGAGGGAGCGCGCGAGGTCGGCGCTGCGCGCGCTCCGCGGGATCGACGCGGTCGTCGTCGTGCCGGTGAGGCCCGCCGGTCCAGAGGGGCCGTAGTAGGCGCCGCCGACCGCTGCGGGGCCGACCGCCGCGTACAGCAGCGGCTCCGTGCCCTGCTCGACGGCCTGCGTGAAGGGGAGTGCGCGGTCGCTCGACCGGGCCGGCCGGGACCGGCCGAGGGAGCGCCCCGCGGTCTGCAGGTTCGTGCGGGTGAAGCCGGGGTGCGCGGCCGTGCTCGTCAGTGCCCAGCCGCGTTCGACCGTCAGTCGGTGCAGGTGGAGGGTGAGGAGCAGGTCCGCGAGCTTCGACTGGGCGTACGCACGCCACGGGTTGTAGCCGTGCTCCCACTGCAGGTCGGTGAAGCGGATGCGGCCGCCCACGGCGGCGAGGCTCGACATCGTCACGACCCGGGGGAGTGCCGTGCCCGGGTGCGGCCGTGCGTTCCCCGCACTGTCGAGCAGCGCGGGCAGCAGCAGGTTGGTCAGGGCGAACGGGCCGAGGAAGTTCGTGCCGAACTGCAGCTCGAACCCGTCCGCGGTGGTGAAGCGCTCGGGCGGCGCCATCACCCCGGCGTTGTTGACGAGCACGTCCGGCCGGCGGTCGTCGGCGAGCAGCCCCTCGGCGAAGGCGTGCACGCTCGCGAGGTCGGCGAGGTCGAGTCGGCGGACCTCGAGGTCGGCGGACGGGTGCTCACGGCGGATCTCGGCGGCGGCGTCCTCGCCCTTGGACGGGGTGCGCACGCCCATCACGACGCTCGCGCCGGCGGCGGCGAGGCGCTTCGCGGCCTCCTTGCCGGTGCCGCTGTTCGCGCCGGTCACGACGATGCGGCGGCCGGTCTGGTCGGGGATCTTCGGCATGCGCGTGACCGTACCCGGGAGGGCTGGTCGCGGGCCGCGCGGCGGACCGGCTCGCAGGCGGCGCGGCGGACCGGCTCGCAGGCGGTGCTGCGTGCGGGCGCGGGGCTGTCGGTACGCCGAGCGGCGTGCTATGTTTATGCAAACGCATCGATCAGGAGGCGCGCCATGAGCAACGCATTCGGTTCCGACCGTCCCTCGGACGTCCCGCCGCCCGCACCCGAGCGCATCGGTCCGGTGCAGCTCGGCCTCGACACCTTCGGGGACGTCACCGAGCGCGCCGACGGGTCGCTGCGCAGCCAGGCGCAGGCGCTCCGCGAGCTCGTGGACGAGGCCGTCCTCGCCGACCAGGTCGGCATCGACTTCATCGGCGTCGGCGAGCACCACCGCGAGGACTACGCGGTGAGCGCCCCCGAGGTGGTCCTCGCCGCGATCGCCGCCCGCACCGAGCGGATCCGGATGGGCAGCGCCGTCACGGTGCTGTCGAGCGACGACCCCGTCCGCGTGTACGAGCGCTTCGCCACCGTCGACGCGATCTCCGACGGCCGCGCCGAGGTCATCCTCGGGCGCGGGTCCTTCACCGAGTCGTTCCCGCTGTTCGGCTACGAGCTGAGCGACTACGAGGTCCTGTTCGAGGAGAAGCTCCAGCTCTGGAACGCCCTCCGCGGCGGCGACAAGGTCACCTGGTCCGGTACGAAGCGGGCCTCGCTCACCGACCAGGACGTCTTCCCGAAGCTCGAGCACGGCCCGATCCCGACCTGGATCGGCGTCGGCGGCTCCCCGCAGTCGGTCATCCGTGCGGCGTCCTACGGGCTGCCGCTCTTCCTCGCGATCATCGGCGGTCAGCCCGCCCAGTTCGCCCCGTTCTCGCGCCTGTACCGCCAGGCGCTCGCGCAGCTCGAGCTCCCGCAGCAGCCCATCGCGATGCACTCGCCCGGCTTCGTCGCCGAGACCGACGAGGAAGCGGCCGAGCGCTACTGGCCGTACCACAAGGCCGTCACCGACCGGCTCGGTCGTGAGCGCGGTTGGCCGCCCCTCGACCTCGCGCAGTACCAGGCGGGTCTGTCGGCCGGCGGATCGCTCTACGTCGGATCGCCCGAGACCGTGGCGCGCAAGATCGCGCGGAACATGCGGATCCTCGGCGTCTCGCGCTTCGACATGCGCTACGCCACCGGCCGCCTGCCGCACGAGGACATGATGCGGTCGATCGAGCTCTACGGCACGCGGGTCGCCCCGCGGGTGCGCGAGCTGCTCGCGGAGCCGGTCCCGGTCCCGTAGGTCGGCGGTCCGGTCGCTCGCGCGGGCTGCGCCGGCCTGGAGGCCCGGGGCACGTCCGCCACGGCCGCTCACGGCTGCCGCGGGTACGGTCGGCGCCATGCTGCGACCAGACGGGACCACCGAACGACGCTTCCGCGGTCGGATCCTCGGCGTCGGGACGACGTCGGGGATCCGTTTCGTCGTCGGGATGTGGGACGACTCGCCCTTCGGATCGTTCACCGACGTGTTCCTCGAACACCCGGACGGCACGAGCGTGCTCCTCGCCCCGGACGAGATCGTCGCCGCCTACGTGTCCGGCACCTACCGGTTCGACACCGTCTCCGTCGTCGACGTCCGGTCCCGTCGGACCGCCCGCGGCCTGGAGCTCGACGCCGGACCGCTGCAGGCGACGATCGACGTCGGCCGGATCTCGCCGCTGGGGCGGGTGCTCCGCATCGTGCCGAAGCCGATCGCCCGTGACCCCCGCTGGCTCGCGCTCATCGACCCCGTCGCGCGGATCGTCTCGCCCGGCTCCGCGACCGCCGGTACCGCGGGCGGAGGCCGCCGCGAGTACTACGGCGTGACCGGCGCCCACGAGGTCACCGCGGTGTCGGGCACCTGGGCGGGGGAGCCCCTCGGCTCGATCGCCCCGCTCGACCCGCCCGTGGCGTTCGGCTTCGCGTCGATGCCGCGCGCGCCCCAGGTCGTCGACGTCGAGACGACGATCCGCGAACCCGCCTCCTGAGCGCGGACGCGCGGTCTCGACTGCGCGCCGTCGTCGGCCGCTGCCGAGCGACACGTCCGCTGTCGTCCGACGTCGACGTTGTCGCACACCGGACCACGCGTCTCCACCGGCCACCCACCCGGGTGAGTGGGAAGGCGGAGCCGAGCCGAGCCTCCAGGCCGTGGGCGACCACGGGCCGACGTGAGTCGCCGCGCGGACCGGCACGCGCAGGGCGACGCGCGCGCGACCGGGCGGCGCACCCGCCCGGTACCGAGCCGTGACGGACGCGTCCAGCACCGAGGGGCACACTGGTCGGAACGGAACGCGCCCGGGTACGCCCGGCCGGACGTCGAGCACAACGGGGCGCACGACGAACAGGAGCATCATGACCGACACGCAGGCAGACCACCGCGCAGCCATCTCGGACATCGTCCACGGCGCACGCACCGCCCTGCTCACCACCGTCAGCGACGACGGCCAGCTGCACGCCCGACCCCTCGCCGTGCAGGACAAGGCGTTCAACGGGACGCTGCGCTTCCTGGTGCAGGACGGCAGCGAGAAGGTGGACGACATCGCCCGCAACCCGCACGTGAACGTGGCGATCGAGTCGCAGGGCGGGTACCTCTCGATCGCCGGCACCGCGACCGTGACCCGCGACGAGTCCGTCATCGACGAGCTGTGGTCGCCGTTCGCCGAGGCCTGGTTCCCGGACGGGCGCCAGGACCCGACGATCCGCCTCCTCACCGTCGAGGGCGACTCCGTCGAGTACTGGACGCAGGACACCGGGCCGGTCGGCAGCCTCGTGCAGACGATCAAGGCCGCGCTGGGCAAGCAGAGCCAGCCCGACACGGGGCACCACGGGACGGTCGAGCTCTAGGGAGCGGGGCCGGCTGGTCCGACCCGGCCAGCCGGCCCGACCCGGCGGGCTGGCCGGCCTGGCCTGGCCGGCGCGACCCGGCCGGCCTGGCCTGGCCGGCGCGACCCGGTCGGCCTGGCCTGGCCGACGCGACCCGGCCGGCCTGGCCCGGCCTGGCCTGGCCTGGCCGGCCGGCTGGCCCGGCCCGCAGGACGAGACACGGGCGGTTCCTCATCCGAGGAACCGCCCGTGTCGCGTCGGGGGAGTGCGCGGCGCATCCGCCCGCGCGCGTCAGGGCGGGCCGAGCAGCCAGAGCACCGCGACGAGCACCGGCTGCCCGAGGAGCGCGCAGCTCACGAACGTCCAGCGCATCCACGGTCGCGCGACCAGCTCGGGTGACCCGAACAGCGGCGCGAGCGGCATGAGCAACCGCGGCGTCGAGGCCATCGGCAGCGACACCGCGAAGATGTACAGCGCGTACGCCGCCGAGTACAGCACCGTGGTCTGCCCGAGCTGTCGGGTCGAGCGGCGCAGCAGCCAGACCGGGTACGCCACGAGCAGGAACACGACGATGAACACGCCGCCGACGCCGATCCAGCGCAGCGCGATGAGGAACCACGGCGACATCGGCACGAACTCGACCCGGCCGATGAAGTTCACCCACCAGGACATCTCGGTCTCGAGGTAGGCGTCCGGCCGCCCGGTGACGTGGGACGCGATGAGGGGCCACGCGACACCCGCGGCTGCCATGACGACGCCCGCGGCGACCACGCGCACCCGCTCGGCCACGGGGAAGGCGTCGAGCGAACGGACGCCCGTGCCGGCCTCGGCCCGCCGCGCCCGGACCCACCGCACCAGGGCGATCACACCGAGCAACAGCGGCAGGGCGAGTGCTCCCGGCCGGGTGAACGCGGCGACCACCCCGAGCAGGGTGAGCAGGCCGTACCGCCGACGCTCGAGCGCGAGCAGCGCGCCGAACGTCAGGGCGAGGAACGTGCTCTCGGCGTACCCCACCTGCAGCAGGAAGGACAGCGGGCCGCACGCGAAGAAGAAGACCGCCCACATGCCCGCGGCGTGCCCGGCGTGGTCGCTCACGAGGCGGTGCAGCAGGAACGTCGCGACGAGCCCGGCCAGCAGCGCGACGAGCGGCGCCCCCACCGCGAACGGCAGCCCGGTCGAGGCCGTGAGCGCGCGGATCGCGAACGGGAACGCGGGCAGGAACGCCCAGGCGTTCTGGGCGACGTGCCCGGCCTGGTCGAGCGGGAGGGTCGTCGGGTACCCGTGCACCGAGATCGTCTCGTAGTACTGCCCGTCCCACGCGGTGAGGAACGCCCCGAACCCGTGCCCGTTGCCCCAGATCGCGTTGTCGGGCATGGCCCGACCCATCAGGGGGAACGCCAGCGCGAGCCAGGAGGTCGACAGGGCTCGTCCGCCGACCCAGGTCAGCAGGACGGCGGCCCACACCGGCAGGCTCGTCGCGAGGTCCACCACGCGGCGCCGGCCGCTCGCCAGCGACCCGGCGACGGCGCCGTCGGTACGGCTCACCGGACGGGTCCTCGAGCTTCGGGTACAGGGGTGGGCACGCCCTGAGCGTAGTCAGCGCAGGCTGGGGCGGGGCGCACAGCGCGGGGCACAGCACGGGTGTCGGCCGGGAGGCGCGGCTCGCCGCCGCCACCCGGCTCGCCGCCGGCGGGTGGTCGGGTCGAGGGTGGGTGGCGCGCTCGGCCGGTCGGCCGGCGGTCCCGCCGCGGCGTGTGGCGCGCTCGGCCGGTCGGCCGGCGGTCCCGCCGCGGCGTGTGGCTGAACGGAGCCTCACGGACCCGCAGGAAACCGAGCGGGCATAGCATTCGGAGCGATGACGACGATGACGACGACACGACGCCGGGGGAGCACCGCGGTGGCCGTGCTCGTCGCGGGCACCTTCTTCATGGAGCTCCTCGACGGCACCATCCTGGCCACCGCCGCACCGGCGATGGGCCGCGACCTCGGGGTGGACTCCGCCGCGGTGGGCGTGGCGATCACCGCCTACCTCGTGACGCTCGCGGTGTTCATCCCGGTGAGCGGGTGGCTCACCGACCGGGTCGGGTCCCGCACGGTGTTCGCCGGTGCGATCGCGCTGTTCACCGTCGCCTCGGCGCTGTGCGCGATGTCGACCGGGCTCGTCGACCTGACGCTGTGGCGCATCGTCCAGGGGCTCGGCGGTGCGCTCATGGTCCCGGTGGGGCGGCTCGTCGTGCTCCGGAGCGCCGGCCGCGAGCAGCTCGTCACCGCGATCGCCATCCTGACCTGGCCCGCCCTGGCCGCGCCGATCATCGCGCCGTTCGTGGGCGGCGTGCTCGTGGACACCCTCAGCTGGCACTGGATCTTCCTCGTGAACATCCCGCTCGGTGTCATCGCGTTCGTGGCCGCCCTCGTGCTCGTCCCGCAGGAGCGTGCGGCGGAGCGCGTGCCGTTCGACTGGTTCGGCTCGCTCCTGGCGTGCTTCGGTCTCGGCGCGCTCGTGGTGATGGCGTCCCTGCTCGCCCTCGACGAGATCCCCGTGCCGGCCGTCGTCGTCTCCGGGGTCGTCGGGGCGGTCTGCTGCTGGGCGGCGATCCGGCACTTCCGCCGTGCGCCGCACCCGATCATGGGGCTCGAGTCCTTCCGCCTCGAGTCGTTCCGGGTCTCGCACGCCGGTGGCAGCCTGTTCCGGCTCGCGGTCTCCGCCGTGCCGTTCGTGCTCCCGCTGCTGTTCCAGGACGCCTGGGGCTGGTCCGCCGTCCTCGCCGGGTCCGCGGTCCTGTGGGTGTTCGTCGGGAACCTCGGCATCAAGCCGATGACGACGCCGTTCCTGCGGTGGTTCGGGTACCGCGCGGTCATCGTCGTGTCGAGCGCGGTCGCGGCCCTCAGCGTCGTCGCGATGGTGTTCATGACCGAGGACACCCCGTTCTGGCTCCTCGCCGCGCTCCTCGTGGTCAGCGGCGCCGCGCGCTCGGTCGGCTTCACGGCGTACAACACGATCGCCTTCGCCGACGTCGAGCAGGCCGACATGACCCCGGCGAACACGCTGTCCTCGACGCTGCAGCAGGTCGCGGCGGGCTTCGGTGTCGCCGTCGCGGCGGTGGCGATCCGGGCGGCTGCGGGACTCGGCGGCACCCGCCCGTACGACGTGGCGTTCTGGGTGATCGCGGTACTGCTCGTCGTCGCCTGCGTGGAGGGCCTGCTGATGAGCCGCACGGCGGGGGAGACGGTGCGGCCGGCTCCGCGGGTGCGCGTCCGGACCTGACGTCGGCCGCCGCGGGGTGCCGACGGCCGCCGCAAGGGGCCGTCGGGCGGCTCGTCCGGTGCCGGCTGGGCGGACGAGACGCACCGCCGCCGCCCGTTCCCGCGCTCGTCACACGCCTGCAACCCGGGGTGCGCTACGGTCACAGCTACTGATCGCGACGGCCGGGTACGGTCGGCGCGGCAGGGTGACCGAGACACCCAGGACGGAAGGCAGCATGGCCGGGCCACAGGAGCAGGGGACGATCGCAGCCGACGCGGCTGTCCAGCCGACCGAGTTGCGCGTCGTGAGCTACAACCTCCGCGAGCACACCGCGAACGGCGAGCTCGCCGCCCTGGCCGAGGCCTCCGAGGCCGACGTCATCTGCGTCCAGGAGTGCGACAGCAACGACCTCGCGACCAGCGTCGCCGGGCTGTCCCTCGCGGCCTCGACCAAGACGAACCGCCTGGGGCTCGCGATCTACACGCGGGATGACCGCTTCACCGTGCAGGACTTCAGCATCCACTCGCTGCAGAAGTCCCTCCACGACCGGGTCCTCTCGCCCGCGCACGAGCGGCTCATCGCCATGCGCCTGCAGGACACCGAGGCCGACACCGAGGTCATCGTCGCCTCCTTCCACGCGTCGCCGTTGACCGCCACCAACTCGCTCCGCCGCAAGCAGATCGAGGCGGCGCACCAGTTCGTGCGCGACCTCTCCGCCGAGGCTCCGGCGATCATGGTCGGCGACTTCAACTACCCGTGGTTCCAGACCAACCTGCGCCGCAAGATCGAGGAGCACGGGTTCGCCCTCTCGCTCTCCGACCAGCCGACGTACCTGCGCTACCGCAAGTTCACCGGCCACTTCGACTTCGCGACGAGCGTGGGGCTGCACATCGCGGGCGTGGAGACCCTGCCCGCCGGCATCTCCGACCACCGCCCGATCCTGGTCCGTGCCCACTACGAGCACCCCGGAGAGACCGGCGCGGTCGCCCTCCCGGAGGCGCCCGCTTCCTGAGCGGTCCGGCGCGCGCGGCTGGTCGCGGGTCCGTCCCGTTCCGCCGAGCGGGCGGCAGATCGAGCGGGTGGAACATGCCGCGTGCGGTTCGTCGAGCGTGCGGGACGTGCCGCGTGGGGTTCGTCGAGCGTGCGGAACACGCCGCGTGCGGTTCGTCGAGCGTGCGGGACATGCCGCGTGCGGTTCGTCGAGCGTGCGGGACGTGCCGCGTGCGGTTCGTCGAGCGTGCGGGACGTGCCGCGTGCGGTTCGTCGAGCGTGCGGCAGATCGAGCGGGCGGAACACGCCGCGTGCGGTTCGTCGAGCGTGCGGAATACGTCGCTCCGGCGCGTCGAGCGTGCCGGATCAGGCCCGCTGAGCGGCACGCCGCCCGCGAGGGCGGAACACGCCCGACGCCAGGCAGGGGTTCCTGCGGGATGCGTCCGACCGCGTGTCTTCGAGCGGGTGGGACATGCCGCGTGCGGTCCGCCGAGCGTGCTCGAAGCGTCGCGCGAGGACGTCGAGCGTGCCGGATACGGCCCGCTGAGCGGCACGCCGCCCGCGAGGGCGGAAC
>NZ_MCIG01000095.1 GCF_001705035.1 Curtobacterium sp. UCD-KPL2560 | reverse complement strand
GGCATCGTCGACCGCAACGCCTTCCGGATCGTGCAGCAGTCCCCGCAGCCGTCCCGGTCCCCATCCCTGTTCCGGTCCGTGCCAGGCCCGTCCCGTCGGCCGAGCGCAGCACGCCGAGGATGGCCCGCAGCTCGACGAGCGCGTCGCGGCTGGTGTCCTTGATGCTCGTGAGTGACTCCTTCGTCGCCTCGGGGAGCCCGGCGCCGAGGTGCAGTGCCACCCCGGCCTGCAGGTTGATGAGCGACATGCTGTGGGCGACCGAGTCGTGCAGTTCCCGCGCGATCTGGACGCGCTCGTCGCGGGCGCGCTGCTGCTCGGCCGCTACCCGGGCGCGCCGCCGCTCGGCGACGCGCTCGGTCCGGTCGCGGGCGAGCTCCGACACGACGATGGTCACGGTGACCCAGGCCAGGGCGAGGAAGACGCCGTCGAGATCCGCGCCGGACGACCGTCCGACCAGGTCGTCGGCGGTCGGCAGCAGCGCGACCGCGACGGCCGCGGACACCAGGAC
The DNA here is from genome assembly GCF_001705035.1 of Curtobacterium sp. UCD-KPL2560. GTDB lineage: Bacteria > Actinomycetota > Actinomycetes > Actinomycetales > Microbacteriaceae > Curtobacterium. The sequence continues at coordinate 9,161 of NZ_MCIG01000095.1, read as the reverse complement.
GGCGCTCCGGTGGCCACGGAACCAGGCGTTCGCCATCGCCATCGTGAGCGCAGCGACGAACGGTCCGCGCGCGGGGACGAGGACGGCGTACCCGACGGTCGTGCAGAGGGTGACCACGAGGACCGTCCGCGGGAAGGACCACCGCCAGGGCAGGGCGACGACGCCGGCCACGAGCAGCACGACCGCGAGCGGCACGACGTCGACGGGCGGGCTCGGTGGACCACCGATGACCCAGTGTGGTCTGGCCCCGGGGCCGGGACCGCTCGGCCCGCCCGCGACCCCCGAGGCGAGCAGGGTGCCGGCGATCTGCACGACGGCGATCGGGAGCACCCGCCCGATCCGACCGAAGCGCGACCCACCGAGGACCCGGCGGGTACCGGGCGGCGATGCAGGGGCGTCGGTGGTCACGGGGCGAGCCTAGGTCCGTCGATCCCGCGCGACGACCCGTCAGCGCCGCATCTGTGGACTACTCCCCCGGGCGTACCCGGCTGTGGAGGAGGACCGCGGGACCCACCGCGGGAGCAGACGGAAGTGGGCCTCCCCGGCGGACGCGTGGCGTGCCTCCAGGCCGGACGATCGTCCTGTCGCACCAGCGACGACCACCGGACCACAGGAGGACCCCGTGCACACCGCTCTCACCACCCTCGCCGCCGTCGGCCCCCACTGGCACGCCGGCCCGCCGTTCCCGGCGTTCCCCCTGCTCCTCGTCCTCGTCCTCGTCGTCGGCGCCGTGTTGTTCGGCGTCCTGCGCCGCGGATCGTGGCGGGCGCGCTCGGACGCCCGGTCGGTCCTCGCCGACCGGTTCGCCCGCGGCGAGATCGACGCCGAGGAGTACCGCGGACGCCTGTCCGAGCTCAGCCGGAAGTGACCGCGAGTGCCGACGTGATCGTCGCCACCGTGTCGTCGACGGGACCGTCGATCGACACGAGGACGGCGGTCTCGTCGGCCTGCGGGCGCTCGAGGGTCGCGAACTGCGAGTCGAGCAGCGACGTCGGCATGTACTCGTGGTGGCGGTGCGACTGGCGCTCCGCGACGAGGTCGTGGGAGCCGTCGAGGAAGGCGATCACCAGGTCGGGCGCGGCCGCACGCAGCCGGTCCCGGTAGGCGCGCTTCAGCGCGGAGTTCGCCATGACGCACCGGTGCCCAGAGGCCTGGACCTCGGCGATGCGCGTCGCGCAGGCGTCGAGCCACGGCCAACGGTCCTCGTCGGTGAGCGGCACGCCCTGCCGCATCTTCTCCTTGTTCGCAGCCGGGTGCAGGTCGTCCGCGTCGACGAAGACGCTCAGCTGGCCCTGCTCGGCGAACGCGTCGGACAGCGCCTGGCCGATGGTCGACTTGCCGGAGCCGGAGACCCCCATCACGAGCACGGGCGGGAGGACGTCGCTGTCGGTCATCCCTCCACAGTATGGGTCTGGTGAACGCTCGTCCCCAGTTGCCACAGCATCCGTGCGGACCGGGGCGACGGCTCGTAGGTTGGGGCCAACGTCAGGACGAAGGAGACCCACGTGGCAGAGAACGACGGACAGGCGAACATCGGGGTCATCGGCCTCGCCGTGATGGGGTCGAACCTCGCACGGAACCTCGCATCACGCGAGGGGAACACGGTCGCGGTCTACAACCGCACCTTCGCGCGCACCGAGGAGTTGATGCGTGAGCACGGCGATGCCGGGTTCATCGCTTCCGAGGACATCGACGGGTTCGTCGCGTCGCTGTCCAAGCCACGGACCGCGATCATCATGGTGCAGGCCGGCAAGGGCACCGACGCCGTCATCGAACAGCTCGCCGAGCGGTTCGAGGAGGGCGACATCATCGTCGACGGCGGCAACGCGAACTTCCACGACACCATCCGTCGCGAGCACGACCTCAAGGAGAAGGGGCTGAACTTCGTCGGGACCGGCATCTCCGGTGGCGAGGAAGGGGCCCTGCACGGTCCGTCGATCATGCCGGGCGGCTCGGACGAGGCCTGGGAGACGCTCGGGCCCATCCTGAAGTCGATCGCCGCGGTCGCCGAGGGCGAGCCCTGCGTGACCCACATCGGGACCGACGGTGCCGGCCACTTCGTGAAGATGGTGCACAACGGCATCGAGTACGCGGACATGCAGCTCATCGCGGAGTCGTACGACCTGCTCCGTCGCGCCGGGGGCCACAGCGTCGAGGAACTCGTCGAGATCTACGGCAAGTGGAACGAGGGAGACCTGGAGTCCTACCTGATCGAGATCACCGGCGAGGTGCTCAAGCAGCAGGACGCCGACACCGGCAAGCCGCTCGTCGACGTCATCCGTGACGAGGCCGGCTCGAAGGGCACCGGTGTCTGGACCGTGCAGAACGCGGTCGGCCTGGGCATCCCGGTGTCCGGCATCGGCGAGGCGGTGTTCGCGCGCGCCGTGTCGTCCAAGCCGTCGCAGCGTGCCGCCGTGCAGCAGTCCGTGCAGCGGCGACCGGACGTCGTCGAGGTCCCCGACACGTTCGAGGACGACGTGCGCGCCGCGCTCTACGCGTCGAAGGTCGTCGCGTACGCGCAGGGCTTCGACGTCATCATCGCCGGCGCGAAGGAGTACGGCTGGGACATCGACCTCGGCAACGTGGCGAAGATCTGGCGGGGTGGCTGCATCATCCGGGCGCAGTTCCTCAACCGCCTCGTCGAGGCGTACGACGAGAACCCGGGACTCGAGTCGCTCCTCGTCGACCCGTACTTCGCGAACGCCGTCGCCGAGGGCGAGGCCGCCTGGCGCCGGATCGTCGGCATCGCGGTGGCGTCGGGCATCCCCGCACCGGGCTTCTCGTCGGCACTGGCGTACTACGACTCGCTCGCGTCCGACCGTCTCCCCGCGTCGCTCATCCAGGGCCAGCGGGACTTCTTCGGCGCGCACACCTACCAGCGCATCGACAAGGACGGCACCTTCCACACCCTGTGGTCGGAGGACGACCGCCGCGAGGTCGAGCAGGAGCCGTCGACGCACTGACGTCCGCAGGAGCACCGACATCGGCGGGTGCACCGCGAGGGTCGCTCCGGGAGGAGCGGCCCTCGTGTGCGTCAGGCGACGATCCGCTCCCGGGCGAGATCGGCGACCAGCCGGTCCAGGCGCGGACCGCGGCCGAGCAGGCGCTTCGACCCGGGTGCCGAGCGCACGAAGAAGGTCGCGACGGCCGTCGAGTCGTCGGGACGCACGTAGTGCAGGGCGACCGCGCTCGCGCGCCGCTCCCCGTCGACGTCCTCGATGCCGACGTGCACCACCCGGCTCCAGCGGATGACCAACAGCCTGGTTGCCCGACGCTCCTCGAGTTCCCAGAGCGAGGCCTCGGTCGCGCCGAACGCCCACGTGACCCGCTGTCCGAGGTCGGCGTCCGGCCGCGCCCGGCGCACCGCGTCCCGCAGCTCCGGTGTCGGGGCCGCGGGCACGAGCCAGACCGTCGGGTCGATGCGGCGGATCGCCAGGGCCAGGGCCTCGTCCGCGCGACGACGACGGACCGCCTGCGCGCGGACGACCGCGGCACCGACGAGGAGGACCCCCGCGGTGATCGCGAGCAGCTCGACGACGCCGAGGAGCGTCAGGTCGGTCTGCGGCGCCGCCGTCACGACGGCGACGCGGGTGCCGAGCAGGACGGCCCAGACGGCGAGGACCACCCAGCGCAGGACGGTGATGCGGCGCGCGGTCGACATCCGACGCCGCGGCACACCGGCACGCGGCGACCGCTCGACACGGCGCCGGCCGGTGGCACGTCCGCGACCACGTCGGGGGACGCGGTCGGGGGGCTTCGGCACGGTCCGATCCTCGCACGGGTGGCGGGCAGCGCGCTGTGGCGGTCGGTGAACGGTCCGGGAACCCGGTGGGTGGCAGCGGCTCCCTCCTCCACAGGCCCCGACGGCAGTCGCGCCGTCCACAGTCCCCCGACTGTCAGCGCATCCGGGGTCCCGCCGACCTACGCTGCTCGGGTGACCACCGCAGACCGTCCGCCGGCACCCAGCACGACACCGGCACACAGCACGACACCGGGAGACGACGCTCCGCAGCCCCCGGTGGGCCGCCCGGTCCTGTTCGCCGCTGCCTGCGGGGTCGTCGCGGTCGCCGTCTTCCTCGGCGTCGCGGAGCTCGTCGCGCTCCTGCTCGGTGGGGCGGGCAGTCCGCTCGTGGCGGTGGGGTCTGCGGTGATCGACCTCGCACCGCCGGCCGCGAAGGACCTGATGGTCGGGCTGTTCGGCACCCGTGACAAGGCCGCGCTGTTCGTGCTGATGGCCGTCGTCACCGCCGCGGTGAGCGCCGGCGCCGGCGTCCTGGAACGTGCACGGCCGCCGTTCGGTGCCCTCGTGTTCGCGCTCGGCGGCGTCCTCTCCCTCCTGTCCGTGACCACCCGCACCGGGAGCGGGACGTGGGACGGCGCCCCGACCGTGCTCGGCGTCGCCGCGGCGGTGGTCGTGCTCCGCGTGCTCCTGCAGCGGCTCCGACGGTGGGAGGCGGCTGCCGCGGTGCCGTCCGCCGCACCCCGGCCCGCCGGGACGGAACGCCGCGCCTTCCTCGTGTGGGGTGCCGCGACCGCGGTGACGGCGGTCGTCGTCGGCAGTGCCTCCCGGATCGGGACCTCCGCGCTGCAGGCGGCCGCGGCCGCGCGTCGTGCGATCCGCCTCCCGGCGCCCGCGACGGCCGCCCCCGCCGTGCCGGCCGGTGCCTCGCTCGACGTGTCCGGCATCAGCCCGTACGTGACGCCGAACACCGACTTCTACCGGATCGACACCGCGCTCCGCGTACCGTCGATCGACCCGGCACAGTGGCGGCTCCGCATCCACGGCGCGGTCGACCGCGAGGTCGAGCTGACCTGGGACGAACTGCTCGCGCTCCCGCTCGAGGAACACATGGCCACGCTGAGCTGCGTGTCGAACGAGGTCGGTGGCGACCTGATCGGCAACGCGATGTGGCTCGGCTACCCCATCCGCGAGCTCCTGGCCCGGGCGGGTGTGCACGACGGCGCCGACATGGTGCTGTCGCGGAGCAGCGACGGTTTCTCGGCCGGGACCCCGCTCGACGTCCTGCAGGACGAGGGGACGGCGGCGTTGCTGGCCGTCGGGATGAACGGTGAGCCGTTGCCGCCGGAGCACGGGTTCCCGGTCCGCATGGTGGTGCCCGGCCTGTACGGCTACGTCTCGGCCACGAAGTGGGTCACCGAGCTCGAGGTCACCCGGTTCGCCGACGCACAGGGCTACTGGACGCCCCGCGGGTGGTCGGAGCGGGGGCCGGTGAAGCTCGAGTCACGGATCGACACCCCGCGCGACGGCAGCACCGTGGACGCCGGAGCAACGGTCGCGGTCGCGGGCGTCGCGTGGCAGCCCCACACGGGCGTCAAGGGCGTCCAGGTGCAGGTCGACGACGGTCCGTGGCAGGACGCGACGCTCGCGGACTCCGCGTCGGCGGACACCTGGCGCCAGTGGGTCTGGCGGTGGCAGCCCACCGCGGGGTCGCACCGCCTGCAGGTGCGGGCGATCAGTGCCGACGGGCAGGTGCAGACGAGCGTCGAACGGCCGCCGGCGCCGAACGGTGCCTCCGGGTGGCACAGCGTCCAGGTCAGCGCGGGCTGACCCGACCGGTGCGGGCTGAACCGCCGAGTGCGGGCTGACCCGACCGGTGCGGGCTGAACAGCCGAGTGCGGACGGCGCCCGACCACCCCGGGCCGAGCCGGCCGTCACGGACTGCGCCGGGTCAGCGCGGTGGACCGCCGGTCAGCTCGGACGGACCGCCACCACGCAGGTCCCGTCGACCGCGTCGTCGTGCACGACCTCGACGGCGAAGCCCGCGGCTGCGAACGCCGCCGCGGAGGTCGCTGCCTGCTCCGCCGACACCTCGATGACGACCGCACCGCCCGGCCGGAGCCACTCCCCCGCGCCCGCAGCGATCCGGCGGTGCAGGTCGAGCCCGTCCGGGCCGCCGTCGAGGGCGACCGTGCGCTCGTGCTCCCGGGCCTCCACGGGCATCAGCGCGATCTCCGCCGTCGGCACGTAGGGGGCGTTCACGGCGACGACGTCGACCGCCCCGCGGAACCGGTCCGGCAGCGGCGCGAACAGGTCGCCCGTCACGACGATCCCGCGGTCGCCGATGTTCTCCGCGGCGACGTCCGCTGCGTCCGGGTCGACGTCGGCCGCCACGAGGTCGAGCGCACCGACCCGGCCGAGCAACGCGACCGAGATCGCGCCGACCCCGCAGCACAGGTCGACCACGCGGTCGTACCGCTGGAGCCGCCGGGCTGCCTGCTCGACCACGACGGTCGTGCGGGTGCGCGGGACGAACACGCCCGCGGCGACACGCACCCGGTGCCCGTCGAAGGCCGCCCAGCCGAGGACGACCTCGAGCGGCTCCCCGGCGAGCCGACGCTGCACGAGCGTCCGGAGTCGCACGGGGTCGCCGTCACCGGCCTCGAGCAGGAGGTCGGCCTCGTCCTCGGCGAAGACGCTGCCCGCCGCCCGGAGTCGGGCGGCGAGCGCGTTCCGCGCGGGGTGGACCGGGGCGGTCACGATCGCGCGACCGGACCGCGACGGCGCATCCGCCGGGCCGGAGCGGTCACGATCGACCGACCCGACCGCTCCGGACCCGTGCGCTACGCCGCACCGTCGAACATCGAGGTGACCGAGCCGTCGTCGAAGACCTCGTGGATGGCCCGGGCGATGAGCGGCGCGATCGGCAGCACCTCGAGGCGCTCCCACCGCTTCTCCATCGGCAGCGGCAGCGTGTCGGTGACGACGACGCGGTCGATGAACTTGCTCTGGAGCAGCTCCGTCGCGGGGTCGGAGAAGACGGCGTGGGTCGCGGCGACGACGACACCGGTGGCGCCGGCGTTCTTCAGGGCCTCGGCGGCCTTCGCGATCGTGCGGCCCGTGTCGATGAGGTCGTCGACGAGCAGGCAGACGCGACCGGACACGTCGCCGACGATCTCGTGCACCGAGACCTGGTTCGGGATGAGCGGGTCGCGACGCTTGTGGATGATCGCGAGGGGCGCGCCGAGCTTCTCGGACCAGATGTCGGCCACGCGCACGCGCCCCATGTCGGGCGACACGACGGTGAGCGTCTCGGGGTCGAGGATCTGCTTGAAGCGCTCGAGCAGCACCGGCATCGCGAACAGGTGGTCCACGGGGCCGTCGAAGAAGCCCTGGATCTGCGCGGCGTGCAGGTCGACGCTCATGATGCGGTGCGCGCCGGCCGCCTTGAACAGGTCGGCGACGAGGCGGGCCGAGATCGGCTCGCGGCCGCGGCCCTTCTTGTCCTGACGGGCGTACGGGTAGAACGGCGCGACGACCGTGATGCGCTTCGCCGAGGCACGCTTGAGCGCGTCGACCATGATGAGCTGCTCCATGAGCCACTCGTTGATCGGCGCGGTGTGCGACTGGATGACGAACGCGTCGCAGCCGCGGACCGACTCGTCGAAGCGGGCGTAGAGCTCACCGTTCGCGAAGGTGCGCGCGTCGGTCGGGACCAGGTCGACGCCGAGCTCGGCGGCGATCTGCTCCGAGAGCTCCGGGTGTGCTCGTCCCGAGACGAGGACGAGTCGTTTCTGGCCGGTGGTCTTGATTCCGGACAAGTGCGGTGCTCACTCCCTGACCCCGTGGGGTCGATGCCGACGGCCGGGTCAGGCTGTCGTGTTCTGTTCGCCGTGCGCGCGCCGAGCCGCCTCGGCCGCCGGCGAACCGGGCCGGTGTTCCTCGACCCATCCGTCGGTGTTGCGCTGCGGGGCGTAGCTGATGGCCAGCGACCCGGCCGGTACGTCCTTGCGGACGGTCGTACCCGCGCCGGTGTACGCCCCGTCGCCAATCCTAACGGGGGCGACGAAGACGTTGTGCGATCCGGTCCGCACGTTCGACCCGACCTCGGTGCGGTGCTTGTGCACGCCGTCGTAGTTCGCGGTGATGGTGTTCGCCCCGATGTTCGAGTCCTCACCGACCTCGGCGTCGCCGATGTACGACAGGTGCGGCACCTTGCTGCCGCGGCCGATCACGGCGTTCTTCGTCTCGACGAAGGTGCCGATCTTGCCCTGGTCGCCGAGGATCGTGCCCGGTCGGAGGTAGGCGAAGGGGCCGACCGACGCGCCGGCACCGACGACGGCGAGGGTGGCGTCGACGCGGTTCACCGTGGCGCCGGCCCCGACCTCGGTGTCGCGGAGCGTCGTGTCCGGCCCGACGACGGCACCGGCGGCGATGGCGGTCGCGCCGAGGAGCTGCGTGCCCGGCAGGACCTCGGCGTCGGGCTCGATCGTCACGTCGAGGTCGATCCAGGTCGTGGCGGGGTCCTGCACGGTCACGCCGGCGAGCTGGTGCCGGCGGACGATGCGTGCGTTGAGCTCGCGTGCCGCGTCGGACAGCTGCGCGCGGTCGTTGATCCCGGCGACCAGCCACGGGTCGGTCAGCGTGACGACGTCGACCACGCCGCCGCGCGCCGCGACGAGGGCGGGGACGTCCGTGACGTACTTCTCGCCCTGCGCGTTCGCGGTGGTGAGCTCGGGCAGGACCGCGCGCAGGTGCGTGACGTCGAAGGCGTAGATGCCGGCGTTGGCCTCGGTGATGGTGCGCTGCTCGTCGGTCGCGTCCTTGTGCTCGACGACCCCGACGAACGCCCCGGAGGCGTCGCGCACGATCCGACCGAGACCGGTCGGGTCCGGGGCGAGCGCGCTGACGAGCGTCACGGCGTTGCCGACGTGGGCGTCCGCGAGCCGCCGCAGCGACGCGGCGTCGAGCAACGGCACGTCGCCCGAGAGCACGACGACCGCTCCGTCGAAGTCGGCGGGCAGCGCCTGCACGGCGACCTCGACGGCACGACCGGTACCGGGGACGTCGTCCTGGTCGACGACGATCGCGCCCGGGGCACGCTCGGCGACCTCGGCCGCGACGCGCTCCCGTTCGTGCCGGACGACGACGACGACGTGCTCGGGCTCGATGGTCGAGGCGGTCCGGAGCACGTGCGCGACGAGCGGCAGGCCCGCGAGGCGGTGCAGCACCTTCGGGGTGGACGACTTCATGCGGGTGCCCTGGCCGGCGGCGAGGACGACGACGGCGATGCGCTGGTCGGTCATGCCTCCATCCTGGCGCACGCCGGCCGGACGGGTGTCACCCCGCCGACCGGACCGGTGTCACCGCCGGGCTGGACCGGTGTCACCCGCCGGGCCGGACCGGCACCCCCCGCCGGCCC
>NZ_MCIG01000094.1 GCF_001705035.1 Curtobacterium sp. UCD-KPL2560 | reverse complement strand
GTGGTGGCGCGGGGCGGGGTGGTTCGACGTGCGTCTGCACAACCGGGAGCACGTCGCGCCACGGGATTCCGTGGTGCGAGGTGCTTCCGGTTGTGCGAGCCGCAGCAGCGCGGAGCGCGACCGCGACCACGGCCGCGACCTCGGCCGCGCCCCGCCCCCGCCCCCGCGTCAGCGCGTCGCCGCGAGCGCCAGGTTCAGCTCGAGCACGTTGACGACCGGCTCCCCGAGGAACCCGAGCTGCCGGGCCTCGGTGTGCTCGTCGACGAGCCTGCGGACGGTGTCCTCGGACAGCCCGCGGGCCGAGGCCACCCGGGACACCTGCTGGAGCGCGTACTCCGGGCTGATGTCCGGGTCGAGGCCCGAGCCCGAGGCGGTGACCGCGTCGGCCGGCACCTCGGCGGCGCTGACCCCGTCGGCCTTCGCCACGGCGGCGCGGCGCTCCTCGACCGCCTTGAGCAGGTCGGGGTTCGACGGGCCGAGGTTCGAGCCGGACGAGGCGTTCGCGTCGTAGCCCTCCTCGCCCGCGGCGCTCGGGCGCGACTGGAACCAGCGGTCGGCGCCCTTGCCGTCGAACGACTGCCCGATGAGGGACGAGCCGACGACCGTGCCGGAGGAGTCGGTGACCATCGACCCGTTCGCCTGGTCGTGGAAGGCGGCCTGGCCGACGCCCCACACCGCGAGCGGGTAGACGACGCCGAGGACGACGGTGGACAGGAGGGTGAGGCGGATCGCCACACCGGTGGAGCGGAAGGTGGACCGTACGGATGCCATTGGACTAGAACCCCGGGATGAGACCGACGACGAGGTCGATCAGCTTGATGCCGACGAAGGGGACGATGACGCCGCCGAGCCCGTAGACGAGCAGGTTGCGTCCGAGGACGGACGACGCAGAGGCCGCCCGGTAGCGCACGCCCCGCAGGGAGAGCGGGATGAGCGCCACGATGACGAGGGCGTTGAAGACGACCGCGGACAGGATCGCGGACGACGGGCTGTGCAGTCCCATGACGTTGAGCGCCGCGAGGCCGGGGAACGCCGCCTGGAACATGGCCGGGATGATCGCGAAGTACTTCGCGACGTCGTTGGCGATCGAGAAGGTCGTCAGCGCACCGCGGGTGATGAGCAGCTGCTTGCCGATCCGGACGACGTCGATGAGCTTCGTCGGGTCGGAGTCGAGGTCGACCATGTTGCCGGCCTCCTTCGCAGCGGTGGTGCCGGTGTTCATCGCGACGCCGACGTCGGCCTGCGCCAGGGCCGGGGCGTCGTTCGTGCCGTCGCCGGTCATGGCGACGAGGTTGCCGCCCTCCTGCTCCCGCTTGATGAGCGCGAGCTTGTCCTCCGGGGTGGCCTCGGCGAGGTAGTCGTCGACCCCGGCCTCGGCGGCGATCGCCTTCGCGGTGCGCGGGTTGTCGCCGGTGATCATCACGGTGCGGATGCCCATGCTGCGGAGCTCGGCGAACCGGGCGGCCATGCCCTCCTTGACGACGTCCTTCAGGTGCACGACGCCGAGCAGCGCCACGGTCCCGGAGGCGTCGCGCCGTCCGACGACGAGCGGCGTCCCGCCCTGGTCGGAGACCTCGGCGACGGTGGCGTCCACCGAGGCGACGACCGCGGCGTCCGCGGACCCGGCCCAGGCGAGCACGGCGGCCGCGGCGCCCTTGCGGATCTGCGAGCCGTCGGCCAGGTCGAGGCCGGACATGCGGGTCTGCGCCGTGAACGGCACCTCGACCGCGCCGGCGGGCGTCCCGGGTGCGACCCCGTCTGCTGCCGCGAGCGTGACGATGGACCGTCCCTCGGGTGTGCTGTCGGCGGCGCTCGACAGCGCTGCCGCCTCCATGAGCGTCGTGACGGTCACGCCGGGCACCGGGACGACGCGGGACGCCTGGCGGTTGCCGTAGGTGATCGTGCCGGTCTTGTCGAGCAGCAGCGTGGTGATGTCACCGGCGGCCTCGACCGCGCGGCCCGACATCGCCAGGACGTTGTGCTGCACGAGCCGGTCCATGCCGGCGATGCCGATCGCGGAGAGCAGCGCGCCGATGGTGGTCGGGATGAGGCAGACGAGCAGGGCGATGAGCACGGGCACGCTGACCGTGGCGCCGACGAGGCCCGCGATGGGCTGCATCGTGAGGCAGACGATCACGAACACGATCGACAGCGACGCGAGCAGGATGTTCAGCGCGATCTCGTTCGGCGTCTTCTGGCGAGCGGCACCCTCGACGAGCCGGATCATCCGGTCGATGAAGGTCTCGCCGGGCGTCGACGTGATGCGCACCACGATCCGGTCGGACAGCACCCGGGTGCCGCCGGTCACCGCGCTGCGGTCACCGCCCGACTCCCGGATGACGGGCGCGGACTCGCCGGTGACGGCCGACTCGTCGACGCTCGCGATGCCGTCGATGACGTCGCCGTCGCCCGGGACCACCTCACCGGCGACGACGACCACGACGTCGCCCTTGGCGAGGTCGACGGAGGCCAGCTCCTCGGTCTCGGCCCGCAGGGCGGCCGGGTCGCCGGCCGCGTCGTACCCGCGGACGCGCCGTGCGCTCGTGGTGGAGCGGGTCTTGCGGAGGGTGTCGGCCTGCGCCTTGCCACGGCCCTCGGCCACGGCCTCGGCCAGGTTGGCGAAGACCACCGTCAGCCAGAGCCACACCGCGATCGCGGTGGTGAACGCGGACGGCTCGACGAAGGCGGTCACCGTGGTGAGCGCGGCACCGACCTCGACGATGAACATGACGGGGTTGCGCCACATCAGGCGCGGGTCGAGCTTGCGCAGGGCGCCCGGGAGGCCCGCCGCCAGTTGGCGGGGCCCGAAGGCGGACGAGGTGGTCGGCCGGGAGGCGGTGGTCGCCTCCGGCGCGTCGGTCACGGTGGTCATTGCAGTGTCCTCGGACATCGGCTGGGCTTTCATCGGGCGAGTGCTTCCGCGAGCGGTCCGAGAGCGAGGACCGGGAAGTAGGTGAGGGCGGTGACGATCACGGCGACCGCACCGAGCAGGCCGATGAACAGCGGCCGGTGCGTGGGCAGCGTGCCGCTGGTCGCGGGCACCTTGTCCTGGGCGGCGAGCGACCCGGCGAGCGCCAGGACGAGCGCGATCGGGATGAACCGCCCGAGCAGCATCACGACGCCGAGCGCGGAGTTCATCCACGTGGTGTTCGCGGTGAGCCCACCGAACGCCGACCCGTTGTTGTTCGCGCCCGAGGTGAAGGCGTACAGCAACTCGGAGAGCCCGTGGTTGCCCGGGTTGAACAGGCTCGTGCCGAGGACCTGCTCACGGACGCCCGGGATCACCAGGGACAGTCCGGTGCCGAGCAGCACCAGGGTCGGCGTGACGAGGATGTACAGCGCGGCGAAGGTCATCTCGCGGGCGCGGATCTTCTTGCCGAGGTACTCCGGGGTGCGACCGACGAGGAGCCCGCCGATGAACACCGTGATGACCGCGAGCACGAGCATCCCGTACAGGCCGGAGCCGACACCGCCGGGGCTGATCTCGCCGAGCATCATGTTGAGGAGCGCCATCATGCCGCCGATCGGCGTGAAGCTGTCGAACATGCCGTTCACGGCGCCCGTGGACGTCGCGGTCGAGGTCGTGCCGAAGAGGGTCGTGCCGAGGATGCCGAACCGCATCTCCTTGCCCTCCATCGCCGCGCCCGCCGCCTGGGTGGCGCTGCCGCCGCCGGCGAGTTCGGCGATCGACATCACCGAGAGCGACACGAGGAAGATCGCGCCCATCACGGCGAGGATCGCGGTGCCCTGGCGGCCGTCGCCGACGAGCCGCCCGAAGGTGCGCGGGAGCGAGAACGGGATGACGAGCATGAGGAAGACCTCGACGAGGTTCGTCCACGCCTGCGGGTTCTCGAACGGGTGCGCCGAGTTCGCGTTGAAGTAGCCGCCACCGTTCGTGCCGAGCTCCTTGATCGCCTCCTGCGACGCGACGAAGCCGTCCGGGATGTGCTGCGTCCCGCCGGCGAGGGTGGTGACGTCGATCCCGGCGCCCCAGGACTGCACGACGCCCCCGGCGACGAGCACGAGCGCGAACACGAACGCGCCGGGCAGGAGCAGGCGACCCGTGCCGCGCACGACGTCGACCCAGACGTTGCCGAGCGTGCCCGACTTCCGGCGGGCGAACCCGCGGACCAGGGCGACGGCGACGGCGAGGCCGACCGCGGCGGACAGGAAGTTCTGCACCGCGAGGCCCGCCATCTGCACGGTGTAGCCGACGGTGGCCTCGGGCGAGTAGGACTGCCAGTTCGTGTTCGCGACGAACGACGCCGCCGTGTTGAACGCGAGCGACGGCCCGACGTCCGGCAGCCCGAGGTTCCCCGGCAGCACCACCTGGATGCGCTGCAGCAGGTAGACGACGAGGAGCCCGACGACGCTGAAGAGCAGCACGCCCCGCAGGTACGCGGGCCAGGACTGCTCGGCGTCGGGGTCGACCCCGATCACCCGGTACACGCCGCGCTCGATGCGGGCGTGCTTCGTCGGCGTGTAGACGTGCGCCATCCAGTCCCCGACCGGGCGGTGTGCGACGACGAGGAGCAGGACGAGCGTCGCGACCTGGGCGATGCCGGCCCAGGTGTCGGCGGCGGAGCCGGCCATCAGAAGCGCTCCGGGTGGACCAGGGCCCACACCAGGTAGACGACCGAGGCGATGCCGAGGACGGCGGCGGCGATGGTGACGACGATCACAGTCGCTCCACCCCCTTGGCGATGAGTGCCACCACACCGAACACGGCGAGGACACCGGCGACGACGAAGACGTCGAACACGAGGGACTCCAGGGTTGCTGCGTGGTCCGCGTCGGGTGACGCTGACCGCACCACGTGTGGTGCGGAACCGATGCTGGATCCGGCACCGCGCCTCCAGGCCGGTCCTAACGGGTTCCTGACGGCCTGCTGTCGGACGCATGCGCCGCCCTAACGACCGACGCGGCGCGAGCCGCGGATGCTCAGCCTCGTTGCCGAGGCCGGGGCGACGCTGGTACCCTTGCAGCATCACGATCGGCCCGCTCGCCTGACGGCTCGGGCCGATTTTCTTGTCCCGGGGGGAGACGAGGTGCCCTACACGAAGCCGTGGCTGTCGATCGACGACCAGATCGGGATCCTTCGCCGCCGAGGACTCGTCATCCCGGACGTCGAACGCGCGGCGGCCGTGCTGCACGAGGTGGGGTACTACCGGCTCACCGGCTACCTCTACCCGCTCCGGCAGTCCCACACGGTGATCGATGAGCGCGGACGAGCGTCGGTCGTCGTCGAGGAGCAGTACCGCGTCACTGCCCGGTTCGACCACGCCTGCGAACTGATCGCCTTCGATCGAGCGCTGCGCTTGCTGGTCCTCGAGGCCGTGGAACGGGTCGAAGTCGCTATCCGCACCAGGCTCGCGCACGTCCTCGGTCGGCTGTCGCCGTTCGCCCACGAGGATCCAGCAGCATTCAGTGCGGCCTTCACCGCCTCGGGATCGGACCCCGACCGGCGCAGCGAACACCAGCGGTGGCTGGGCCGGCTCGAGGACCGGAAGGGCCGTTCGGATGAGTCGTTCGTGACGCACTTCCGCGATCGGTACGACGGACACATGCCCGTCTGGGTCGTCGTCGAGTTGCTCGAACTCGGGCAGGTGTCGCGGCTGTACGGCGGGCTCCGGAACGATCTCGCCACCGAAGTCGCCGCGGCGTTCTCGGTTCCGACGAAACAGTTGATGCGGAGCTGGCTCGCGTCCGTCAACTACGTGCGCAACGTCGCTGCCCACCACTCGCGGTTGTTCAACCGCAAGCTTGTCGTCGCTCCCAAGCGCCCGACCGCGGCGCAGGTCCCGGCGCTCGCACACCTCGGTTCCGGATCGGCACCGAAGCGTTTCGGCGTCTACGAGGTCTTGGCAGTCCTGGCGCATCTGCTCGATGCCGTGCCTTCCGACGAGGACTGGCAGGTGCGGACGGCGGCACTCCTGTCGTCCTTCCCGGACATCGACGGGATCGACGTCGGCTCGACCGGTGCAGATCCGGCATGGCTCCAAGAGCCGCTCTGGAACCCCCGGCAGACCCGCGCCGTCTGATCAGCCACGACCGGCGTCGAGCAACCGCGCCGCGAGCGCCTCCACCGCGACCCGCAGCTCCTCCGGCCCCTCGACCGTGAACGGCACCGTCGTCCCGGCGAGCACCCCCGCGAGTCCGTCCCACGACCACGACCCGAGCGTCACCCGCCGGCGATCGTCCCCCGTGGGCTCGACGACCGCGTCCTCCGGCAGGAACGGTGCGATCCGCTCGGCGTCCCCAGCCGTCACGAGTACCGACCCGGTGCACGGCCACACGTCCTCGGTCGACGAGCCCCGGAACCGTGCCGAGACGAACGCCGCGACGTCGCCACCCGGGACCGGTCGCGGGGTGAACGCCAGCCGGGTGGGCATCCGCGGCACGATCCGGTCGACGCGGTAGGTGCGCCAGTCGTCGTGCTCGGGGTCCCACGCGAGCAGGTACCAGCGGCCGTTCCGCGCGACGACCGCGTGCGGCTCGACGCGGTGCGGGGTGTCCCGATCGCCGTAGCCGAAGCGCAGGACCTCGTGGCGGCGGACGGCCTCACCGACGGCGACGAGCACCTCGGGGTCGACGCGGGTCCGCCCCGGCGCGGCCACGGCGTCCACCAGGTCGACCCGGTTCCGCAGCCGTTCGGGCATCACCTGGCGCACGGTGGCGAGCGCCCGGGTCGCGGCCTCGGCGATGTCGGCGCCCGAGGCCGGGGCGACCGCGAGGGCGAGGGCGATCGCGACGGCCTGCTCGTCGTCGAAGAGCAGCGGCGGCAGGTCCGAACCGGCGGCGAGCCGGTAGCCGCCCGCGGGTCCGCGCACCGACTCCACGCGGTACCCGAGGTCCCGGAGCCGGTCGACGTCGCGGCGGAGCGTGCGCGGGCTGACGGCCAACCGGGTCGCGAGTTCGTCGCCGGCCCAGTCGCGGTGCACCTGCAGCAGGGAGAGCAGCGACAGCATGCGCGAGGACGGTCCGGACATGCCTCCATCCTCGTCCGGGTTTCGGTCACGATCTGACCGCAACGCCCGACACACTCCTGCCATGAGCATCGAGACGACCACACACCTCAACTTCGACGGCCAGGCCCGCGCGGCCCTGGACCACTACGCAACGGTCTTCGGCGGGACCGTGACCGCCGCGACCTACGGCCAGATGGGCGCATCGCAGGACCCCGCATGGACCGACCGCATCGTGTTCGGCCAGGTCACCACCGAGGCCGGTCTCCGGATCATGGCGTTCGACGTCTGGCCGGACCAGCCCTACGACCAGGGCACGAACGCCTTCTACGTCTTCGTGCACGGTGACGACGCGGACGAGGTCACGCGCTACTGGGAGGCCCTGTCCGACGGCGCCGAGGTGCGCCAGCCCCTCGCACCGACGCCGTGGGCGCCGCTCGCGGGACAGCTGCGCGACCGGTTCGGCGTCGTCTGGCAGCTCGACGTCGCGGCACCGCAGGCCTGACGCCCGGCCACGGATGGAGCAGACGACGTCGGGTACCGAGCGCGGACCCGACGTCGTCTGCTCCGTCGACGTGGAGGCCCGCACTCCGCCGGCGTGTGCAGGCCCGCAAGCCGTCGGCGCGGAGGCCCTCAGCCCGCGGGCGTCCAGGTGCTGACCGTCACGGCGGCGGTGACGGTCGTGGGCGCGAAGACCCGGTCCGGGTCGACGTGGTGGTGGCTCGGCCCCATGTGCACGACGTCGTGCACGTCCTCGGCGGTCAGATCCATCGTCCACGTCAGGTCGTCCGAGCTCCGCAGCGCGAACGACGGCGTCAGCGAGTCGTGCAGCCGTCGCTCCTTCTCCGGGTCCACGGCGATCGTCGCCTCGGCGAGCTCCGCCAGGTGGCCGGGCCGCGGGGTCACCACCGCCAGGACCCCCGCCGGGTGCAGCACGCGGGCGTACTCCCGCTGGTTGCGCGGCGCGAACACGTCCAGCACGACGGCGGCCGCGTCGTCGACGACCGGGAGGCGCTCGGTCACGTCCCCGACGACGGCTCCCGCCCGCGCGTGCACCCGTGCGGCGCGACGGATCGCCACCGCGGACAGGTCCAGCGCGACCCCGAGGCGGGCCGCGACGGCCCCTGCCGGGGCCGGGCCGCGCCTCCCGTCCGGGTCCGGTGCGTCGACACGGTCGGCCGCGTCGTCGGCGACCGCGTCGAGCACGTGGGCGAGGTAGGTCCCGGGACCGGACCCGACGTCGAGCACGACGCCCGGGGCGGTGGCGTCGGCGACGACCGCGGCGAGCGCCCGCTCGACGGGCCCGTAGTGCCCGCGGCCGAGGAACCGCACGCGGGCGTCGACCATCGCGGGGGTGTCCGCCGTGAGCGCGCGGCGCTTCGCGGGGAGGAGCGTGAGGTGGCCCTGCTTCGCCTCGTCGTACCGGTGACCCGTCGCGCACCCGACCGATCCGTCCGCGACGCGGGCGAGCGGCTCGGCGCAGACGAGGCAGGCGAGCACGGGGAGGAGGTCGTCGCGCACCCCCACAGCGTACGCAGCGTGTGGACGGCGGGCCGTCACGCCTGCGTGAGCGGTCCTCGGTAGCGTCGGGACATGGCCGTCATCCACCACGCAACCCTCCGACCGACCAAGGCCGAGGCCCTCGCCGCCTGGCTGCCCGCGCAGCCGTGGAGCGGGCTGTCCGCCGGGGAGTCCGTCGAGGTCGTGACGCGCTTCCGGTTCGACGACCCCGCGGGCGAGGTCGGCGTCGAGGTGATCGTCGTGCGGACCCCGGACGGCCGACTGCTGCACACGCCGTTGACGTACCGCGGTGCGCCGCTCGAGGGTGCCGACGCGCACCTCGTGACCGAGATGGACCACTCGGTGCTCGGTCACCGATGGGTGTACGACGCGGTGGGCGACCCGGTCTACGCCGACGTGGTGCGGCGGGCGATCGTCACGGGCGGCCACGAGGCCGACCTCGAGCGCGCGGACGGCTCCGGGACGTTCGACAAGGAGGCGACGGCGGTGGGCAGCGGCTCGGCGTCGGACTCCCCCACCGTGACCCGGGTCGAGGCGCACACCGACGGCACCGAGACCACGGTGCGGACCGACCACGGCGACCTCGTCGTGCTGCGGGTGGTCGGGCTGCCGGTGCCGGACGGCCAGACCCTCACCGCGTCGTGGGCGGACCACCACGCGGTCGTCGCGGTGCTGCCCGCCTGAGATACGCGTGGCGCCCCGGTCCGGTGCGCCGCGCTCCGGCACGGTCGCCGTCGCCGTCGCCGTCACCGTCGCCGTCCACGCTCCTGAGCGTGTGCCCGATCCCGCCCCGGGACGTGCCCCGTCCGGGGGACTCCGAGGGAACCGGCGTCTGATTGCAATGTGCAACTTCGACGACGTGACCCCTGGGCGGCGCTCCTGCCCGCCTCGGTGGTCGTCGTCGCCACGACCCACGACCTCGACGGTCCGCTGACCGACGACGAGCGCACGGCGGTCGCCACGGCACTGCCGGCCCGTCGCGCGGAGTTCACGACCGGTCGTGTGCTCGCCCGCCGTGCCTGCGCGGCCACGGGGATCGACGCGCCGTCCATCCCCGTCGCACGGAGCGGCGCACCCGTGTGGCCCGACGGGGTCGTCGGCGCGATCACGCACTGCGCCGGACTCCGCGCGTGCGCCGTCGGTCGGTCCGTCGAACACGCCGGGATCGGCATCGACGCGACCCCCGTCCGACCGCTGCCCGCGGGGGTGCTCGGGCGCATCGCGGACCTCGACAGCACGCCCGTCCGGGCCGGTCTCGAGGCCCTCCGCCGATCCGGTGGTGAGAGTCCGGACAGCGTGCTGTTCGCCGCGTCCGAGGCGGTCGCGAAGGCACGGACGACGGCCCACGGCGGCTGGTTCGGGATCGACGGCGCACGCGTGGTGCTGCGTCCGGACGGCACCTTCGTGGCGACCGCCCGACGGGGCCCGGCGTTCACGGCCACGGGCGGGTGGGCGGTGGAC
>NZ_MCIG01000093.1 GCF_001705035.1 Curtobacterium sp. UCD-KPL2560 | reverse complement strand
TCCCCGCTCCCCCGCCCGGCGCCACCCACTCGGCGGTGGGGGCCTCCGGGTACCCGCTCACGACGCCGTCGACGGCCCCGCGCGCGGTCTGCCCGTCGGCCGGGTTCTCGGCGCTCGCGGTGACGACTGCACTGCCGGCGACGTTCGTGGTCGTCGGCTGCGTCCCCGGGGTGCCCGTCCCGGTCCCGGGCGTGGACCCGGAACCGGGGTCGGGGGTCGTGCCCGGGTCGGTCGCCGGCGTGCCGACGGTGTACTGGCGACTGAACCAGGCGTCCTCCCAGCGGTCCGCGCAGGCGGCACGCGACGTGCAGGTCTGGTCGTCGTGGGCCGCGTAGGTGAAGAACGCACCGGCCTTGGCGTCCGTCTGCGCAGCGGTCAGGTTGGTCGGCCGGTCGGCGATGGGGTAGCCCATGAACCCGGTGAACCCGTGCGAGGTGCCGGACGCCCGCTGCACCTCGTCGGTCAGGTACGCGACGGTGTGGTGGTCGCTGTGGTCGCCGTCGCCGTAGGACCCCTCGTGGTCGAGCGTGTGGATCGACGACGGCGCGGTCCACCGCACGAGCGCGAGCAGGGTCGCCCGCAGGTCGGACAGCGTGTACGACGTCGGGTGGGTCGCGTCGGCGACCGAGTCGATCGCGTCGAGCGACCCCTCGTACAGGTGCTCGAGGCTCTGGTAGCCGTCGGCCCAGAACCCGTTGCCCTCGACGTTGCCGTCCGGCAGCTCGAGGAACACCAGGCTGATCCGCGGCGCCGCCGTGAGCGTCTCGGTGTGCACGGTGTGTCCGGCCACGACCGTCGACCCGGTCGTCCAGTCGGACGGCGCACCGGCGATGCCGGCGTACGCCGCCATCAGGCCGGTCTGCCGCTCGCCCCAGTACCAGCGCGGGTACCCGGCGTCCCCCGCCGTGACCACGACGGAGCGGACGCACCGGCCCGCCTCGATGTCGGAGCGGAGCTGGGTGCCCTGGAAGAGCAGGTCGTCGTCGGGGTGCGCGACGACGTTCAGCACCGAGCCGGCGGCGCAGCCCGCACCGGCGGCTGCGTCGGCCCGCTGGGCGGCTCCGGGCACGCCCACGACCAGGGCCGTGACGAGCGCGGTCGCCGCGAGGACCGCGCCGAGCAGGGACGCGAGCCCTGCCCGACGGCGGCCGTGCGGTCCCGCGACCGACGCACGCGACGGCACTCCGACCGACGCACTCGCCGACACGGCGACCGACGCACTCGCCGGCGCGCCGGCCGACGCACTCGGCGGCACGGCGGCCGACTCACTCGGCGGCATGCCGCATCCCGGCCGGGGTGAGCTCGTACATCGCGGTCGAACCGGACGACCAGACCCGCTCCCAGTACGGCGACGAGGCCATCGCGTCGGCCAGCTCGCGGTAGTCGGCCTCGGACTGGTAGCCGTAGCGCTCGTCGTACGCGCCGAAGGGCTGGGCGACCAGGGCGTAGTACTTCGTCGCGGTCCAGTCGGTGACGAGCCGCCGGGTCAGGTCCGAGACGTCCTGCTGCGCGTCGTAGTCGGTGTCCGACGGGTACGGCCCGAGCGCCTCGCGGGACAGGTAGCCGACGTCGAAGTACCGGGCGCCGGTGTTGCTCGGCACGGCGTTCGCCGAACCGGTGAGCAGCATCACCGAGCCCTTCGGCGCGGTCCGGTCGTACAGCTGCGTCGCCTCGGACTGGCTGCGGGTCATCACCCGGTTCCAGTCGAGGGCGGTCTGCCCGAAGGCGCCCACGGCGACCAGCAGCGCGACCGCGGCGCCGACCGCGGCGAAGCGGACACCGACCGGCCGTGCCGCACGGCGCAGGACGCGGTCGACCCCGGCGAAGCGGCTGGACGGGCCCGGCAGCGCGGCGGCGAGCACCGCGATCCACGGCGTGGCGAACAGGACGACCCGGAAGATGCCCTCCTGCCCGTAGTTCGTGGCGACGAGCAGCGAGATCGGGCTCGCAGCAGCCGCGAGCATGCCCCAGTGCAGGCGGTCACGCCGGACGAGCACCGTGACGACCGCGGCGATCCCGAGCAGCACGAGCGCCGCGGCGGGCACGTCGAACGCCAACCGGGTCACGAGCGGCTTCGGCAGGACCGTCATGTCGTGCGACGGCGGCTGCACGTTGTCGAGCACGCGCCCGACGGCGGCGAGCGACAGGAAGCGGTCGAGGACGCTGCCGTTCAGCACCGCGAAGACCACCGCCGGCACGAGCACGACGACCGGCAGCCACCACGGCTTCGTGAGCTTGAACACGAGCAGGGTCACGAGTGCCGCGACGGTGAGGTACGGCGAGATCTGGTGCGTGACCGCGAGGACGACGCTGATCAGGGCGATGCCGACGACGCGCGAGGCCGTCACCGCGCGGGGTCGGAGTGCGCTCACGGGCGTCCCGTCGCGGCCGGTCACCGTCACGCGGCGCAGGGGGCCGGTGGCGAGCACGAGCACGACGACGGAGAGCAGGATGCCGGTCGACTGCGGCGAGAAGTAGGTCGTGTTGAGCGACCCGGTCATCGCGGTGAGCAGGGCGGCCACCCACGGGCGACGGGTGCCGGGCAGCCAGTTCGCCGCGAGCACGCCGATGCCGAGCGTGGTGGCGAACGCCAGGAGCACGGGCACCCAGGCGGCGATCGTCATCGCGTTGACGATGCCGCCGACGTCGGCCACCCACGCGCCGCCTGCGAACAGGCCGGACCACGTCTGGAAGATGTCGGCGGCGGGGTTCGTGCGCCCGAACTGCCGGATGTACTCGAGGACACCGATGTGTCGCGCGGCCGCGGTGACCGTCGGCATGCCGTAGGTGATCGCCTGCGCCAGCTGCACGACCCCGCCCAGCGCGACCACGGGCACGGCGGCGCCGCGGCCACGGACGAGCGCCACGACCGCGGCGGCCACGAGGACCGCCAGGCCGACGGGCAGACCGATGCCGAGCGACCCGAACAGGCCGGCGGGCACCGGGTCCCCGACGTGCGTGAGCGCGGCGACGACGACGATCCCGACCCCGACCACCGAGGCGACGGTGACCGAGCGGGTCGTCGTCCACGTCCCCCACCACGACCGGACCGTCCTGCCCGCGCGGCCGGCGACGGAACGCGCGAGGAGCACCCGGTGCAGGTCCTGCGCGTCGCGGAGCACGGTGCCGGCGACGATCGCCGCCGTCAGGACGACCACCACCGCGAAGGGCACCGCGGGCACCCACACGCCCACGGTCGCCATCGTGTAGCCGATCGCGATCGTGGCGACGATCGACGTCGTGACCGAGAACAACGCGAAGCGGGCGAGCGGCATCGGACGCAGCAGGAGCACCGGCGCGACCCCGACCACGGCGAACAGGAACGTGCCGATCGCGGCGCCCCGGAGGGTCGGCAGCTCCAGGGCTGCGCCGGCGGCCGCGGCGACGAGGGTCAGGACGACGACCGCGGCGGCGACGAGCCGGGCGAGCGGCCCCATGGTCCCGGCGGCGAGCGGCAGCTCGGCTCCGGCCTCGGCCAGCCCGTGGCGACCGTGTGCGGTGCGGGCGAGGGTCCCCCCGCCGCGCAGGCGCTCGGCCAGCGCGCGCACCGGACCGGTGACCACCGAGCGCTGCTCGACGCGGCGCAGGCGACGGCTCGTCGCGGCGTACTCGGCCTCGACCCCGTCGTCGCCGACGGCTCGACCGCCGACCACGTCCGTGGTCCCGGCGGGCGTGCCGGCGGGTGCGAGCCCGAGGCGTGCGAAGGCGCTCAGCGCGTCGGGGGCGGCGTCGACCGTGGCGACGAGGGTGTCGCGGTCGAGGGCGTTCTTGGTCATCCAGGCTCCGAGTCCGTGGCCGTGCGCCGCGGCGGTCCGCCGGAGCGACGCGACGTCGTCCGGGGTCCGCTGCCAGGCGACGGCGGCGGGTTCGACGGCGATCGCGTGTCCCGCGACGAGCAGTCGTGTGAAGAGGTCGAGGTCGTCACCGGCACCGACGTGGGTGCCGGGACCGAAGGCGGTGTCGAACCCGCCGATCCCGAGGGCGGCGAGTCTGCGGACCGCGAGGTTCGCGCCGGTGCCGTAGTCGGCCGCGGCGAACGGGTGCCGGGCACCGGTGCCGCGTTCGTCCTCGGCGCGGAACACCCGGCGCGCGACGGTCCGGCCGCCGCCGTGGTGCTCGTCGTGCCAGCGCTGTGCGGGCGTGCGGAGCTCGGCGCTCGGCGCGGGGCCGGTGACGCAGGCGACGTCCGGGTCCGCGGCGAAGGCGGTGGCGAGGGCGGACGCCCACGCGGGGTCCACCAGCGCGCCCTCGGCGACGAACGCGACGACGTCTCCCTCCGCGAGCAGCAGGCCGGCGTTGCGGGCGGCCGCGAGACCGCCGGCCGGCGCCGGCACGGTGGTGACCCGGCGCCCGTCGATCGTCGTCGTCCCGGGGCCGTCGGCTCGTGCGGACACGACCACGACGTCCAGGTCGACGCCCGTGCTCTCGAGCACCGACCGCATGGTGTCCGCGGCGGCCCCGTCGGTGCACAGCACCGCGGTGACGGACGGCAACGCCTGATCAGCGGCCGGCCGTCGGGCGGGGACGGGCAGGTGCCGTGCCGCTCGCTCGAGGCTGCGGGCGTCGAGGGACGCCCCGGTGCGACGTCGTGCGACGACGTCGGTCTCGACGAAGCCGACCGGCTCGCCGTGGTCACGGACCAGCAGGCGCGCCCGACGGTAGCCGGCGGCGCCCTCCAGCGCGATGGCGTCCCGCGGCCCGGCGGCCCGCAGGTCCGCACGGTCCACCTCGCCGACCCACAGCGCACCGTCCCACGTCGGGACGAGCGCGCTGTGGACGACGGGACCGAGCTCCCGGGTGACGGTCGAGCGGGTCACGGTGTGCCGATCGGCTGACGCACCGGCTGCGGGGCCGGTGCGGCGACCACGACACCGCCGAGGACGCGACCGACCGCGTAGCCCGCGATCGTCGTGACGACGGAGGCGACGACCGCGCCGGCCCGACCCAGCCCGCCGCGCCCCACGTGCCGGAGCTCGCGGAGCACGGCACGCGGGATGACGCGCGTCAGGTAGGTGGACTCGCTCGAGAGCGCGTCCACGGTCCCGACCCGGCGACTGAGGACGGCCTTCGAGATGCCCTCGTAGTAGCTGCGGCGCAGCAGGTAGCGCATGGTGACGCGGTCGGGCGAGACCCGGTGCGACACGTTCGACCGCGGCTCGTGCCGGATCCGGGCACCGGGCTGGATCGCGGCGATGCGGATGCAGAGCTCCGTCTCCTCGCAGCCGAGCGGCTGGTTGCCGACCCGGCCGATGCCCGACCGGAAGCCGCCCGCGCGCAGGATCGACTCGCGTCGGAACGCCATGCTCGCGCCGATCACGTTGCGGACGTCCCCGGCCACCTCGGGCAGCCCGGTGTAGCTGCAGCCGACGATCCAGAGGAGCTCGCCGACGTACGGCCCGGAGCCGGTGGTGGTCGGCCAGGACGGCGTCGCGTGTCCGCCGACCCCGACGACCTGCGGGTCCTCGAGCGCGGCGAGCATGTGACCGAGCCAGTCGGCGTCGGCCGTGGCGTCGTCGTCAAGGAACGCCACGACGTCGGCCTCGGTGCTCGCGACGCCCGTGTTCCGCGCGCCGGACAGGCCGCGGTCCTCGGTGTTCTCGACGACGAGCAGCTCGGGCCAGCGTGCGCGCGCCCGGGCGAACAGCTCGGGCTCGTGGTCGATGACCACGACGACCTCGGGGGCCTCCGGCTGGCGTCGGGCGGACTCCACGCTGTCCTGCAGGTCGCCCCAGCGCAGCTGCGTGTAGGCGCAGATCACGACCGCGACGGTCGTCATACGACGTCGCCCTCGAGCGCGCGGGCGCGCGCGGCGTCCACGCGGACCGGCTCGGCCGACGCACCGAGACCGAGGATCGGCGCGGTCGGCGCGTCCACCGGCGAGACCGGTGCGGCACCGCCCACGAACACCGCCGCCGCGCGGGTCTTCGCCGTCGCGGCTCGGCGACGCTCGTGCATGATCGACTTCAGCACGCGGATGCCGTCGGTCACGGCGTTGAGGTTGCTCGTGCCGTGCACGCGGAGCTTCTCGTGGCTCGGCACCTCGCTGATGCGCAGGTCGGCCGCCGACCACCGGCAGGTCAGCACGGTCTCGATCTCGAAGCCGTCGCCCCAGAGCATCCCGCCGTCGGCCGGCTTCGGCAGCGTCGAGGACAGCAGGCCGATCTTCGGCAGCGTGTCGGCCCAGAAGGCGTTGTAGCCGTAGCAGAGGTCGCTGTAGCGCGTGCCGAGGATGATGTTGCACAGCACGTTCAGGCCGCGGTTGCCGAGGTTCCGGATCACCGTGATGTCGTCGCTGCCGCCGCCGAGCGAGTACCGGGTGCCCTTCGCCACGTCGGCTCCGTCGGTGAGGGCCTGCACGAAGCGCGGGATCTCGTCGGGGTCGGCCGAGCAGTCGGCGTCGAACATCACGACGACGTCGCCGGTGACCGCCTCGAACCCGCACGCGAGGGCGTTGCCCTTGCCCTTGCGGGTCTGGTGCACGACGCGGATGTCGGGCATGATCCGCTGCGCTGTGGCGACGGTGTCGTCGACGGAGTTGCCGTCGACCAGGATCACCTCGTACACCGGCGGGAGCTTGGGGAG
Organism: Curtobacterium sp. UCD-KPL2560; assembly: GCF_001705035.1. Classification (GTDB taxonomy): domain Bacteria; phylum Actinomycetota; class Actinomycetes; order Actinomycetales; family Microbacteriaceae; genus Curtobacterium. Next base: position 3,651 of record NZ_MCIG01000093.1, on the reverse strand, counting down.
GATGATCTCGAGGTTGCGGGCCTCGTTGCGCGCCGGGATCACGACGGAGACGCGCGGGTCTGCGGGTCGGACGGTGCTGACGGACATGGGAGGTGCTCCTGTCGGGTTCAGGTTGCGGGTCGGGACGGCCGCGCAGCGCGCTGGTCCCCGGAGGCCGGTCGACCGCGAGCGCGGCGCCGGTGCCCGGCAGGAGGCGCGGGTACGACGCCGCCGGGAGACCGGACGAGGGGGTACGCCTCGTCCGTGCTCCCCACCCTCGCGGGGGCGCGCAGGACGGTCAATCTGCGGACGACCGCCTTGCGGCACCCCGGTGCCCGATACGGAAACCCGCAACCGGGTGCGGGTCCGCACCCGGCCGGGAGGCGCGCCACCGGCCCGCCCCGCAGCGCCGGTGGGCAGCGCCCACCGTCAGGAGGAGTGCACCCAGCCCGCCACGCGCCACCCGACCGCACCCCACGCCGGACAGGAGGCGCAGCACCAGCCCGCCACGCGCCTCCCGACCGCACCACCGACCGTCAGGAGGCGCACCGCCGGCGTGCGATCTGCGGTCGGCGGGCAGGTCGGGCGTGTCCCGCGGCGGGACGCGCGCGCGCGTCGGCCGCCGTGCGGTCCCGCTCCGGAACGCAGAAGGCCCCCGGGAACGCAGAAGGCCCCCGGGACATCCCGGGGGCCTTCTCGAATCTGCTGGGGTACCTGGACTCGAACCAAGAACGACGGTACCAGAAACCGCTGTGTTGCCAATTACACCATACCCCAAAGGCCTCGCGGCCTTCGTTCCCCGTTGTCCGGGGCACGATCAACTACTGTACAGCATCCCGGAGGTCCTCGAGACCACCGACGAGATCTCGGTGCACCGCAGCCGCCGTCGAGGCACCGTGACCGGCCGCGACGATGAGCTGCTCCGGCCCCGGCGGCGTGACGTCGCCGACCGCGTACAGGCCGGGGACGCCGGTCCGGCCGAGCCGGTCGACGACCACGAGCCCGTCCTGGTCGCGCGACACCGGGGCCTCGAGCCAGTCGAGGTCCGCGTGCCAGACCGGCCGCACGAACGCACCCGTGTGCGCGGTGACCGAGCCGTCGGCGAGCCGGACGCCGGTGAGCCCGTCCCGACCGCCCTCGAGGTCGGCCACGGGACGTTCGTCCACCCGGACGCCGGCGGCCGCGAGCCGCGCACGACCGCGGTCGTCGAGCGGCGCCACACCGTTCGTGTACACGACGAGGTCGTCGCTCCACGAGGCCAGGAGCAGCGCCCGGTCCACCACGTCCGGTGTCTCGCACACGAGGGCGAGGGGCTCCCCCGCCTCCTCGTAGCCGTCGCACTCGACGCAGCTGTGCACCGAGGTGCCGTAGAACGCGCGGAGGGACGGGAGCGCCGGGAACTCCTCACGGAGCCCCGTCGCCACGACCACCGCCCGGACCCCGGCGTCGAGCTCGGTGCCGCGCCAGGTCCCGTGGACGGCCCAGCCGTCGCCGTCGGGTCGCACGCTGTCCACCACCGACTGCACGACGGTCGCCTCCGGGTACCCCTCGACCTCGGTCCTGCCGAGGCGTCGGAGCTCGAGCGGCGAGATGCCGTCGCGGGTGATGAACCCGTGCGACAGCAGGGTCGCTGCGTTCCGGGGCCGGTTCGCGTCGACGAGCAGCACGGTGCGGCGCGCACGCACGAGGTTGAGCGCGGCGCTCAACCCGGCCGGCCCGGCGCCGATCACCGCGACGTCGGCCGTGCGCACGGCGTCCGGAGCGGCCTCGTCGGGTCGCCGACCGTCCTGGCCCGGGGTCGTCACCGTCGGGTCACCGTGCCGCGAGGCTGCGCAGGCGCGCGAGGACGGAGCCCTTGCCCAGGATCTCCATCGACTCGAAGAGCGGCGGGCTGATCCGACGACCGGAGACGGCGACGCGCAGCGGCCCGAAGGCGACACGGGGCTTGAGCCCCATCCCGTCGATCAGTGCGGCGCGGAGCGCTCCCTCGATCGCCGGGGTCGTCCAGTCGTCGAGCGGCTCGAGCGCAGCGATGCCGGCCTCGAGCACGGCCGACGAGTCGCCCTTGAGGCTCGCGAGCGCGTCCTCGTCGACCACGAGCGCGTCGTCGTCGGTGAACAGGAAGCCGAGCAGCCCGGGGGCCTCCCCCAGCAGCTGCATGCGCTCCTGCACGAGCGGGGCCGCCGCCTCGAGCACGCGCTCCTGCTCGGCCGTGGGCGGGTCGGACACCAGGTCCGTCAGGTACGGCAGGAGACGCGCGCGGAAGTCCTCGGCACCGAGCATCCGGATGTGGTCCCCGTTGATCGCCTCGGCCTTCTTGTGGTCGAACCGGGCGGGGTTCGGGTTGACGTCCCGGACGTCGAACGCGGCGACCATCTCGTCGGACGAGAACACGTCGCGGTCGGGCCCGATCGACCAGCCGAGCAGCGCGAGGTAGTTGAGGAGCCCCTCGGGCACCATGCCGGCGGCGCGGTGGTGGAACAGGTTCGACTCGGGGTCGCGCTTCGAGAGCTTCTTGTTGCCCTCGCCCATCACGTACGGCAGGTGCCCGAACAGCGGGACGAACGAGGTGATGCCGACCTCGACGAGCGCCTCGTACAGCGCGATCTGCCGTGGTGTCGACGACAGCAGGTCCTCACCGCGGAGCACGTGCGTGATCCCCATCAGGGCGTCGTCGACCGGGTTCGTGAAGGTGTACAGCGGCTTGCCGTTGGGCCGGACGACCACGAAGTCGGGGAAGGTCCCCTGCTTGAACGTGATCTCGCCGCGCACGAGGTCGTCGAAGCTCAGGTCGCGGTCCGGCACCCGGAGGCGCAGCGCAGGGCTCCGGCCCTCGTCGCGGAACGCCTGGCGCTCGGCATCGGTCAGGTCACGCTCGTGGTTGTCGTAGCCCTGCTTCGGGTCACGGCCGGCCGCGATGTTCCGCGCCTCCATCTCCTCCGGCGTGACGTACGACTCGTACACGTGCCCCGAGGCCCGCAGCGTCGCGATCACCTCGTCGTAGACGTCCGACCGCTCGGACTGCCGGTACGGACCGTGCGGGCCGCCCGCCTCGACACCCTCGTCCCAGTCCAGCCGCAGCCACCGGAGCGCGTCGAGGATCTGCTGGTACGACTCCTCGCTGTCGCGCGCGGCGTCGGTGTCCTCGATGCGGAAGACGAGCTTGCCGCCGGTGTGGCGTGCGTACGCCCAGTTGAAGAGCGCCGTCCGGATGAGCCCCACGTGCGGGGTCCCGGTCGGGCTCGGGCAGAAGCGGACTCGGACGTCGGAGCCGGTGGCAGTGGTGAATGGCGCAGTCATGACGCCCTCGATCCTACCGGGGCCACCGAGCCCCACGACGGTTCTCCACAGCTCGGTGCGCGGACCGAGATCGCCCCGGGAATGCAGAAAACCCCTGACCATGAATGGTCAGGGGTTCCCTGGTCGTACGTGAAGATGAGTCCGGCGGCGTCCTACTCTCCCACAAGGTCCCCCTTGCAGTACCATCGGCGCTGAGAGGCTTAGCTTCCGGGTTCGGAATGTGACCGGGCGTTTCCCTCTCGCTATGACCACCGGAACACTGTCGACCCGAAACGGATCAAACACTGTTCCTTCATGCTGGTTCAGCTGAAGTATTCAGTTTGATTCCCGATCGTCTGTCGGGAACCACAAAGTGGACGCGAGCCCCCACCA
>NZ_MCIG01000092.1 GCF_001705035.1 Curtobacterium sp. UCD-KPL2560 | reverse complement strand
GTGCCGGCTGGCACCGCGCCTCCCGTCCGTCAGGGGGTCCCGCTGGTCAGGCGGGGCGGGTCATGCTGAGCACGTCGAGGGCGCGGTCGAGCTGTTCCTCGGTGACCTCGCCGCGTTCGACGTGCCCCAGGGCGACGACGGCCTCGCGGACGGTGACGCCCTCGGCGACGGCGTACTTCGCGACCTTGGCGGCGGCCTCGTAGCCGATGGCGCGGTTCAGCGGCGTCACGATCGAGGGCGAGGACTCGGCGAAGGCGCGCGCCCGCTCGAGGTTCGCCTGCAGGCCGTCGATCGTCTTGTCCGCGAGCACCCGCGAGCTGTTCGCGAGCAGGCGGATCGACTCGAGGAGCGCGGTGCCCATCACCGGGATCGCGACGTTGAGCTCGAACGAGCCGGAGGCCCCGGCCCACGCGATCGTCGCGTCGTTGCCGACCACCCGGGCCGCGACCATGAGGGTCGCCTCGGGGATCACCGGGTTGACCTTGCCGGGCATGATCGACGAGCCCGGCTGCAGGTCCGGGATGTGCAGCTCGCCCAGGCCGGTGTTCGGGCCGGAGCCCATCCAGCGCAGGTCGTTGTTGATCTTCGTCAGGCTGACCGCGATCACCCGGAGGGCGCCGGACGCCTCGACGAGGGCGTCGCGCGCGCCCTGCGCCTCGAAGTGGTCCACCGCCTCGGTGATCGGCAGGCCGGTGTCCTCGGCGAGCTGCGCGATGACCTGCTGCGGGAAGCCCTTCGGCGTGTTGATGCCGGTACCGACCGCGGTGCCGCCGAGCGGGACCTCGGCGACGCGGGGCAGCGTGGCCTGCACGCGCTCGATGCCGAGTCGGACCTGGCGGGCGTAGCCGCCGAACTCCTGACCGAGCGTGACGGGCGTGGCGTCCATCAGGTGCGTGCGGCCGGACTTCACCGCGTCGGCCCAGAGCGTGGCCTTCGCCTCGAGGGACTCCGCGAGGTGCTCGAGCGCGGGCACGAGGGTGCGGATGAGCGCCTCGGTCACGGCGACGTGCACCGAGGTCGGGAAGACGTCGTTCGACGACTGCGAGGCGTTGACGTGGTCGTTCGGGTGCACGTCCGACCCGGCGATCCGGGTGGCGAGCGTCGCGAGGACCTCGTTCATGTTCATGTTCGACGAGGTGCCGCTGCCGGTCTGGTAGACGTCGACCGGGAACTGGTCGTGGTGGTCCCCGCCGATGACCGCGTCGGCGGCCTGGGCGACGGCCTCGGCGATCGGGGCGTCGAGGATGCCGAGCTGCCCGTTCACGATCGCCGCGGCACGCTTGATCCGGGCGAGGGCGACGATCTGCGCCGGCTCGAGCCCGGCGCCCGAGATCGGGAAGTTCTCGACGGCGCGCTGCGTCTGTGCGCGGTACAGGGCGTCCACGGGGACCCGGACCTCGCCCATCGTGTCGTGCTCGATGCGGTACCCGTCGGTGGCGGGGGAGCCGGTGGTGTCGGTCGCAGTGGTGTCGGTCACGTCGTCGTGGTCCTTCCTGGGGTGCGCTGCCGGGGCGGGTTGCCCTGGCGGTGGGTCGCCCCGGAGGTCGTCCGGGACGCTCGTCGCGGTGGGGGACCGGCCTGGCGGGCCGGTCGGCCTCGTGTCAGGCCTGGCCCACCACGGTGTCGAAGGAGACCTCGCCCGTGGTGAGGTCGTAGGTCGCCCCGACGACCGCCAACCTACCGTCTGCGATCGCGTCGGAGACGACGCCGGACCGCTCGATCACCTGGCGGAGCGTGGCCTCGAGGTGGGCGGCGCCGACGACCTCCTGCGGCACGTCGGGGTCGGTGGCCCGGACGCGCTCGACGCTCGGGGCGATGGCGTCCACCAGTGCCTGCAGGTGCGGGGCCTGCACGGGCTCACCGGACCGGGCGGCGGCGACCGCACCGCAGCGGGTGTGGCGCAGCACGACGACGAGCGGGGTGCCGAGCGCGACGACCGCGAACTCGATCGAGCCGAGGACGACGTCGTCGACGATCTGACCGGCGTTGCGGATCGCGAAGACGTCCCCGATGCCGGCGTCGAACACGTGCTCGAACGGCACGCGCGAGTCGGAGCAGCCGAGGACGGTCGCGAACGGTGCCTGCGAGCCGGTGAGCTCGGTGCGGCGGTCCGGGTCGATGCGGCCCGTGCGGCGCTTGTCGGCGGCGAAGCGGGAGTTGCCCTCGACGAGCAGGCGCAGGGCCTCGGACGGGGTGGAGGCGGCGCGGTCGGTCATCAGGTTCCTCGGGCGGTGCGGATCGGGTCGGGGTTCGTCACGGCCCGTGGCGCACGGGGACGGTGCGACCACGGAGCTGCGGTGCTGACGCTACCGGGAGAACTGCTCGGTGACCGCCTTCGCGACGGTCTCGAACGAGTCGTCGTCGGCGGTGCCGCTCAGCACGATCGTGTTGCGGTCGATGGTGGTGACGAGCGAGTACGCGTGGTTCCCGGCGTCCTTGCCCTCGTCGCGGCGGTCGTACACGGTCCACTTCGTGCCCGCGATGGTGCGGACACCCGTGGCCGGCTTCTGGTCGAGCTGGTTCGACACCCACGAGGCGTTCGCGTCGATGCCCTGCTGCAGCCCGATGTACTGGCGGTCCGGGGTCACGAGGCCGACGGTCCAGACCCGCACCTGGTCGGAGGAGCCGTCCTGGAAGTCGGCGCGGTTCGACGAGAAGCCCTTCGGCAGGTCGGGAGCCGCGAGCTCGACCCCGGGGACCTTCGCCTGCGACGCGATCTGCTGGTAGTCGACGGAGCGGTCGACGGTCTGGTCGGGTCGGACCACGACGAGGACCAGGAAGAGCACGATGCCGAGCGACGCGATGAGCGCGAGGACGAGGTTGAACGCCGTCTGGTGCTCGCGGCGGGAGCGGCGGGCGGCGTCCTTGCGCGCCCAGGTCTCCTCGGGGGTCTCGGGGCGGCCGAGCTCGGCGACGATCGGGCGGCCGTCGGGGTCGGTCACCGGGCACCCCCGTCGGCGTCCTGGTCAGTGCCGGCGGCACGGGCGGCGTCGAGCCGGGCACGTGCGCCGACGAGCCACTCCTCGCAGCGGGCGGCGAGGGCCTCGCCGCGCTCCCAGAGGGCCAGCGACCGCTCGAGCGTCGCGGAGCCCTGCTCGAGTTCGCCGACGACGCGCACGAGTTCGTCGCGCGCCGCTTCGTAGCTCAGTGACTGCACGTCGGACGGCGTGGGTTCCTGCTGGGTCGACACTCCTCGATCCTACCGAGCACCCTCCGACGTGCCGTACCGCGCGGTGTCCCCTGTGGAGGACGTAGGGCGGGCCCCGGCCCAGGTCCGGCCTCGCTTCGGGTCTGGTCGCGGAGCCTTCCGGCCCCGCGTCCGCCCCGACCCCGGTCAGGCCCCGGCGCCGTCCGGCCCCGGCCCGTCGGGCTCGAGCGTGCCCGTCGCGGTCCCGGCACCGAGCGTGACGTGCACGGGCGTCGCACCCCGCAGGTCCTCCGAGCCGCGGACGACCCCGCCGTCCGCGGTCTGCACGATGGCGTACCCGCGGCGCAGGGTGTCCCGCGGCGACAGCGCGCGCAGCCGGCCGGTCAGGTGGCCGACCTCGGCGTGCGAGCGCTCCAGCCGACGGTCGAGCAGCTCCCGGGCCCGGGACAGGTCGCGGGCGATCTCCTCGGCCCTGGTGTCGACGAGCCACGCGGTCGACGCGAGCGCCGGACGGGACCGCAGCGAGGCGATCCGGTCGGCCTCGACGGAGAGCACGTGTGACAGCCGCAGGCCGAGCCGGGCGCGGGCCTGGCGGACGTTGGCCAGTTCCTCGGCGACGTCGGGGACGACCCGCTTGGCGGCGTCGGTCGGCGTCGAGGCCCGCAGGTCGGCGACCTCGTCGAGGATCGGCCGGTCGGCCTCGTGGCCGATCGCCGAGACGATCGGGGTGCTCGCCGCGGCGGCGGCCCGCACGAGCCCTTCGTCGCTGAAGCCGAGCAGGTTCTGGAAGTCGCCGCCGCCGCGCGCGACGATGATGACGTCGACCGTCGGGTCGGCGTCGAGCTCGACGATCGCCGCCGTGACCTCGCCGACCGCGCGCTCGCCCTGCACCGCGGTGTGCACCGTGCGGAACTCGACGTGCGGCCACCGGAGCTGCGCGTTCCGCTTGACGTCCTTCTCGGCGTCGGAGTCCTTGCCGGTGATGAGCCCGATGCGGTGCGGCAGGAACGGCAGACGCTTCTTGCGGGCGGGGTCGAACAGCCCCTCGGCCGCCAGCGTGCGACGCAGGCGTTCGAGCCGTTCGAGCAGGTCACCGAGCCCGACGTGCTTCATCTCGACGACCTGCATGGTCAGCGAGCCGCCCTTGACCCAGTAGTTCGGCTTGACCGCGGCGACGACCCGGGCCCCCTGCTTCAGGTCCGCCGGCACCCGGGAGCGCACGCTCGACCAGATGGAGAAGGACACCGTGGCGTCGACCTCGACGTCCTTGAGCTTGCCGTAGACGTTGCCGCCGGCAACGTTCCACTGGGTGATCTCGCCCTCGACCCAGGCGACCCCGAGCCGGTCGATCCAGTCGCGCAGCTTCGCCCCGAGCAGTGCGACGGGCCACGGGTCGTCCGCCGTCGGGGGTCCCTGTTCGATCGCCATGCCCCCAATGCTGCCGCATCCCGGCGACACCGGGCGGCGGGGCCCTCGCCGCGGTCCGGCGACACCGGGCGGCGGGCGGTCCACGGCACCCAGGCCGCGCCCCTGCCCGCCACCTATCATCGAGGGCGTGACGATCACCAACGGCCGCACGGTCCCGCTCGCCCCGCCGCGGGTGCACGCAGCGCGCGGTCGACTGCGGGACGAACCCGTCGCCGGCACCAAGAAGGTGCTGCTCGCCGCTCCCCGCGGCTACTGCGCCGGCGTCGACCGTGCGGTGGTGGCCGTCGAGAAGGCCCTCGAGCAGTACGGCGAGCCCGTCTACGTCCGCAAGCAGATCGTCCACAACGTGCACGTCGTGTCGACGCTCGAGCAGCGCGGAGCCGTCTTCGTCGACGACGTCACCGAGGTCCCGCGCGGCGCCCACGTCGTCTTCAGCGCGCACGGGGTCTCACCCGCCGTCGTCGCCGGTGCCGCCGAGCGCGACCTGCACGCCATCGACGCCACGTGCCCCCTCGTCACGAAGGTCCACCGCGAGGCCACCCGCTTCGCGAAGGCCGAGCGCACGATCGTCCTCATCGGCCACGCCGGACACGAGGAGGTCGAGGGCACGATGGGCCACGCCCCCGAGCAGACGATCCTGGTCAACGGGCCGGAGGACGTCGCCACGCTCGAGGTACCGGACCCCGACAACCTCGTCTGGCTGTCCCAGACCACCCTGAGCGTCGACGAGACGATGGAGACCGTCCGCCGGCTGCGGCAGCGGTTCCCCACGATCGAGGACCCGCCCTCGGACGACATCTGCTACGCGACGCAGAACCGCCAGGTCGCAGTGAAGAAGGTCGCGCCCGCCGCCGACCTCGTGATCGTGGTGGGGTCCGCGAACTCCTCGAACAGCGTCCGGCTCGTCGACGTCGCCCTCGAGTACGGCGCCGCGGCCGCGCACCGCGTCGACTACGCCGAGGAGATCCGTCAGGAGTGGCTCGACGGCGTCGCCACGGTCGGAGTCACGAGCGGCGCGTCGGTGCCCGAGGAGCTGGTCACCGAGGTGCTCGAGCAGCTCGCGGACGCCGGCTACGGCGCCGTCGAGGAGGTCGTCACCGCGCACGAGGACCTCATGTTCTCGCTCCCGAAGGAGCTCCGCACCGACGCGTCGGGCAACCCGACGCGCTCGCTCGGCGGGCGTCGCCGGTGAGCGGCGGGGAGTGGTCGGCGGCTCCGGAACGCGAGCCGGGTCACGTCGACGAGACGGCCCTCGGCCGGGAGGCACGCCCCGCCTCCGCCACGTCGGCCGCCGGTCGCGCGGACGGCCGGGTGCACGGCACGCCGGCACCCGGGTACGGCGAGTACGCGCCCGAGGGCTGGGTGAACCCGGTCCTCGTCGAGCAGGAGCGCCGCGACGAGCGCGAGCGTGCCGCGGCCGCAGGTGCGCAGACGACCGGGTCCTCCGCCTCGACCCGGCGGCCAGGAGCGGGGACCGCTGCTCGGCCCGAGGGACGCGCCGCTGCGACGGAGGGCGCACCGGGCGCGGGCAACCGCTACGGCGCGACGCCGCTCGACTTCGTCGTGACGGTCGGCCTGCTCGCGACGGGACTGTTCTCGACCGTGCAGGCGCTCGCCGTCTCGCAGGTGGCCTCCTCGGTCCGCGAGACCTTCGAGCGGCAGTACACGACCTTCTCGGACTCGGCGGCGCTCTCCACGGCGGCCGTCGTCGGCGCGATCGGCAACGTGGTCGTGTTCGCCCTGGTCGCGTGGTGGTCGGCGCGACGCCTGCGGGCCAGCCGGTGGACCTTCTGGGTGCCCTTGCTCGGCGGGGTCGTCGCGACCGCGATCAGCGTGGCGGCGTTCATCGCCGTGGTGCTGCGGGACCCCCGCTTCCTGCAGGCCGTGCTGCAGCACTCCGGCGGCTGACCCCGACCGGCTCGACGACGCCGAGCCGGCCCGGAACGCTACCCGGCGAGGAAGGCGGCGACCGCGCCGTGCAGCGCCGCGAGGTCGTCGACGTGCACGAGCTCGCGGACCGAGTGCATCGACAGCAGGCCGACGCCGATGTCGATCGTCGGGATGCCGAGCCGCGTCGCCGCGATCGGGCCGATGGTCGAGCCGCCCGGGATCGTGTTCACGTTGACGAACGGCTGCCACGGCACTCCGGCCGTGTCACACGCGGCGGCCCACACGGCCTCGCCCTTCGCCTCGGTCATGTAGCGCTGGTTCGCGCTGATCTTCAGGAGCGGACCACCGCCGGGCCGGGGTCGGTTCGTCGGGTCGTGCTTCTCGGACTGGTTCGGGTGCACGAGGTGCCCGGCGTCGCTCGACAGCAGCCACGAGGCACGGAACGCCCGCGCGGCCTCGGACCGGGTCGCGCCGAGCCCCTCCTGCACGCGGCCGAGCACGTCCTCGAGGAACGGTCCGCCCGCGCCGGACGGCGTCGAGGACCCGATCTCCTCGTGGTCGAACGCGGCGAAGACCGGCACGTGGTCGCCGTCGGCCGGGGCCTCGACGATCCCGCGCAGACCGGCGTGCACGCTCGTCAGGTTGTCCATGCGCCCCGACGCGAGGAACTCGTGCCCGATCCCGATCCGCGCCGGCGCCTGGGTGTCCGCGAGGAACAGGTCCCACGACACGGCGGTCTCGCCGAGCCGGCCGCGCAGCCACCCGAGCACGTCGGTGCCGCCCGTGGTGCCGTCCGTGCCGACGACCGGCAGGACGTGCCGCTGCCGGTCGATCTCCTTGCCGTCGTTCACCCCGCGGTCGAGGTGGATCGCGAGGTTCGGGATCCGGGCGACGGCGTCGGTCGCCACGAGGCGCACCGAGCCGTCGGCGTCGACGACCCGGCCGGCGATGCGCAGGTCGCGGTCGAACCACGTCGACAGCAGTGCGCCGCCGTAGACCTCGACGTTGAGCTGCTCCCAGCCGCCGACCCGCACGGTCGGGTTCGGCTTGATCCGGAAGCCGGGGGAGTCGGTGTGCGCGCCGAGGATGCGGAACGGCGTCGTCGCGGTCGCGGACTCCGGCAGGCGCCAGGCGATCACCGCGCCGTCGCGGACGACGACGTAGGCGCCGGGCTCGGTGGGCCAGGCGTCGAGCTCGGACAGCTCGGTGAACCCCGCGGCGACGAGCTGGTCACGGGCGACCGCCGCCGCGTGGAACGCGGTGGGGGACTCGGTGACGTACTGGGCGAATGCGGAGGCGATGGCGTCGGAGGTCACCCGCCCATCGTGGCACGGGCCATGGGGGTGACCGGACGCGGAACGGGGCGCGTCCGTCGGACGCGCCCCGTTCCTCCCGGCTGGTGTCCGGAGGATCAGCCCTTGGTGTGGCCGGCCGAGCCGAGGACCTTCGCGGCCTCGCCGACGCGCGCCGCCATGGCGGTCTCGGCGACCTTGCCCCAGGCGCGCGGGTCGTACTGCTTCTTGTTGCCGACCTCGCCGTCGACCTTGAGGACGCCCTCGTAGTTGCGGAACATCGAGTCGGCGATCGACCGCGTGAACGCGTACTGCGTGTCCGTGTCGATGTTCATCTTGATGACGCCGTTGCGGACGGCCTCGTGGATCTCGTCGTCGGTCGAGCCGGAACCGCCGTGGAAGACGAGGTCGAGCGGGTTCTCGCCGGTACCGTGCTTCTGCGCGACGGCAGCCTGGATCTCGCCGAGGAGCTCGGGACGGAGCTTGACGTTGCCGGGCTTGTACACGCCGTGCACGTTGCCGAAGGTGAGCGCGGCGATCCAGCGGCCCTGGTCGCCGAGGCCGAGCGCGTCGACGACCTTCTCGACGTCGTTCGGGGTCGTGTAGAGCGCGTCGTTCGTGCCCTCGTGCTGGACGCCGTCCTCCTCGCCGCCCACGACGCCGATCTCGACCTCGAGGATGGCGTTGATGTTGCGGGTCTTCTGGATCATCGTCCGGGCGATCTCGATGTTCTCGTCGAGCGGCACGGCCGAGCCGTCCCACATGTGCGACTGGAAGATCGGGTTGCGGCCCTGGCGGACCTCCTCCTCGCTCGCGGCGATGAGGGGGAGGACGAAGCCGTCGAGGGCGTCCTTCGGGCAGTGGTCGGTGTGCAGGGCGACCGTGATGTCGTAGTTCTTCGCGACCTCGTGGGCGAAGCGCGCCATCGCGAGGGCACCCGCCGCGCGGTTCTTCACGGTGTGGCCGGCGAAGTAGTCGGCACCACCGGTGGTGACCTGGATGATGCCGTCCGAGCCGGCCTCCTGCAGGCCCTGGAGGACCGCGTTGATCGTCTGTGAGGAGGACACGTTCACCGCGGGGTAGGCGAACTTGCCGGCCTTCGCTCGTTCGAGCATCTCGGCGTACTGATCAGGCGTTGCGATGGGCACTGCGATCTCCTTCGACGTGTGGTTCCCGTCCGAGCCTAGTCAGGCGGACTGGAGGCGCGGTGCCCGTTCCGCAGACCGCCTGCGGCGGTCGTGCACATGCGTTCACGACCGCCGCCTGCGCGGCCCCGGGTGGCCACCGGTCGGTAGGCTCTGGTCGTGACTCCCACGACTGAGACCGGCTCCCTGTTCCTCCAGCCCGACCGCAACCTGGCGCTCGAGCTCGTGCGTGCGACGGAGGCCGCTGCGATCCGTGCACAGCCGTGGGTGGGTCGGGGCGAGAAGAACCTCGCCGACGGCGCCGCGGTCGACGCGATGCGCAAGTTCCTCGGCACCGTCAACTTCGACGGCGTCGTCGTCATCGGTGAGGGCGAGAAGGACAACGCCCCGATGCTCTACAACGGCGAGCACGTCGGCAACGGCCACGGCCCGTCCTGCGACATCGCGGTGGACCCGATCGACGGCACCTCGCTGACCGCTGCCGGCCGCCAGAACGCCATCTCGGTGATGGCCGTCTCCGACCGCGGTTCGATGTACGACCCGTCGGCCGTGTTCTACATGGACAAGATCGCCGCGGGCCCCGAGGGTCGTGGTGTCCTCGACCTCGAGAAGCCGATCGGTGAGAACATCCGTGCGCTCGCCAAGGCGAAGCACAAGGACATCGAGGACATGCAGATCGCCGTCCTCGACCGTCCCCGTCACGACGAGCTCATCCGCGCGATCCGTGCGACCGGCGCGGGCACCCGGCTGCTGCTCGACGGCGACGTCGCCGGCGGCATCTCGGCGGCGCTGCCCGGCTCGAAGATCGACATGTGCGTCGGCGTCGGCGGCACGCCCGAGGGCATCATCACCGCGTGCGCGATCAAGGCGCTCGGCGGCGTGATCCTCGGCAAGCTCCAGCCGAAGGACGACGAGGAGCGCGAGCGTGCACTCGCCGCGGGCCACGACCTCGACAAGGTCCTCGACCAGGACGACCTGGTGACGGGCGACAACACGTTCTTCGTCGCGACCGGTGTCACCGACGGCGTCCTCGTCGACGGGGTCCGTCGCTCGCGGGGCGTCATCCACACGGACTCGCTCGTGCTGCGCTCCCGCTCGAACACGATCCGTCGCATCCAGGCGGACCACCGCGCCGAGAAGTGGTTCTGATCCGCTGAGCCGCGGCCGCGCGGCGCGGCGCGCCGCGCCGCCGACCGCCGCTCTGCGCTTCGCACAACCGAAAGCAGCTCGCACCACGTGATCACGTGGTGCGAGCTGCTTTCCGTTGTGCGCGAGCACGTCGCGCCGGGCCCGCGCCCGGCCGGCGCCGCCGACCCGGCCGGGACCGCCCGGCCGGGACCGCCCGGCC
>NZ_MCIG01000091.1 GCF_001705035.1 Curtobacterium sp. UCD-KPL2560 | reverse complement strand
GCGCGCCCCGCGCCCGCCCCGTCGCCGGCGTGTGGAGCGGGTCGCGACCGCGTCGTCGGTCGTCCCGGGTGCGCCGGAGGCGGTCCGCTGGACCGCCGGGTCGTCGACGCCGGTGACCACGACGGCGTGCCGTCGGGCCAGACGGGGCAGGACGGCGAGCACGTCGCCCGACGCCCCGACGGACTCGAGGCCGGTGAGCAGCACCACGAGGGCGCGCGAGGTGGTGATGCCGTCGACCACGCCGGGGACGAGCGACCAGTCGGTGGCCCGGATGCCCGGCTCGGCGGCGGACAGCGCCTCGCCGAAGCGCTGCACCACGTCGGCGCGGGTGGCCCCGTGCACGCGCTCGCGGACGGCGTCGTCGAGCACGACGAGGTCGACCCGGTCGCCGGCCGCGGCGGCGAGGGCACCGAGGAGCAGGGCGGCCTCGATGAAGGTGTCCAGGCGGGGCTCGTCCTCGACGCGTCCCGCGCCCGCGCGACCGGCGTCGACGACGACCACGACGCGGCGGTCGCGCTCCGGACGCCACGTCCGGACCACGAGGTCCTGCCGACGGGCCGTGGCGCGCCAGTCGATCGACCGGACGTCGTCGCCGCGCACGTAGTCGCGGAGCGAGTCGAACTCGGTGCCGTGTCCGCGCAGCTGCAGGGTGGTCTCGCCGTCGAGCTCGCGCAACCGCGCGAGGCGGGACGGGAGGTGCCGTCGCGAGCGGAACGGCGGCGTCACGACGAGCTCGCCCGGCGCCGGCACGACGCGCTGCCGGGCCGCGAGGCCGAGCGGCCCGAACGCGCGGACCGCGACGCCGGCGGTGCGGCGGCGGCCGCGACGGAAGGGCGTGAAGCGCATCCGGGCGGTGCGCCGCTCGCCGGCCGGGACGTCGGTGCGGATCCGCCGGGGCTCGTGACCGGCGGACGGCTCCCACATGTCCCGGACGACCGCGCGCAGGCGACGGGTGCCGTCGTTCGCGAGCACGAGGGTGCCGTCGGCGGTGGCGTCACGGCGCGCGAGCCGGGGCATGCGTCGTTCCACCCGGACGCGCGCGGGGTCGGCGGCCAGCAGGACGTCGACGACGGCACCGAGCACGACGACCCCGGCCCACGCGAGGCCCGCCCAGGCGCTTCCGAGCAGCACGGTGGGCACGACGGCGATCGCGAGGAGCGCGACGAACCGGCCGGAGATCGCCACTAGATCGGCACCCGCACCTGCTCGAGGACCTGCTGCAGCACCCCGTCGGCGCCGACGCCCTCGAGCTCGGCGTCAGCGGCGACCCGGAGGCGGTGCCGCCACACCGGGACGACCATCGCCTGCACGTGGTCCGGGGTGATCGCGTCGTAGCCGGTGAGCCACGCCCAGGCCTTCGCGGCCGCGAGCAGGGCGGTCGCGCCACGCGGGCTCA
The DNA here is from genome assembly GCF_001705035.1 of Curtobacterium sp. UCD-KPL2560. Lineage (GTDB taxonomy): Bacteria > Actinomycetota > Actinomycetes > Actinomycetales > Microbacteriaceae > Curtobacterium. The sequence continues at coordinate 8,956 of NZ_MCIG01000091.1, read as the reverse complement.
CCCCGACGCGCACGGACGGTGCCTGCCGGGTCGCTCGGGCCAGGTCGACGACGTACGCGAGCACGTCGTCACGGGCGCCGACGGCACCGACGGCGCGCTGCGCGGCGAGGACCTCGTCCACGCCGAGCACGGGGGAGACCCCGGCGGACCGGACGTCGCGGGGGACGAAGCCGTCGGCGTGGCGACGGAGCACCTGCCACTCGACGTCGCGGGGCGGGACCTCGAGGACGAGCTTCATGAGGAAGCGGTCGAGCTGCGCCTCGGGGAGCGTGTACGTGCCCTCGAACTCGATCGGGTTCATGGTCGCCGCGACGAAGAACGGGTCCGGCAGCGGTCGGGCCGCGCCGTCGACGCTGACCTGGCGTTCCTCCATCGCCTCGAGCAGGGCGGACTGCGTCTTCGGGGGCGTCCGGTTGACCTCGTCGGCGAGGAGCACGTTCGTGAACACGGGGCCCTCGCGGAACGGGAAGGTGCCCGTCGAGGCGTCGTACACGAGCGAACCGGTGACGTCGCCGGGCATCAGGTCCGGGGTGAACTGGACGCGCTTGGTGTCGAGCGACATCGCTGCCGCGAGGCTCCGCACGAGCAGGGTCTTGGCGACGCCGGGGACGCCCTCGAGCAGGACGTGGCCCTGCCCGAGCACGCCGACGATCATCCCGGAGACCGCGCCCTCCTGGCCGACGACGGCCTTGCCGACCTCGGCGCGGAGCCGGCCGAAGGCGTCGCGGAGGGCGGCGTCGTCCTCGCCGCCGCGACGGCTGCGGGGACGACGGTCGGCGTCGAGGGCCGGGGCGGCCGCGTCCTTGCCGAGTGTGGGGCCGGCGGTGCCGGTGGGGTGCTCGGTCCGGTCGTCCGGGGTGCTGGCGGGGTCGGTCACGGGCGTGCTCCTCGTCGGTGGTCGTCCTGCGCGGTGTCGCGGCCGGTGGCGGTGGCGGTGGCGGTGTCGATGGTGGTGGTGGTGGCGGTGGGGCCGGTGCCTGGACCGGTGCCCGGTGTCCGGCCCTCGGTGGCGGCGCGGACCGCGGCCTCGAGGGTGTCGAGCGCCGCGACCGCGTCGACCAGTCGGCGGTCGTCGCCGGCCGGCCCGCCGACCAGCACCCGGCCCACGTCGTGGTCGGGGCGTCCGGTGGCGCGGGCGGCGGCGCGGACCACCTCGTCGACGTGGGCGGAACGCGGCAGCCCGAGTCGACGGGCGGTGCGGCGGAGCGCGGCCACGCGGAGGGTGTCGAGCGCGTGCGTGCGGTCGCGGGTGCGGGCGTAGAGCCGGGCCCGTCCCTCCGTGGTCTCGGCGGCCCGCACGACGACCGGCAGCCGTTCGACGACGAGCGGTCCGAGGCGTCGTCCGCGCCAGACCGCCGCGGCGACGACGACCAGCCCGAGGAGGCCGAGCAGCCCCGGCACCCACGGCGGCGCGAGGCTGCCGAGCGTCGGGGCCGCGTCCGGGGACCCCGCGGTCGGGACGTACCAGGTGAGGGTGTCCGTGCCGTCGGTCCCGCCGCCCTGTCCGAGCAGACCGAGCGCGAGCGCGGCGTTGCCGGCCGTCGTCACGGTGTCGTTGCGGAACGCGGCGGTCGTGCCGACCAGGGTGACGTCGCCGGCGGGGGTGTCCGTCCGGGCGAGGCCCCAGGCGCGGTCGTCGCCGGTGCCGGACGGGGCGCAGAGCTCGAGTGACCCGGTCGTGCCGGCGTCCGCGCCGTCGGAGCCCGGGGCCGCCGGGGTCCGCACGTAGGCGGTCCCGTCCGTGGAGACCTCGCCGGCGGTGGCGGCGGCCGGGATCCCGCAGCGAGCGGTCGACACGGTGTCCCCGTCGCCGGGCCGGGCGGCCGGTTCGAGGGGGAGCCCGACGGCGTCGAGCACCCGGGGGTCCCCGCTGACGAGGACCACGTGCTCGGCCCGGCGGACCAGGCGCCGGGCGACGTCGGGGTCGAGCACACCGGCGGCGTCGTCGACGAAGACCGTGCCGTCACCGACCCGGTCGGCGTCGCGCACCACGTCGACGCGGGTCCCGCGCTGCTCGAGCACCCGGACGAGCGCCATCGACCCGCTCGCGGTCGCGGAGCGCGGGTCGAGCGGGTCGCGACCGGGCGGCGTCGTGGACTGCACGACGGCCGTGAGGACGGCGAGGACGAGCGCCACGGCGACGACGAGCACCCACGCGCCGACGTGCCGGGTCCGTGCAGCGCGGCCGGCGGGTGTCGGGGTCGCCGGGGTGCCGGTCGGTGCGGGCGTCGCGGTCCGGGCGCTCACGCGGGCACCGCCGGGGAGTCCGGCCGCGCGGGGTGGGCGGTCCGGACGGCCTGCTCGGTGTCGAGGACCTCGCGGGCCGTGCGCTCGTCGGCGGTCCCACCGAGGTAGCGCACCGCGTCGAACGCCGCGGCCGCCCCGTCGAGTCGGTCACCGAGGTCCGGGAACGGCGCGCGTGCCCGGCCGGCGATCGCGCGTGCGGTCGCGCCGGGGACGTCGGGCACGAGGTCGCGCTCGCCGAGGCCGCGCGCCACGGCGCGGTAGCCCTCGAGCACGGCCGTGTCGTGGTCCCCGGCGCGCAGGGCGGCGCGTGCGGCCTCGGCGATCGTGCGGGCGGAGCGCAGGTCGTCCCCGTCCAGGACACCGCCGACCGTCCCACCGGTCACGCGGGCACGTCGACGGGGCAGTCCCCGGGCGACCACGACGAGCACGACGACGGCGACGAGGACGACGACCGCCGTCCACAGCAGGGTGTGTGCGAGGACGGGGGAGTCGACCCCGTCGCCGCGGAGCGACCCCAGCCAGTCGAGGACCGACCGGGAGGCCCGGTCCCACCACGTCGGCTGGGCACCGTCGTACGTGCTCCGCTCGAGTTCGCGCTCGAGGAGTCGGCGTGCCTCGTCGGCATCGGGGGTGGTCACGGGCGTCCGCCCGGGAGGTGCCCGCCGTGTGCCGGCGGCTGCTGGCCGGGCCACTGCTGCGGTGCCGGGGGCTGGTGCGCGGGCCACTGCGGCTGCTGGCCGTGCCACTGCTGCTGCTGCGGGCCGGGCTGCTGGCCCTGCCACTGCTGCGGGACCGGGGGCTGCTGCGCCGGCCACTGCTGGCCGGGCCACTGCTGCGGCGGCTGCCACGTGCCCGGTCGGTGGCGGGGCAGCGGGTCGGCGGGCGCGAACGGGTCGGCGGGCTGCCCGGTCTCGAGGTGTGCGGCGATCCGCTGGTCGAGTCCCTCGGTGCGGATCCGTCGGTCGACGGCGAGGAACGTCGTGATCGACCCGGTCAGCACGTCGACGATGCACTGCACCGCCGTGACGAGCAGGCTGCCGACGACGAGTGCGACGACCCCGGCGATCCCGGTGCCGGTCGACACACCTGTCTGCCCGAGCGGGTCGAACGTCCCGGCGAGCAGGAGCGCACCGATGGACAGCGGCGTCGCCGCGATGGACGCCGCGAACCCGAACACCACGGTGACGAGCAGCAGGATCCCGAAGGTGCGCCAGAACGCCCCGCGCGTCAGTCGCCAGGACTGCGCGGCCGCGGCGAACACCGTGCGGCCCTCGAGCACGATCGTCGGCACCGTGAAGGCGAACTTCGTCCCGAGCCACACGCCGACGACCGCGAACGCCAGCGCGAGCACCACGAAGAGCAGGACGAACCCGCCGAACGAGGCACCGTCGAACCCGGAGCCGCCGGCACCCAGGGCGAGGGCTGCGCCGAACACGACGAGGCCGAAGACGACGCCCACCACCACGCCGGCGCCGGCCTGCAGCAGGATCCACGCGACGACCGAGCGGCGTCGTCCGGCGAGCAGCGCCCAGAGCCCTCGGAAGGTCGCGCGCCGTCCGAGGATGCGCTGACCGGTGTCCGCGGCGACCGGGGCGACCAGGAAGCCACGGCCGAGCGTCGTGAGGAACGGCAGCGCGACCGTCAGCACCAGCCAGAGGGTGATCGAGCCGGCGACCACGGTGTCGCCGCCCCGCCCGCCGTCGAGCGCCGAGGAGATCCGCGACTGCAGCACCGACTGCCCGATCGTGCTCGCGAGGGTCGACAGCAGCCCGAGCACGCCGCTGAGCAGCAGGCTCCAGAGCAGCAGGACCCGCGCGTTGCGCCGGAAGACCGTGAAGGCGCCCGACAGCACGTCGCCGAGCCCGAGCGGTCGGAGCGGCAGGACCGGCCGGGAGCCCGCGGGGACCGGCCCCGCGCCGGGGCCCTGTCCGGGCTGGTGACCCGGCGCACCGGGCCCGCCCGGCCACCCGCCGGACGGCTGCTGCTGCCCCGGAGCGGCACCGGCTGCGCCGTGACCCGGCCACGCGCCGGGCTGCTGCTGCCCCGACCACGGGCCGGGCTGCTGCTGACCCGGCCACCCGCCGGGCTGCTGCTGCCCCGGAGCCGCACCGGCTGCGCCGTGACCCGGCCACCCGCCGGGCTGCTGCTGCCCGCGGTCGTGCGCCGGGCCTCCCGTCCGGTCGTCCTCGCCACGCGACCCGGGCGCTCCCGGTACCTGCCAGTCGGACATCGCCGCCCCCTCGTCGTGCTCCGGCCGCGCTGCGGACGCGCGGACACTCCCATCCTGGCGGAAAACCCGCCCTGCCGGGGCCGGACGCTATCGTGGCGGTGGGTGCCGGTCCGGCACCCACCGCCCGCCACTCGGAGTCCACACGCATGACACCGCGCATCCTCGTCGTCGACGACGACCAGGCCCTCGCCGAGATGATCGGCATCGTCCTCCGCTCCGAGGGCTACGAGCCCGACTTCAGTGCCGACGGCAACGACGCCGTCGACGCCTTCCACGCGACCAAGCCCGACCTCGTGCTCCTCGACGTCATGCTGCCGGGGATCGACGGCATCGAGGTCTGCAAGCGCATCCGCGCCGAGAGCGGCACGCCGATCATCATGCTGACTGCCAAGGGCGACACCGCCGACGTCGTCGCCGGGCTCGAGAACGGTGCCGACGACTACGTCGTGAAGCCGTTCAACCCGAAGGAGCTCGTCGCCCGGATCAAGACCCGGCTGCGCCCGACCGCGACCGACGGCACCGTGCTGCACGCCGGGGACCTCACCGTCGACGTCGCCGCCCACGAGGTGCGGCGCGGCGACACCGTCATCGCGCTCACGCCGCTCGAGTTCGACCTGCTCCGCGCGCTCGCCGAGAAGCCGAACCAGGTGTTCACGCGCGAGATGCTCCTCGACCAGGTCTGGGGCTACCACTACAAGGCCGACACCCGGCTCGTGAACGTCCACGTGCAGCGCCTCCGGGCGAAGATCGAGCACGACCCGGACAACCCGCGGATCGTCACGACCGTGCGCGGCGTCGGCTACCGGGCCGGAGGGGCCTGACCACGATGCCGCCGGGACCGTCCGCCAACGGCGCACCCGGCCGCGGGTGGGCCCGTCGTGCCCGCCGCCGGGTGCGCCGCTGGGTGCGGCGTGGCTGGTACGCGCTCGCCTGGCTCTGGCGACGGTCCCTCATGGTGCGGTCCGTCGCGATCACCGTCGCGACCACCGGGCTCGCGGTCGCCGTGATCGGCACCGCGGTCATGATCAGCATCTCGAACAACGTCTACGCGCAGCGCCGCGACCAGATCGAGGCGGAGTCGGCCCGCGCGACGGTCGTCGCCCAGGGCATCTTCGACGCCGCGACCGCGGGCGAGGACAACAACCAGTCCGAGCTCGAGACACTGCAGAGCGAGGCGCAGCAGTCGATCCTGTCGAACACCACGAGCCCGGGCGGGACGACCATCGCGATCGAGCGCACGCCCGGGCAGACCAGCCCGCAGACGCTGCAGAACCTCGCGAGCCCCGAGTTCCCCGACGCCGTGATCACCGACCAGCTGCGGCGAGAGGTCGCGAAGGACACCGGCCGCCTCAGCCTGCAGGCCGTGCAGCTCGACGACGGCGGGCGCCGTGAACCCGGGCTCGCGGTCGGTTCCGTGCTGCAGATCCCGAGCGCGGGGCAGTACGAGCTGTACATCGTCTACGACCTGTCCGACGCGCAGCAGACGCTCGACTTCGTGTCGCAGACCCTGTCCATCGGCGGGGTCGCGCTCATCGTGCTCATCGCGCTCGTGACGTCGCTCGTGGTGCGGCTCGTGGTCGTCCCGATCCGCGGCGCGGCCGAGACCAGTCGCAAGATCGCCGCCGGACGCCTCGACGAGCGCATCCCGGTCCGCGGCTACGACGACATCGCGATCCTGGCGCGGAGCTTCAACGACATGGCCGACGCCGTGAGCCGCCAGATCACCCAGCTCGCCGAGCTCTCCCGGGTGCAGCAGCGCTTCGTGTCCGACGTGTCCCACGAGCTCCGGACGCCGCTGACCACGATCCGGCTCGCGGGCGACATGCTGTTCGACTCGCGGCACTCCTTCGAGCCCTCGGTCGGCCGGTCCGCCGAGCTCCTGCACACCCAGGTCGAGCGGTTCGAACTCCTGCTCGCGGACCTGCTCGAGATCTCCCGGTACGACGCCCAGGCCGTGCAGCTCGACACCGAGCCGGTTGTGCCGGCGGCGCTCGCCGCGGACATCGTCGAGGAGTTCCAGCCGCTCGCCGAGCGGGCCGACACCGCCCTGCAGCTCGTGACGCCGGGCGGGCACACGACCATGCAGCTCGACGCCAAGCGGGTGCGGCGCATCCTGCGCAACCTCGTCGGCAACGCGATCGAGCACGCCGACGGGAAGCCGGTCCAGGTCGTCGTCGACAGCGACTCGCGGTCCGTCGCGATCGCCGTGCGCGACCAGGGCATCGGGATGCCGCCCGAGGACGCCGCGCGCGTGTTCGACCGGTTCTGGCGGGCCGACCCGAGTCGCCGGCGCACCATCGGCGGCACCGGGCTGGGGCTGGCGATCTCGCTCGGCGACGCCCGGCTGCACGGTGGCCGCATCGACGTCTGGTCGCGCCCGGGCGAGGGCTCGACGTTCGTGCTCACCCTGCCCCGCGGCGAGGCCGTCGGCACCGCGACCTCGGCGATCCCGCTGCCCGAGCTCGACGAGGACTACGACGGCCCCCGCGCCGTCAGGGAGGACCGCTGATGCCCACGCGTCCCGACGAGCGCCCGGCGTCCGCCGTGCCCGCGCGTTCCGTGCCCCCGCGCTCCGCGGCCCGCCCGCGCGTGCGCCGCCGCCTCCGTCCGCTGGTCGCCGTCGTCACGGCGGCCCTCGCAGCCGTCGCCCTGGCCGCCTGCGCCGCGATCCCGACCGACGGCCCGGTCCGCGCCGGGCAGTCCGTGCAGGACGAGTCGATCTCGGGGTTCGACTACCGCCCCGACCGCCCGGTCGCCGGGGCCGACCAGACCGCCGTGCTGCGCGGGTTCATCGCCGCCGGTACGGGCGCGCAGGACGACTACGCGATCGCCCGGGCGTTCCTCGCCGACGGGTTCGCGAGCAAGTGGAACCCCCGCCGCGGCGTCACGATCGTCCCCGGCAACGGCACGGTCGAGCGGGCGGCCGACCGGGAGCTGACCTACACGCTGACCGCGACGGCCACGGTGGACGCGAACGGCGAGTACACCCAGGCCGTCCGACCGACGACCTCGACCCTGACGTTCCAGTTCGTCCGACAGGACGGCGAGTGGCGGATCGCGTACGCCCCCGACGGGATCGTCCTGACCCCGGTGAGCTTCGAGGCGTCGTTCCAGGAGCACGCCCTCTACTTCTTCGACCCGACCTACCAGTACCTCGTGCCCGACGAACGGTGGTTCCTGGCGCGGTCGTCGACGAGCACCCGGATCGCGAGCGCGCTGCTCGCCGGACCGGCCGAGTGGCTCAAGGGCGCGGTCGTCTCCGCCTTCCCGGAGGGCACGCAGCTGTCCCTGAACGCCGTGACCATCGAGAACGGCACCGCCGCGGTGGACCTGTCGAGCGGTGCCCTGGGCGCCAGCGGAGCCGACAAGGCGCGCATGCGCGAACAGCTCACGCGGTCGCTGGCGTCGGTCGCGTCGGTGTCCTCGGTGTCGATCACGATCGAGGGCGCGACGTTCGCGAACCCCGAGCAGGACGGCTCCGCGGCGCAGGTCAACCCCGACGTCGACCCGCGTCCGCTGGTGCTCCGCGACGACCAGGTCGGCTTCGCGGCTGCCGGCGGCAAGGTCGCCGCGCTCGGCGGCGGAACCGGCGACGCCGTGGCCGCGCTCGACCCGACGTCGTTCGCCCTCGGGTCCGACGGCTCGACGGTCGCGGTCGGCAACGCGAGCGGTGTGGTGGTCGTCCGGGGTCGTGACGCCCTGCGGGTCGACGCGTCCGAGGGTCTGGTACCGCCGTCCGTCGACGACCTCGGGTACGTCTGGGTCGGCCGGGCCGGCGACACCCGGCAGGTCACCGCCTACGGGCTCGGCGGCGACCCGCACCAGGTCGCCACGACGCTGCCCGCGGGCCAGCTCGTATCCTTCCAGGTCTCCCGGGACTCGACCCGGGCACTCGCCCTCATCCAGACCGCGGACGGCCCGGCGCTCTACGTCATGGCGATCACCCGCGGCTCGGACCGCACCCCGACGAGCCTCGGCCCGCCGGTCCGTGTGCAGGCGGCCACCGGCCAGGCCGTCGGTGCCGCGTGGGTGAACGACAGCGACGTCGTGTCGGTCGGGCAGGCCGACAGCGGCCCCGACGTCGTCCGGTCGACGGTCGGTGGCCGCTCGACGACGCTGCCGAAGGCCGAGGGCACCGCCACGACGGTCGCGGGCGGCAGCGGAGGGTCGATGCTGCTCCGGATGTCGGACGGCACCGTGCTGCAGTCCTCGGGCGGCGGGTGGGACACCACGGGCGTGACGGCGGACGTGCTCGGCATCCAGCGCTGACGGAGGCGACGGCATCGGCCCACGGTCGGGCCGCACCGGGTCGGACCGCGGCGGGTCGGACCGCGGCCGGCGGGGCTGTGGTCGGCGGGTCTGTGGCCGGCGGGTCTGTGGCCGGCGGGTCTGTGGTCGGCGGGTCTGTGGTGGGGGGATCCGTGGTGGGCACGCACCCATGCTCGGCGCGACCCACCGTCGGACGCGCGCCGGTGCGGC
>NZ_MCIG01000010.1 GCF_001705035.1 Curtobacterium sp. UCD-KPL2560 | reverse complement strand
CACCACCACCCCGCCCCCGCACACGACGAAGGCCGCCACCCCGAGGGGCAGCGGCCTTCGTGACCGTGAGGTCGGAACTACGCGAGCTCGACCGTGGCGCCGGCGGCCTCGAGGGCCTCCTTCGCCTTGTCGGCCGTCTCCTTGTTGACGCCCTCGAGCACCTTGGCGTCGGCGGTCTCGACGAGCGCCTTGGCCTCGCCCAGGCCGAGCGACGTGAGGCCACGGACCTCCTTGATGACCTGGATCTTCTTGTCACCGGCCGACTTGAGCACGACGTCGAACTCGGTCTTCTCCTCGACCTCCTCGGCGGGGGCAGCAGCGCCACCGGCCGCGGCGACCGCGACGGGGGCAGCAGCGGTGACCTCGAAGACCTCCTCGAACTTCTTCACGAAGTCCGAGAGCTCGATGAGCGTGAGCTCCTTGAAGGCCTCGATGAGCTCGTCCTGCGAAAGCTTCGCCATGATTTTCTCCTACTACTAGCTAGTACGTGTGGTTGATGAACGCGTGCCTGGTCAGGCCGCGGACTCCTGCTTCTCGCGAAGGGCGTCCACGGTGCGGACGGCCTGCGAGAGGGGTGCCTGGAACAGGTACGCAGCACCGAACAGCGAGGCCTTGAAGGCGCCGGCGAGCTTGCCGAGCAGGACTTCACGGGACTCGAGGTCGGCGAGCTTGTCCACCTCGGTCGCGGTGAGCGGGTTACCGTCGAAGTAACCGCCCTTCACCACGAGCTGGGGGTTCGCCTTGGCGAATGCACGCAGCGACTTCGCGACGGCGACGGTGTCACCGTGGACGAAGGCGAGAGCGGACGGACCGGCGAGCTCGTCGTCGAACGACGTGATGCCGGCGTTGTTCGCCGCGATCTTGGTCAGCGTGTTCTTCACCACGGCGTACGTGGCGTGCTCACGGATCGAGTTGCGGAGCTCCTTGAGCTGCGCGACCGTGAGACCGCGGTACTCGGTGAGCAGAACGGCGTTCGAGCTCTGGAATGCATCCGTGAGCTCGGCGACCGCAGCTTCCTTGTTCGCCATGGTTCTCCTTGGGGTTCTTGCCGGCTAGCCCCAGGACCTGCACACATGAAGAAAGCCCCGGCGCAGAGGCTCGGAGCTGCTCCCCCGCGAACGGTAGGAGTGGTTCGGAACACCTGCGCTGGCTTCCTCACGAGTGAGGACCTTCGGTCTGCGCGCAAGCGCACAGACGACCGGCGGTCTTTGGCTTCGAGAACGGTACCACAGGACCGGCACCGCACCCAACCACCCGACGCAGGCCCGCGCCGGAACCCCACCACCGGCCGGACGGGAGGCCCGTGGCGGCGCCGCCCCGCGCCTCCCGTCCGTCAGGTGTCCGACGCCACCGCGTCGCGCGCGTCCGCGGCCCCACCAGCGCCCGGCCGCACCGCGCGCAGGTGTACCGTGAACACGGTGTCGCCCGGCTCGCTCGTCACCGTGACCGAGCCGCCGTGCGCCTGCACGACCGCGTCCACGATCGCGAGCCCGAGCCCGGTCGACCCCGCGCTCCGCGACCGCGAGCTGTCGGCCCGGGCGAAGCGCTCGAACAGCTTCGGCACGAACGCGGGGTCGATGCCCTGCCCGTCGTCCCGGACCGTCAGGTCGACGCCGCCCCCGGCGCCGGCTCCGACCGGGGTGAGGCCGACGGTGATCCGCGTGCCCTCCAGGGTGTGGGTCCGTGCGTTCGTGACGAGGTTGACGACCACCTGGTGCAGCCGGGCCGCGTCGCCGGGGACCACGACCGGCTCGTCCGGGACGTCGACGGCGATCGCGTGCGCCGGCGAGGCCGCGTGGGCGTCGTTCACCGCGTCGAGCACGAGGCCGGTGAGGTCGACCTCGGCGAACTGGACCTCGCGGCCCTCGTCGAGGCGAGCGAGCAGCAGCAGGTCCTCGACCATCGAGGTCATCCGGATCGACTCGCTCTCGATCCGGCCCATCGCGTAGACGACGTCCTGCGGCAGGTCCCCGCCCATGCGACGGGTGAGCTCGGCGTACCCGCGCACCGAGGCGAGCGGCGTGCGGAGCTCGTGCGAGGCGTCGGCGACGAACTGCCGGACCTGCTGCTCGGACCGCTCCCGGGCCTGCAGCGCGGCGCCGATGTGGCCGAGCATGCGGTTGAACGCGGTGCCGACCCGTCCGACCTCGGTGCGCGGGTCGGTGTCGGGGACGCGCACGCCGTCGAGCACGTCGCTGCGGTCGAGGGGCGTCCGTGCCACCGCGGAGGCGGTCTCGGCGACCCGGTCGAGCGGCCGCAGGGAGCGGCGGACGGCGAGCGCGGCGACGGCCGAGGCTGCGAGCAGGGCCAGCACGGTCACGACGAGCACCACCACGAGGAGCTTCCCGACGCTCTCGTACACCGGGGTCATCGGCAGGCCGACGACGAGCACGGCGGGGCCGACCGGCGCGGCCGTGACCCGGTAGCGCCCGAGGTCCCCGCCGAGGTCCACGGTGTGCGCCCGACCGTCGACCGTGACCGTGCCGAGCGGTCGGACCACGTCGCTGCTGAGCCGTCCGAGGTCGCCGGCGTTGTCGATGACGCTGCCGACCACGACGTCGCCGTTGAGGAAGTAGGCCGTGAGCGTCCCCGCTGCCTGCCCGCTCGGCCGGGCGATGTCGAGTCCGGGCCCGTTCGGCCCCTGCTGCTCGACGGAGCGCTGCGCCCGGTTCGTCGCGTACTGCAGCTGGTGGTCGATGGCGGACCGCTGGATCGAGGCGAGCGCGATGATGCTGCCCGCGCCGATCACGGTGCTGACGGCGACCGCGAGCGCGACGGTGACCAGGACGAGCCGGCGGCGGAGGGTCACGGGTGCGCCCTCAGGAGGTCGGCTTGATGACGTACCCGACACCGCGCACGGTGTGGATCATCGGGGTCTCGCCGGCGTCGATCTTCTTGCGCAGGTAGGAGATGTAGATCTCGACGACGCTCGACTTGCCGCCGAAGTCGTACGACCACACACGGTCCAGGATCTGCGCCTTGCTGAGCACCCGGCGGGGGTTGCGCATGAGGAAGCGGAGGAGCTCGAACTCGGTGGCCGTCAGCTCGATCGGGCGGCCGGCCCGGGACACCTCGTAGGACTCCTCGTCGAGCACGAGGTCCCCGACGACGATGCGGGAGTCCCCGGCCTCGGAGACCGAGATCTGCGAGCGGCGGACGAGCCCGCGGAGCCGCGCGACGACCTCCTCGAGCGAGAACGGCTTCGTGACGTAGTCGTCGCCGCCCGCGGTGAGCCCGGAGACGCGGTCCTCGACGGAGTCCTTGGCGGTGAGGAACAGCACCGGGGTGTCGTCGTCGTTCTGCCGGAGCCGGGCGAGCACCTGCAGGCCGTCGAGGTCGGGCATCATCACGTCGAGCACCATCGCGTCGGGCCGGAACTCGCGCGCGGTGGCCAGCGCCTCCTGCCCGCCGTTCGCGCTCTTGACCTCCCAGCCCTCGTACCGGAGCGCCATCGAGAGCAGGTCGGTGAGACTGGCCTCGTCGTCGACGACGAGGATGCGCAACGGGGAACCGTCGGCACGGGTGAGGCGCGGGGCTGCGGTGGGCTGGGAGATGGTCACACTCCCAGTGTCGAGGGTTTCCTATGAGCACACTGTGGAGGAACCGTCCGCGCTCTGTGGATCACCCGTCGACTCCCCGCCGGGCGCCGTGAGGGCACCCGGGGAGCGCTCCGTAGCGTGGCGGCGTGCTGCGATCCCCCGCCTGGCCCCCGTCCGCCCAGGACGTCGACACCGAAGCGGTCGGACGGGCGGTGCGGGCCGCGACCGCGGTCGCGGGACCGGGCGGGAGGCCCGGTGCGGCCCCGGCGGACCGGCTCGCGGTGGTCCGGGCGCTCGGCGCCACCGCCCCGCTCCTGTCCGCGGGCACGGCCGGCGCGTCCTTCGCGACGCTCGCGGCGGTCGCCGCGGCCGACGTGCAGGCGGCGCGGGTCCTCGAACCACACCTCGACGCCCTCGCGATCCTCGCGCAGGCCGGCGTCGCCGCCCCGGCCGGGTCGTCGTGGGGCGTGTTCGCGGCCGAGGCGCCCGGGCTCCGGCTCGGCGCGACGGTGTCGTCCGCCGACCGGGACGTTCCGCCGGGACCGTCGCCTGCCGTGCCCTCCGGCACCGCGGTCGTGCTCGACGGGACGAAGCCGTGGTGCTCGCTCGCGTCGTCGCTCTCGCACGCCCTCGTCACGGCGCACCTCGGCGACGAACGGGTGCTCGTCGCGGTCGAGCTGCGCCAGGGCGGTGTCACCGTGCACGACGAGGCCTGGGTCGCCCGCGGCATGCCGGACGTCCCGAGCGGACCGGTCGACCTCGTCGGGGTCGCCGCGCAGACAGTGGGGGCACCCGGCTGGTACCTCCGTCGTCCCGGGTTCGCCTGGGGCGGGATCGGCGTCGCGGCGTGCTGGTGGGGCGGCACGGTCGGACTCGCACGGGTGCTCCGCGACCTCGCCCGGGCCCGCCCGGAGAGCGAGCTGCTGCAGGCCGCGCTCGGCGCCACCGTCCTCGACCTCGAGGACGCCGAGGACGCGGTCGCCACCGCCGCGGCCCGCATCGACGCGGTCGTCGCGGGTGGCGCGCCCGGCGCGGAGCCGGACTGGCCGCTGCTCGCGCAGACCGTCCGGTCGCGGGTGCGTCGCGCGGCCGACCGGGTGCGCGAGCGCGTCGTCCGGACGATCGGACCCGGTCCGCTCGCACAGGACCCCGCGGTCGCGGCGCGGGTCGCCGACCTCGAGCTCTACGTGCTCCAGGACCACGGCGACCGTGACCTCGCCCGCGTCGGCCGCATCGTCCTCGAGCGCGGCGGTGTCGCGTGGTGAGCTTCGACCACCGCGAGCCCGGGACCGACCCGGCGGCGTGGACGACGTTCCTGGCCGGCGTCGGTGCCGCGACCGTCGACCTCGCCGGGGTGGGGTCGGTCGTGGTCGTCGCTCCGCACCCCGACGACGAGACCCTCGGCGCGGGCGGGCTGATCGCGACCGCGGCCGACGCCGGCACCCCCGTCCACGTGCTGCTCGTGACCGCGGGCGAGGGCTCCCACCCCGACTCCCCCACGACGACGCCGGACGCACTCGTGACCCGGCGACGTGCCGAGTTCCGCGCCGCACTCGGCACGCTGCACCCCGCGGCGAGCGCCACCGAGCTGACCGTCCCGGACGGCGGGCTCCGCGAGCACCGCGACGAGCTCCGTCGTGCCCTCGCGGCACGCCTCGCCGGGGCGGCCCGACCGACGCTCGTCGTGGCGCCGTGGCGCGGGGACGGTCACCGCGACCACCGGATCGCCGGCGAGGTCGCCGAGGAGCTCGTCGCCGCGACCCCCGGCACCGCGCTGTTGTCGTACCCGGTGTGGACCTGGCACTGGGACACCCCGGACGCCCCCGCCGCACCGTGGGAGCGGGCACGGGTGCTCCCGCTCGACGCTGCCGTGCGCGACCGGAAGGCCCGGGCGCTGGCGGCGTACCCGTCGCAGACAGAGCCGCTCTCCCCCGCGCCGGGCGACGAGGCGGTCGTCGACGACCGGCACGCGGCGCACCACCTGCGGGCCGAGGAGTGGTTCTTCGTGCCGGACCCGGCCACGGACGACGCCGACGCCGACGCCACCCTCGCCGACGCCACCGTCCCGTCGTCCCGTTCGCGGGCGTCCTTCGACGAGCACTACGCCCGGAAGCCCGAGGGGTGGGACTTCGACGGGTCCTGGTACGAGCGCCGGAAGCGTGCCGTCACCCTCGCCGCCCTCCCCCGCGAACGGTTCCGGTCGGCGCTCGAGCTCGGGTGCGCGACCGGGGTGCTCACCGCTGCGCTCACCGAGCGTGCCGACGCCGTGCTCGGGACGGACATCGCCGCGGCACCGCTCGACCGCGCACGGCGTCGTGCGCCCGCGGCCCGGTTCGAGCAGGCCGCGTTCCCGGCGGAGTGGCCGGCGGGCCGGTGGGACCTCGTGGTCCTGTCCGAGGTCGGCTACTACCTGTCCCCGGACGACCTCGACCGCACCGTGGACCGCGTGCTCGGCTCGCTCGACGACGACGGGGTGCTGGTGACCTGCCACTGGCGGCACCCCGACGACGAGGCCGTCTCCGACGGGGACACCGTCGACGCACGGATCGGCGCACGCTGGCCCCGGCCGCGGCTGGTCCACCACGTCGAGGACGACTTCGTGCTCAGCGTGTTCCCGGGGCCCGACGTGCGGTCCGTCGCCCGCACCGAGGGACTCGCCCCGTGACCGGGCGGACCGCGGTCGCCGTGCCCGCGCGGACCGACCCCGTCTGGCCCCGCCGGGTGGACGTCGTCGTGCCCGTGCACGACGAGGAGGCCGCCGTCGGACGCTGTCTGTCCGCCCTCGCGGACGCCGTCCGTGCCGTGCGCGCGGCGTCGCCCGGGGTCCGGGTCGGCGTCACCCTCGTGCTCGACGGCTGCACGGACGGCACGGCCGCCGTGGTCGCCGCGGCCAGGTCGTCCGACGCCACCTGGGACGACCGGACGCTGCACGTCCTGGCCTCCGCGCACGTGGGCGTCGGGCGGGCTCGGGCGCTCGGCGTCGCCCACGCGCGGGTGCTCGGCGCCGGACGCACGCCGCTCCCGACGGCCGCCACCGACCCCGTCGCCCCGGCGGGCCACTGGTTCGCGCACACCGACGCGGACTCGCGCGTCGACCCCGACTGGCTGCGGCAGCACCTCGCGGCACTCACCGACGGCGCGCACGTGCTCGTCGGCGCGGTGGTCCCCGACGCGGACGACCTCGACGCGGACGTCCTGGCCCGGTGGCGGGCAGCACACCCGCCCGGTGCGACGCTCGGGCACGTGCACGGCGCGAACCTCGGCGTGCGCGCGGACGTCGACACCGCCGTCGGCGGCTTCGACCCCGTCCCCGAGCACGAGGACGTCCGGCTCGTCGCGCGGGCCCGGGCCCTCGGCTTCCGGGTGCGCGACACCGAGGACCTCCCCGTGGTGACGAGCGGCCGGTTCGCGGGCCGGACGCCCGGCGGCTACGCCGAACACCTGCGCCGGACCTACGGCGACGCCGGCTGACCCGGCCGGGCCGTCCTACCCCGCGACCGGGTAGTCGCAGTACGCGAACCACGTCGAGTCCGGCGACCACGGCGGCACGTTCACGGTGCCCTGACCCCCGTCGAGCGCCACGAGCGTCTCCGGCACCACGGCGATCCGGGCACCACGGACGAGCGACCCGGGCAGCAGCCGGAGCTCGACCCGGTGGTCGGCGGGGTGCCCCTGGACGCCGGGCTCGTACGACAGGTACAGCAGGTGCGCGCCGTCCGGTGACAGGTGCGGGAACCAGTCGACCCGGTCGTCGGCCGTGATCCGCACCGGGTCCCCGCCGTCGAGCCGGACGGCCGCGAGCTGCGCGGTGCCCGGCGTGAACCGCTCGGTGTTCCACAGGACCGTCCCGCCGTCGGGCGTGACCGTGCAGCCGTCGTCCGGGTGTCCGTCGCGCGTCAGGAAGGTCGGCTCGCCCGTGGCCGGGTCGACGAGGGCGACGTCGGTGGTCCAGACGCCGTCCTCGGACAGCTCCCCCACGATCGCGGCGAGCGACGACCCGTCGGGGGCGATGCCGTGCAGGTAGAACTTCCGGCGCACGGGGAGCGCCGCGGCGACGTCGGTGATGCGGGTGGTCGGTCCGCCGTCGGGCAGCGGCACGCGGTACAGCTCGCCGTCGCGGGCGCTCACCACGACGGAGCCGCCCGCCGGGTCGAGCACGTGGTCGTTGTTGATCTCGTCGACGCCGTCCATCGGCACACGGACCAACGCGGTCTCGTCGAGCACGGTGCCGTCGTCGGGCAGCCGGAGCAGCCACAGGTCGCCGTCGCCGTTCAGCACGAGCGTCCGTTCGTCGAGCACGTTCGGCGCCTCGACGAGCAGTGACGACGACGCGAACACGAGCCGGCTGGTCCGCGACGCCAGGTCGTACACGTGCACGCGGCTGGTCTGTCCGGGCAGCAGCTGCCGCCCTCGGGTCCCGGTCATGGTTCCATCCTCTCCGGACGTGCGAGAGCGACGGCCCCCGGCGGTGGACGCCGGGGCCGTCGCTCCTGCGAGGGCGTGCTACTTGACCGCGCCCGCGGTCAGGCCGGCGACGAACTGCCGCTGCACGATGAGGAACGCGATCACGACCGGGATCGAGACGACCAGCGAGGCCGCCATGATCTGGTTCCAGTACACGTTCGTCTGCGTCGAGTACTGCTGCAGGCCGTTCGCCAGCAGCTGCCCGTCGCCGTTCGTCATGACCGAGGCGAACAGCACCTCACCCCACGCCGTCATGAACGAGTAGATGCCGACCGCGACCAGACCCGGTCGGGCCGACGGCAGGATCACGCGGAACAGCGCGCCCATCGGGCCGGACCCGTCGACCATCGCGGCTTCGTCGAGCTCGCGCGGGATGGTCTCGAAGTAGCCGGACAGCATCCAGATCGAGAACGGCAGCGTGAACGTCAGGTACGTGATGATCAGGCCGAGCCACGAGCCGACCAGCTGGATGCCGAGGGCGTTGCCGAGGTTCGTGAAGATGAGGAACAGCGGCAGCAGGAACAGCACGCCGGGGAACATCTGGGTGGAGAGCACCGCGGTGGTGAAGGTGCTCTTGCCCTTGAAGTTCCAGCGCGAGACGCCGTACGCCGCGAACGTCGCGATGACGAGCGAGAACAGCGTCGCGACGGTGCAGACGACCAGCGAGTTGACGAAGTACTTCGCCAGCGGGACGGTCGACCACATGTCGATGAACGGCTGGAAGGTGATGTTCGTCGGGATCCACGTGAAGTCGTTCTGCACGTCGCCGAGCGGCTTCATGGCCGTCGTGATCATGACGTAGAGCGGGACGACGGTGAAGAGCGTCAGCAGGACGATCGTGATGATCTTGAACGACTTGGCGCCGAGTGTCTCACGCACGGACGGACCTCCGGTTGGTCACGGCGAGGTAGATGCCCGTGACGATGAGCAGGAAGATGAGGAGCAGGACGCTCATCGCGGCGCCGGAGCCGAAGTTCCAGGTGATGAACGACGCGTTGTAGATGTGGAAGCTGAGCAGGTCGGCTGCCGGCGGCTGCGCGGTCGAGCCGAACAGCACGAACGGTGTGTTGAAGTCGTTGAACGTCCAGAGGAACATCACGAGCACGAGCGTCACGTTGACCGGGCGGACCATCGGCAGCGTGATCGAACGCCACTGGCGGAACGGCTTCGCACCGTCGACCGACGCGGCCTCGTAGACGTCGTTCGGCACGGACTGCAGGCCGGCCATGAGCATGAGGAAGGCGAACGGCCAGGTCTTCCAGATCGCCACGACGACGACCGAGACGAAGGCGTTGGACCCGATCAGCCAGAACGGCGCCTGGCCCCCGAACAACCCGAGCTGGTCGACCAGGATGTGGTTCACCGCACCCGAGTCGCGCTGGAACATGAACTTCCAGGTGATGACCCCGGCGTACATCGGCAGCGCGTACGGCACGAGGAAGAGCGTGCGGAACAGGCCCCGGCCCTTGAACGGCTTCTGCAGCGCGACCGCGGCGGCCATGCCGAACGTCCACGACAGCGCGACCACCAGGAGCGTGAAGCCGCAGGTGATCAGGAAGGAGTTGAGCACGCCCTTGCCGATGGCCTGGTCGAAGTCGATCGCGACCTGGTAGTTCCGCAGCCCGGCGAAGGGTGCCGCGCCCCAGTTGGCGATGAAGTACTTGGTGAGCTGGATGAACGAGATCCAGATGCCGGTGACCATCGGCACGATGTGGATGAGCAGCTCGAACAGGATCGCCGGTGCGACGAGCGCGTACGGCAACCAGTGACGCTTCGGCTTGCGGGCCGACTGCGGGCCCGACAGCGTCGGACCCTTCGTGTGCGTCAGGTCGATGCGCTCGGAGTCGGGCAGGACCGAGGTTGACATGGGTGGTGGCCTTCCGGCGAGGTGGGGATCGGGTGCGTCGTCCCCCGGACCGTCGGGACGGCTGCGGCAGCAGCCGGGCCGACGCCCTGGAGGAACGGCATGCGTGAGCCGATCGGCTCACCCCCGGCGCGTGGCCGGGTGTGGGACCGCTGGTGCGGACCGACGGACGTGCCGCGGGTCACCAGCGAGGGGGCGGAGGCCCGGACGCGTCCTGGCGGACGCGATCCGGGCCTCCAGGCGGATCAACCGGCGGCCTGGGAGACCTGGTCCTGCGCCGTCTGCAGCGCCGACTTGATGTCGCTCTCCGACACGGTCGAGCCGGTGGCGATCTTGGCGAACATGTCGTTCATCGCCTTGCCGACCGTCGACTCGAACTGGTCCTCGGCGGGCACCAGCGGGAGCGGCTTCGCCTTGTTGTTGTAGATGTCGAGGAACGTCTTCGTCTGCTCGTCGGTGACCGAGTCGGCAGCCGAGGCGAGCACCGGCAGGGCCGAGTACGGCTTGTCGAGCGTTGCCTGCGTGTCCGCGCTCGTCATGTACTTGACGAACTTCAGCGCGCCGTCCTTGTTCTTCGTGTTCTTGAAGACCGACAGGTTGATGCCGGCCGGGAAGGACGCGATGTCCTTGCCGTCAGCGGTGGTCGGGAAGGGGACGACACCGAACTCGTCGGTGGTCATGCCCTGCGACGTGATGGTGGCGTTCGCGTTGTTCTGCGTCAGCATCATCGCGGCCTTCTTGTTCGCGAAGTCCGAGACCGCCTGCGTGCCGTTGTCGTACTGCGCGTTCGACGGGTTGACGACCTTGTCGGACTGCATCAGGTCGAGGTAGCGCTTGATGCCCTCGACGTTGCCCTTCTCGGTGAAGGTCGGCTTGCCGTCCTTGTCGAACCACTCGCCGCCGTTCTGCGCCGAGGTGATGAACGCGAAGTGCGAGTTCTCGGTGTACGAGCCGCCCGCGATCGTGAAGCCGTACTTGTCGCCCGAGGTGAGCTTCTTCGCGTCGGCGGTGAGGTCCTCCCACGTGGTGGGTGCCTCGAGGCCGGCGTCCTTGAACATCTGCTTGTTGTAGTACAGGCCGTAGGCGAGGCCGTAGAGCGGGACGCTCGTGACGGTCTTGCCGGGGGCGCCACCGGTGGACAGTGCGACCTTGCCGAACTTGTCGGCGCCGCCGATCGCCTTCATCTCCGAGTCACCGAACTCCTGGAAGGCGCCGGTGGCCTGGAGCGAGGTCGCCCAGGTGTTGCCGATGTTCACCACGTCCGGGCCCTGGCCCGAGGTGACGGCGGTCTGGATCTTGTTCTGCAGGTCGTTCCAGCCGATGACCTGGAGGTTCACCTTGATCCCGGTCTCCTTGGTGAACTTCTCGAGCACGGGGGTGAGCACCTCCTTGTCGTTCTGCAGGGAGGTGCCCTGGTTCGACGCCCAGTAGGTGAGCGTCTTCGTGTCGCCGGAGGAACCGGACGACCCGCCGGAGGAGCAGGCCGCCAGGCCGGTCACGGTCAGTGCCGCGGCCGCTGTGATGGCCAGTGCGCGGATGGCAGTGCGCATGACTCTCTACTTTCTCGTCGTTGAGATGGTGCTGAGGGTGGTGCGTGTCGGGTGCTGCTGTGTGCGTGCGGGCCGACGTCGGTGCCGGCCTGCGGCGGTGCGCGCCCCGTCCGGTCAGGACAGGGTCTGCTCCGCGGGGTCCCAGCCCTCGGGGAGGGTCGGGGAGGGCTCGACGGTGCTCTGGACGAGCACCGTCTCGCCACGTTCTGCCGCCTCGGCGATGGAGACCATCACGTCGAGGACGTGGAAGGCGAGGGCACCGGGGACCCGGTTGTCCTGGCCGGCGCGGAGCGAGCGGGCCAGGTCGACCACGCCCGTCCCGCGCGAGTAGGTGGAGCCGACCGCGGGGATCGTCTCGGGCTCCTCGGCGCCGTGCGCGAAGAGCCGGGTGTCGCCGTCGAACTCGTTCGGGTCCGGGAACACGACCGTGCCGGTCTCCCCCGCGACCTCGACGAAGCCGGTCCGGCCGCGGTCCGACTCGAACGAGAAGACGCTCTGGGCGCTCCCGCCACCCTCGAACTGGATGAGCGCGGAGTGGTTCGTCGGCACGTCGACCGGGAACTCGGTGCCGGCCTTCGGACCCGATCCGATCGTCCGCGTGGCACGGGACCTCGACGCCGTCGCGGTGACCTTCGCCACCGGGCCGAACGCCTGCACGAGGGTCGTGATGTAGTACGGGCCGATGTCGAACAGCGGGCCGGCACCGTACGCGAACAGGAACTCGGGGCTCGGGTGCCACGACTCGGGGCCGGGGCTCTGGAAGAGCGTCAGCCCGTTCAGCGGCGTACCGATCCGACCCTCGCGGATGGTGCGGAGGGCGGTCTGCAGGCCAGCGCCGAGGAACGTGTCCGGGGCGACGCTGACGGTCTTCCCGGCGGCGGCAGCGGCGTCGCGGAGCTGCGCGGCGCTCTCCCGGTCGAGGGCGTAGGGCTTCTCGCCCCACACGTGCTTGCCGGCGGCGAGGGCCTGCAGGGCGACCTCGACGTGGGCGGCCGGGATGGTCAGGTTGACGACGATCTCGATGTCGTCGTCGGCGAGGAGCTCCGCCACCGAGCCGGACCCGGGGACGCCCCACTTCTCGGCCTGCGCGGCGGCGCGGGGCTCGTCGATGTCGGCGATGAACCGGACCTCGAGGTCGGGGAACACCGTGAGGTTCGACAGGTACTGATCGGAGATGACCCCGGCGCCGATGACGCCGACGCCGACGGGGCCGGTCCGGGTCGCCCCGGCGGCGTGCTGGTCGGCGGTCGTGTCCGTGGTGGTCATGCGCGGGCCCCCTCGAGGAACGTGTAGGAGTCGGCGACGGCCTGCAGGACGTCGCCCTCGTGGTCGTCGAGCTCGACGACGTGCTGCGCGTCGGGTGCCGCGGCGACGATTTCGCGGATCGGCATGACGCCGTTCCCCACGGCGACCTGCCGCTTGTCGTCGTGCGAGCCGTCGCCGTCCTTGACGTGCAGGAAGCGCACCTTGTCGCCGTACTTCCGGATGACCGCGACGGGGTCGTCCCCGCCGACCGCCACCCAGTAGGTGTCGAGCTCGAGCACGACGTCGTCGGACAGGGCGTCCGCGAAGACCTCGTAGGCCGAGACGCCGTCGATGCGGTTCGAGAACTCGAACGCGTGGTTGTGGTAGCCGAGCACCAGACCGTGGTCGGCGGCGCGCGGGGCGAGGGCGCTGAGTTCGCGGGCGGCGGCCTCGACGTCCTCGCGCGTCGTCCAGCGCGACTCGTCGATGTGCGGGTCGATGAGGGTGCCGAGGCCGATCGTCGTGCTCGCGTGGAAGATCTGCTCCAGGTCCTGCTCGCCGGCGTCCAGCAGACGGGCGTGGCCGCTCGGGCTCCGGAGGCCGGCCTCGGCCAGGGCGTCGCGGAGGGCCTCGGCGCGGTCGACGAAGCCGAAGGCCTCGACGTCGGTGTAGCCGATGGCCGCGATGCGCTGGAGCGTGCCGAGCAGGTCCGCCGAGAGGGCGTCCCGCACGGTGTAGAGCTGGACCGACAGGGGTTGGGTCACCGGGTGTTCTCCTCGTCGAGATGATGGATCGTCGCTGATCGAGCGTCACACTATGACCACCTTCTGTCGGCGGTCAAGCAAAAGTTGCAACCGCTTCGACGAGGTTCGTTGCGTGGCGCGTTCGAACTGTGGTTCACTCCCGACATGGTCGACTTGACACGGACGGCAGCGTCGCCTCCGGTCGGGACGAGCGAGCTCTTCCAGATCCTCCGCGACGGTGTGCCGCGGACGCGCGCCGAGCTCGCCGCCCTGACGGGACTCGCACGCTCGACGATCGCCGTGCGCCTCGACGCGCTCATCGACGTCGGCCTCGTCGGCCCCGTGCACACCGCCGCGTCGACCGGCGGCCGTCCCCCCGCCCAGGTCGCGCTCGTCCCGCGGGCCCGGCTCGTCGTCGCCGCCGACCTCGGCGCCTCGCACGGCCGCGTCGCCGTGACCGACCTGGTCGCCACCCCCCTCGCCACCCGCGAGGCCGCCGTCGACATCGCCGCCGGCCCCGTGCCCACCCTGACCTGGCTGGTCGAGACGATCGACGACCTGCTCGACGAGGTCGGTCGGTCCCGCGAGGACGTCGTCGCGATCGGCATCGGCGTCCCCGGGCCGGTCGAGTTCTCGACCGGCCGCCCCGCGAACCCGCCGATCATGCCCGGGTGGGACGGGTTCGACGTCCCCGCGTGGCTGCACGACCACGTCCCCGCGCACGTCCTGCTCGACAACGACGTGAACATCGCCGCCCTCGGGGAGCGCCAGCACGGCTGGCCCGACGTCGACCACCTGCTCTTCGTCAAGGTCGCCACCGGCATCGGCTCGGGCATCGTCTCGGACGGCGAGCTCCAGCGTGGCGCGCAGGGCACCGCGGGCGACATCGGCCACGTCCGGGTGTCCCGAGCCGGCGACGTCCCGTGCCACTGCGGCAACACCGGCTGCCTCGAGGCGGTCGCGTCCGGCCCCGCCATCGCCCGCGCGCTCCGTGCCAAGGGCCACGACGTGCACACCAGCGGCGACGTCATCGACCTCGTCAACCGCGCCGAGCTCGACGCCATCGGTGCGGTGCGACAGGCCGGACGGGACATCGGCGAGGTCCTCGCCACGTGCGTCTCGCTGATGAACCCCTCGGTGATCGCGCTCGGCGGCTCGATCACCCGTGCCGGGGAGCACCTGCTCGCCGGCGTCCGCGAGGTCGTCTACTCCCGCTCGATGCCGCTCGCCACCGAACACCTCGTCATCGCGCAGTCCCGGGCCGGCTCGTTCGCTGCGCTGCAGGGGGCCGCGGCGCTCGCGATCGGGTACGCCCTCTCCCCCGCGGGCGTCGACGAGCTCGTCACCTTCGCCGAGGGCCGGGCGCTCGTCTCCTGACCGAGGTCCGGTCCATCACGGCCCCGTCTGCTCACGGTCCCGTCCGCTCACGGCGGACCACGCCGGCGTCGAGGCGCGTCGGTTCGCGTCCTGTCGGCGTGCGGGGTGACAATCGTACGGTGACGATCGTGCAGCCCACCCTGTGGGGCGACCTGGACCCGGGCTTCGACCCGGTCGTCCCGGCACCCCGCGGGTCGACTCCGTCGTTCCGGCCCGACCCCACCCCCGGCCTGGAGGCGCGTCACACCGCCGCCACGCCCCGCACGGCCGACGCGTCCACCGTCCCGTCGGGTACGGCCGCCGCCGCCCCGTCCGGCGCCCCCGCCGCGACTGCGGCGCACGACGCGTTCACCGCGCTCCGTGGACACACCGAGCGGATCGTCGCGCACTCATCGGACCGCGTCGCCTGGCTCCGCGCCCGCGCGATGGGGATCACCGCGACCGACGTCGCCCGCCTCGCCTCGCTCCGCGCGGTCGAGGCCGTCGTCACCGACAAGCGGTACGGGTCACGGTTCTCGGGCAACGCGTACACCGAGCACGGCAAGGACCGCGAACCGGCGATCGCCGCGTGGGTGGCCGCGACGCACGGCATCCAGCCCTCGGCGCACCTGTTCCACGCCAGCACGAACCGCGCGCACCTCGCCACCCCGGACGGGGTCGGCCTCGACGGTTCGCAGCGGCTCGTCCTCGCCGAGATCAAGACGACGGGCAAGGGCTGGCGGAGCATCCCCCGGCACTACCTCCGGCAGGTCTGGTGGCAGCAGTACGTGCTCGGGGCCGACCGCACGCTGTTCGTCTGGGAGCGCCATGACGACTTCGTGCCCGTGGCCGACGAGCCGGAGTGCCGCTGGGTCGACCGCGACGACGACCAGATCCGCGGCCTCGTGCAGCTCGCCGACATGGTCCTCGACAAGCTCCGCGCCTTCCGCGTCTAGGTCCGGCCGGGCCCGACACCACCGCACCACCGCACCACCGCACCACGCTGCCGGCCGCGCTGGGTTCCCGGCTACACCCGCACCAGACGGAGCCGGCTCATCCCCACGACCAGGATGCCCATCAGGCCGATGAACACCGCGACGCCGAGGCAGTACAGGGCGACGACGCCGTACCCGAGCGACGGGTCCAGGAACGGGTACGGCACCCACCCGTCGGTCGCCCCTCGGACCAGCACGACGCCGAGCCAGACCGCCGGGTAGAGCAGGAACCACCACACGTGCCGCAGCAGCAGCCGGGCCCGGTCCGAGAACAGCAGCCAGTCGAGCACCACGTACAGCGGGATCCACCGGTGCAGCAGGTCGTTCGACCACGGCACGGTGTTCTCGACCGCCGCGCCGACGAGCAGGGTGTTGTACACGACGCCGGTCGTGGCGATGTACACCGTCGCCGCGCCACGGATCCCGCTGAGCAGGAGGGCCGAGCGCTTCCGCCGGGCCGCCGCGACGAGGGTCGCAGCGAACGCCACTCCGACGAACACGTTCGACTGGATGGTGAAGTACCCGAAGAAGTCGAACGGCGAGTAGTCGGGCGCCCGCATGCTCACGAGCCACTGCCCGAGGATCGCGGCGACCACGGCGATGACGACGATCAGCCGGAGGGAGTTGACGAGGGTCCGCACCCGACCACGCTATCCGGACACGATGCCCGACACGCAGGAGGGCCCGCACCGTTCCCGGTGCGGGCCCTCCTGGTGGATCGGTCGATCAGTCGATCAGATCGCGTTGACGTCGAGCGGAATGCCCGGGCCGAAGGTCGTCGAGACGGCGCCCTTCATGACGTAGCGACCCTTCGAGGCGCTCGGCTTGAGGCGCACGATCTCCTCGAGCGCGGTCGAGATGTTCTCGTCGAGCTGCTCCGGCGTGAACGAGGCCTTGCCGACGACGAAGTGCACGTTGGCGTGCTTGTCGACGCGGAACTCGATCTTGCCGCCCTTGATGTCGTTGACGGCCTGCGCGACGTTCGGGGTCACGGTGCCGGTCTTCGGGTTCGGCATGAGGCCACGCGGGCCGAGCACCTTTCCGAGACGACCGACCTTGCCCATGAGGTCCGGAGTCGCGACGGCGGAGTCGAAGGCGGTGTAGCCCTCGGCGACCTTCGCGATGAGCTCGTCGCCACCGACCTCGTCGGCACCGGCGGCGATGGCGGCCTCAGCCGCAGCGCCCACGGCGAAGACGATGACGCGGGCGGTCTTGCCCGTGCCGTGCGGCAGGATGACCGTACCGCGGACCATCTGGTCGGCCTTGCGGGGGTCGACGCCGAGCTTGAGCGCGACCTCGATGGTCGAGTCGGTCTTGGCCGAGCCGGTCTCCTTCGCGAGGGCGACTGCCTCGCTCGGGGTGTAGAACTTGTCGGCCTCGATCTTCGCGGCCGCGGCCTGGTAGGCCTTGGACTTCTTCGCCATGGTGTTCTCCTTGCAGAGCTACGTGGTTGACGAGCCGGCGAGGCTCTCCCACGGAAGGGGTCGGGGTGTGTGGTGCAGGGAGGCTCAGGCCTCGACCGTGATGCCCATCGAACGCGCGGTGCCGGCGATGATCTTCGCGGCCTGCTCGATGTCGTTGGCGTTCAGGTCGGCCTGCTTCGTCTCGGCGATCTGACGGACCTGGTCCATCGAGATCTTCGCGACCTTGACCGTGTGCGGGGTCGAGGACCCCTTCTGCACACCCGCAGCCTTCTTGATGAGCTCGGCGGCCGGCGGGGTCTTGAGGACGAACGTGAACGAACGGTCCTCGTAGACGGT
The DNA here is from genome assembly GCF_001705035.1 of Curtobacterium sp. UCD-KPL2560. Taxonomy (GTDB): domain Bacteria; phylum Actinomycetota; class Actinomycetes; order Actinomycetales; family Microbacteriaceae; genus Curtobacterium. The sequence continues at coordinate 48,440 of NZ_MCIG01000010.1, read as the reverse complement.
GATCTCGACCGGCACGACGTTGCCACGCTGCGACTCGGTCGCCGCGTTGTACGCCTTGCAGAACTCCATGATGTTCACGCCGTGCTGACCGAGCGCCGGACCGATCGGCGGGGCCGGGTTGGCGGCGCCCGCGTTGATCTGCAGCTTGATCAGGCCCGTGACCTTCTTCTTCGGTGCCATGTTTCGCTTTCCTCCTGGAATCGAACGCACGGGGACCCGTGCACTCTCCCGCTGGCCCGGCGGATCCGGACCGCGGTGAAGCCCCGCACGCTCAGCGTGCGGGGCCAAACCTGTTCAGTGTACCCGACGGGTACAGGGGCTAGAGCTTGGTGACCTGGTCGAAGCTCAGCTCGACCGGCGTCTCGCGCTCGAAGAGCGAGACGAGGACCGTGAGCTTGCCGCTCTCCGGCTTGATCTCGGAGATCGATCCCGGCAGACCCGCGAACGAGCCCTCCTTGATGGTGATCGTCTCGCCGACCTCGAAGTCGACCTCGGCCTGCGGCTGCGCCTGCGCACCGCCGGACTTGCCGCCGCCCTTGGTGGGCGCGGCGTCGGCGACCTGGACGAGGGACTTCAGCATGCCGAAGGCCTCGTCGAAGCGGAGCGGGGTCGGGTTGTGCGCGTTGCCGACGAAGCCGGTGACGCCCGGGGTGTGCCGGACGACCGACCAGGAGTCCTCGTTGAGGTCCATGCGGACGAGCACGTACGAGGGGATGCGCACGCGGGTGACGAGCTTGCGCTGGCCGTTCTTGATCTCGACGACGTCCTCCATGGGGACCTCGACCTGGTAGATCGAGTCCTCCATCGACATCGACACCATGCGGTTCTCGATGTTCGACTTCACGCGGCGCTCGAAGCCGGCGTAGGAGTGGATGACGTACCACTTGCCCGGCTTCATCCGGAGCTCGGCCTTGAAGGCGTCGTACGGGTCGACCTCGGCCTCGTCCTCGAGCGCGTCGGCTGCCTCGTCGGCGGCGAGCGTCTCGTTGGCCTCGGCCGCGGTGGCGTCCTCGAGCTCGGTCTCTTCCTCGTCCTCGACGGCCTCGACGGCGGCCTCGGCCTCGTCGGGGGTGTCGATCTCGAGGGCGTCGTCGACGACGGCGTCCGCCTCGGGGTCACGGGCTTCCTGCAGGGCGGTGAGCGCCTCGTCGATCGAGGTGTCGACGGTGCCGTCGTCCGGCTCGTCGCTCAGCCCGAGGGACTCGTCGTCCTCGTCCTCGACGGAGATCGCACGCTCCTCGGCCGACTCGACCGAACGGCCCTCGGCGGTCTCGACGTCGCCTTCCTGGTTCTCCTCGACCTCGGAGGACTGCTCAGCAGCCGTGGCGAGGTCGATGTCGTCGCGGGAGTAGTCAGACACTGCGGTTCTTTCCGTTCGGTGGTGCGGATCGGTGGTGCGGTCGGATCGCTTCGCGTCCGGCGCCGTCTCGGGTGACCGTACTCCTGTCGGAAGCCGCGGAGGCCAGCCGACGCCCGAGTCGCCCGGAGGCGGTCCGGGCGGTGCCGGGGTCAGACCGTCGGACCGTTGCCGAAGACGTAGCCGACGCCGAGGCCGAACACGAAGTCGAGGATCGACACCAGGATCATCATCACGATCACGAAGATCAGGACGACGCCGGTGTAGCTGAAGAGCTCCTTGCGCGTCGGCGTGACGACCTTGCGGAGTTCGCCGATGACCTGGCGGATGAAGAGGGCGATGGCAGCGAAGGGGCCACCGCGTGCGGCGCGGTCGGCCTTCGCCTTCGCGACGACGTCGTCCGCCGTCGTTTCCATGTCCTTGCTCGCCAACTTCACACCTTCCAGACTTGCAGGGCGGACAGGACTCGAACCTGCAACCTGCGGTTTTGGAGACCGCTGCTCTACCAATTGAGCCACCGCCCTAGGGAGACGATCCCTGTGGGATCCCCCGCGGTGCCGGCACGCTGGGCGTTCCGTGCACCGGTGGTCGAGTGTACGGGAGTCCGTCACACGCTGTCCACTCGGGGCGGTGCCCCGGCGTGCCGCGCCGGTAGGCTGGCGCCGTGAGCACCGCAGCCCCCGGCCCCGAGTCCACCGCCCCCGAGTCCGCCCGCCACGGGTCCGACCACAGCCCTGCCGCTGCCGCCGACCGGCCGCGCATCGCGAGCCGGATCGCCGCGATCGCCGAGTCGGCGACGCTCAAGGTGGACGCGAAGGCCAAGGCGCTCAAGGCCGCCGGCCGCCCGGTCATCTCCTTCGCCGCGGGCGAGCCGGACTTCGCGACGCCGCAGCACGTGGTCGACGCCGCGGTCGCCGCTGCCCAGGACCCGGCCAACCACCGCTACACGCCCGCGACCGGTCTGCCGGAGCTCAAGCGCGCCGTCGCCGACAAGACCGCGCGCGAGTCCGGCATCGCCGTCGACCCCGCACAGGTGATCGTGACGAACGGCGGCAAGCAGGCCGTGTACCAGGCGTTCCAGACCGTCGTCGACGACGGCGACGAGGTCCTGCTCCCCGCGCCGTACTGGACGACCTACCCCGAGGCGATCCGGCTCGCGGGCGGTACCCCGGTCGAGGTCTTCGCCGGCAGCGACCAGGAGTACCTCGTCACGGTCGAGCAGCTCGAGGCGGCGCGCACCCCGCGCACGAAGGCCCTGCTCTTCTGCTCACCCTCGAACCCGACCGGCTCGGTGTACTCCGCAGAGCAGACGAAGGCCATCGGCGAGTGGGCGCTCGAGCACGGCATCTGGGTGATCAGCGACGAGATCTACCAGGACCTCGTGTACGACGGCGTCCGGTTCACCGGCATCCTCGACGCGGTCCCCGACCTCGCCGACACGACGATCCTCGTGAACGGTGTGGCCAAGACCTACGCGATGACCGGCTGGCGGGTCGGGTGGATGGTCGGCCCCGCCGACGCCGTCAAGGCCGCGTCGAACCTGCAGTCCCACCTGTCGTCGAACGTGTCGAACGTGTCGCAGCGGGCCGCGATCGCCGCCCTGACCGGCCCGACCGAGCCCGTCGAGGCCATGCGCACGGCCTTCGACCGTCGTCGGCGCACCATCGTCGAGGGCCTCAACGCCATCCCGGGCTTCACGACGCCGACCCCGCAGGGTGCCTTCTACGTCTACCCGGACGTCACGGCGCTGCTCGGCCGCGAGTGGGCCGGGTCCACGCCGACGACCACGCTCGAGCTCGCGGACCTGATCCTCGAGCAGGCCGAGGTCGCGGTCGTCCCGGGCGAGGCCTTCGGCCCCTCCGGCTACCTGCGCCTGTCCTACGCACTCGGCGACGACGACATCGCCGAGGGCGTCGCACGCCTGGCACGGCTGTTCTCCTAGTCGCGCACGGCACGTCCCGGCTCCGGACGACACGAGGCGCCCCGCTGCGGCGGGGCGCCTCGTGTCGTCCTGAGCGTCGGTCCGGTCGCGTCGACGGCACGGTGGGTCCGGCCGGGAGGCGCGAACCGCCTCAGTCGGTCAGCTCGCCCACCACGACGGGTTCCGGCACGAGCGTCACGCCGAAGCGGTTGAGCACGGTCACCTGGACGTACCGGGCGAGCTCCGCGACCTGCGCGGCGGTCGCGCCGCCCCGGTTCGTCAGCGCGAGGGTGTGCTTCGTGGACACCGCTGCGCGGGACCCCGGGACCGCGTAGCCGCGGTGCACCCCGGCGTGCTCGATGAGCCACGCCGCGCTGAGCTTCACCTGGTCGCCGGCGGGCCAGCGGGGCGCCTCGGCGGGCAGCGTCTCGGCGAAGGCGGCCGACACGATCGGGTTCGTGAAGAAGGACCCGGCGCTCCAGGTGTCCGGGTCGGCGTCGTCGAGCACCATGCCCTTCGCGCCGCGGAGCCGCAGGACCGTCTCGCGGATCGTCTCCGGCGCCACCGGCGTGCCGAGGTCGACCCCGAGGGAACCGGCGAGCTGGGCGTAGCGGACCGGCACACCCTCCTGCGGCGCCGTGCCGAGCCGGAACTCGACGGCGAGCACGACACCGCGACGGCCGTGCTTGAGCGTCGAGGTGCGGTAGCCGAGCGCCAGCTCGGCCGCGGGCACCCACGTGCGCTCCCCCGTCGACGCGTCGAGGAGGTCGACCGCGGTGAGCACGTCGGACAGCTCGACCCCGTAGGCGCCGATGTTCTGCACGGGGGCGGCACCGACCGTGCCCGGGATGCCGCTGAGGGCCTCCAGGCCGGTCCAGCCGTTCGCGACGGTCGTCGCGACGAACGCGTCCCACGGTTCACCGGCCGCGACGCGGACCGTGACGCCGTCGGCGTCCGTCGACGCGTCGACGCCGCGCGTGCGGACGAGCACGACCGTGCCGTCGAAGCCCGCGTCGGCGACGAGCAGGTTGCTCCCCCCGCCGACGACGAGCCAGTCGTCGTCCTGCCAGGCGTCCCGGACAGCGGCGACGAGCTCGTCGGTCGTGTCCGCGGTGCGGAGCGTCGTCGCGGGCCCACCGACGCGGAAGGTCGTGTGGTCGGCGAGACGCGTCGAGACGGTCAGTGGAACACCACCGTGACCTGGGCCTTGCCGAGCACGGTCTGACCGGCCGCGGTGACCGTGAGGTCGATGCGCTGCGGTCGGCCCTCGTCGTCGACGGTGCCGACCTTCGCGACGACGCCGACGGTCGCACCCTGCTCCGGGTCGACCACGACGGGGCGGGTGAAACGGACGCCGTAGCGCGCGACCCAGCCGCGGTCACCGAGCCACTCGGCGACCGGCTGGACGGCGAGGCCCATCGTGAGCATGCCGTGCGCGAGGACGCCGGGCAGCCCGACCGAGGCGGCGACGTCGTCGCGGTAGTGGATGGGGTTGAAGTCACCCGAGGCGCCGGCGTAGCGGACGAGCGCGTCGCGGGTCAGGTGGACCTCGCGCTCGGCGACGACCGTGCCGACCTCGACGGCGGGGACGGAGGCGGTCATGCGTCATCTCCTCGGACGACGAGGGTGGACGTGGCGGTGACGACGTGCGCACCGTCGGCGTCGACCACGGCGGACGCGGCGGTCACCATCGCGTTGCCACCGAGGGTCTTGACGCTCGTGACGGTCAGGGTCGCGGTGAGCTCGTCACCGGCGACGATCGGGCGCTCGTACGCGAACGACTGCTCACCGTGGACGACGCGCGAGAAGTCGATCCCGGCGTCCGGCTCCGCGAGGAGCTGGGCGAGGGTCGCCTCCTGCACGACGACGGCGAACGTCGGCGGAGCGACGACGTCGGCGTACCCGGCGGCGCGGGCAGCCTCGGGGTCGAGGTGGATCGGGTTCGTCGCGAACACGGCGCGCGAGAACTCGCGCACCTTCTCGCGCCCGACGAGGTAGGGCTGGGCCGGCGGGAACGTCCTGCCGACGAGCTCGGGGTTCACTGACACGTGCGGGAGTCTACCGAGCGCCCGCGACACCCGGCCCGGGCCGCAGCTGGAGCCGAGGAGTCGTCGGATATGCTCGGAACGCGACTTCGGGGGAGGTCGCGGCTCCCGGGGAAGACGCGGGAGCGCTCTGCGGTTGGGGAGGGACGATGGAGACGACGACCGAGTTCGCGGTCCACACCGGCGACCGGTGCGCGGCCATGGAGGTGGCCGGTGCTGCGCTGCGCCGGACGGGCCACCGGGTCGAGACCACGGGCGGGACGATCACCGCCACCGCGGGCAGCCGCGTGTTGACGATCCTGCTCGGGGCGCTCGTGCACCCGTCGCGGGAGTTCCGACGCTACGAGCTGTCGACGACCGTCACGGGGACGTCGACCACGATCACGCTGCGGCCGGCCGGGAGCGGCACGGCCGTGTCCGGCGGGGGCATCGGTGCCCAGCGGCGACGGTCGGCGTGGCAGCAGGTCAACGCGGTGCTCGAGCGGGCGCTGCGGTCGGCCGGGGGGCTGACCGGGCCGCCGCGCTGAGCGGCGTGCGCTGCCTGGGAACCGCGGACGAACGGGAAGAGCCAGTCGGCGACGACGCACGCCCGGGAACGACCAGGACCTGGGAACGACGCGCTCCCGGGGACGACACGCGCCCGGGGACGACACGCGCCCGGGAACGGCGAAAGCCCGGCGAGCGGATCGCCGGGCTTGTGGTAGCGAGGACGGGACTTGAACCCGTGACCCCACGATTATGAGTCGTGTGCTCTAACCAACTGAGCTACCCCGCCAGAGATCCGGAGCGGTAGCAGCTCCGGGTCGGAGCCCCGAGTCAGGATTGAACTGACGACCCCTTCCTTACCATGGAAGTGCTCTACCACTGAGCTATCGGGGCGAGTGCCGCTCGGCGGCACCAGATGAGAGTAGCAGACTCGCGACGGTGGTCAGGAACCGGACGAGACGCCCGGGCGTGCCGCCGCTCCCCCGCTAGCTCGCGTTGGCCTTGAGCCACGCCAGCGGGTCCACGGGGACGCCGTCGACGTGGATCTCGAGGTGCAGGTGCGGTCCCGTGGAGTTGCCGGTGGAGCCGACCTGGCCGAGCACGTCGCCGACCTCGACCTCCTGCCCCTTGACCACCGTGAAGGTGTTGTCCTTCATGTGGCCGTAGACGCTGACGAACCGCTTGCCGTCGACGTCGTGCTGCACCCAGACGTCGTTGCCGAAGCCGCCGTCGTGCGCCTGCACCTTGATGACGGTGCCCGCCGCGACGGACCGGATCGGGGTGCCCTCGCCGGGCGCGAAGTCGATGCCCATGTGGTTCGTGGAGCAGAACGAGCAGCCGGCGACCTGGCGCCCGCCGAAGCCCGAGGTGATCGGCACGCCGGTCAGGAACGGCCACTGGATCGCGCCGCCGGGGTCGTTCGAGAACGCCGACGAGTCGACGTTCTTGTACTGGGTCGTCGCCGACACCGAGTACTGGTCGCGTGTGGTCTCGGCTGCCGCGGTGCTGCCGCCGACGCTGAGCGTCTGCGCTGCGCGGGCCGGGGTGCGCTCGGTGGTCGTGTCGCCGTTCGCGACCCAGAGCGCCTGCGCGGGCAGCGAGGTCGAGACGACGAGGCCCGCCGCGAACAGGAGCGCACCGACGGCCGTGACCCGCGAGGCGTTCCGACGGAAGGACGTCCCACGTGCCGCCGACTGCGCGACCGGGGTCGTGCGCGCGGGAGCCGTGCCACGACGACGTTCCGGCGCGGGGGACGTCGTGCGGGCAGCGCGTCGACCCGCGGGGACCTGCCCGAGGACACGGCGGGGGCCGGCGTCGGTCGCGGACCGGCGCTCCGGCGAGGTCCGGCCCTCGGGCGAGGCCGTGCGCTCGGGAGCGACGTGCTGCTCCGGCGCGGGCACGGGCGACGTGGGGGCCGGCGGCGTGACCGCCCCGACCACGGGCTCCGGCAGCACCGGCGACGCGGGCGCGAGGTCGACCGGGGACACCGGCGCGGCTGCTGCTCCCGGTGCGGCGGGGGCTCCCGGTGCGACGAGACGGTCGAACTCACCGGTGTCGAACGTGGTCCGACCGAACGCCGATGCGTCGAGACCGCCCTCGTCGGACGCCGCGGTCTCCGGGACGGCGGCCGTCCGACGCTCGGCTTCGATGCGAGCGCGTCGGGTGAGGTGCACGACCGGCTCGGGGCCGGTGGTGGCGTCGGGACGGGTGGACGGCAGCGGAGCGTGGGGCATGCGGTTCGGTGGTGATCCTGATCGGGGCGCGAGGCGCTCGTTGGTAACGAGCCGGTAACGGGACCTGAGCACGCTAGCAGGGGCCGTCCCGCCTCGCCAGTCCGCTGCACGACCGTGCACGATCGTGCCCCGTGGCCACGGCGCGGCGCGGTCGGGTGCCGGGACGGGAGCGGGTCAGTCGCCGAGGACGTCCCGCTCCGCCCCGCGGACGAGCGACTCGAGCGCGTCGGCGATCGACGGCGCCGCGAACAGGAAGGAGCGGATCCCGCCGGCCTCCCAGATCCGCACGACCGCACCGGCCTCGGCCGCGACGACCGCGCCGGCGGCCATGTCCCACGGGTTGATGCCGCGTTCGTAGTAGGCGTCGACGGTGCCCGCACCGACCGCGCAGCAGTCGAGCGAGGCCGCTCCCCCGCGGCGGATGTCCCGGACCTCACCGATGAACCCGGCGAGCACGGCGACCTGCTCCCGGCGTCGGTCGGCCGTGTAGCCGAACCCGGTGGCGACGAGGGTCTCGGCCAGGGTCGGCGGGGCGGAGACGTGCAGCGGCACGCCGTCCCGGGTCGCCCCGGCGCCCGCAGCGGCACGGAACACGGTGCCGGTCGCGGGGACGACGACGACCCCGGCCACCGGCTCCCACGTGGCGGGGTCCGGGGCGCCGCGCACGACGCCGATGCTCACGCCGTACGCCTCGCTGCCGTAGAGGAAGTTGACCGTGCCGTCGATGGGGTCGACGACCCACGTGTAGCCCGAGGAGCCGGCTCCCGAGCCGGACTCCTCCCCGTGGAAGCCGTCGTCGGGACGGGCCTCGGCGATGCGGCGCCGGACGAGCTCCTCGACCTCGCGGTCGGCAGGTGTGACGACGTCCACGATGCTCGACTTGCGGTCGGCGACCTCGACCCCCGCGGCTCGGTGTCGCGCGGCGAGGGCGGCGGCTTCGAGGGCGATGGTCTCGGCGAGGTCGGCGAACCAGGACGGGGCGGGTGCTTCGGGCATGGGTCCATCCTCGCGGATGCGACACCGGATGCCCTCGCAGGTGCGCGGGAACGCAGGACCGACGCGCACGGTCGACCCGGCCCCGATCGGCACGACACGGCCCCGGGAAGGACGAACGCCCCAGGAACGACGAATGCCCCGGGAACGACGAACACCCCGTGAACGACGAATGCCCCGTCCGACGGACGAGGCACTCGATGTGGTGGCGAGTGAGGGATTCGAACCCCCGAAGGCTACGCCGGCTGATTTACAGTCAGATCCCTTTGGCCGCTTGGGTAACTCGCCATGTGCGCACCCGGCTCGTGTGATCACCAACCGAAGGCGCTCCAAGAGCATAGCGGATAGCGGAGGGTGGTCGTGACCACCGTCCGGGCGGCGACGAGCACGGTCCTTCCTGCACAGCGGGCCACAGGAGCCGCCTCCTCCACAGGCCCGCCACCGGGCCGAACCGGCCGACCCGCGCGCAGTTAGGCTGTCCGGCATGGCAGACAGTTCCTTCGACGTGGTGAGCAAGGTCGACAAGATGGAGGCGGAGAACGCCGTCAACCAGGCGGCCAAGGAGATCGAGCAGCGCTACGACTTCAAGGGCGCCGGCGCCTCGGTCGCGTTCAGCGGCGAGGACGTCCTCATCAAGGCGAACTCCGAGGAGCGCGCCAAGGCCGTCCTCGACGTGCTGCAGACCAAGGCGATCAAGCGCGACATCAGCCTCAAGAGCCTCGATGCGGGCGAGCCCTTCGCCTCGGGCAAGGAGTACCGCATCGAGGTGAAGTTCAAGAACGGCATCGAGCAGGACGTCGCCAAGAAGATCGGCGCCTTCCTCCGGGCCAACGCCGCGAAGAGCGTGAAGAGCCAGATCCAGGGAGACGAGCTCCGCGTCTCCTCGAAGAGCCGCGACGACCTGCAGAACACGATCCAGCTCCTCAAGGGTGAAGAGTTCGACGTGCCGCTGCAGTTCGTGAACTTCCGCTAGCGCCCCGCCCCGTGGAGCACTGGCTCGGCGTCGCACTCACGATCCTCCTGGTCCTGCTCGACCTGGCGATCCGCGTCTTCTCGATCATCTACGTCCCGTACAACCGGAAGCCGCAGACCGCGACCGCGTGGCTGCTCGCGATCTTCCTCATCCCCTACATCGGCTTCATCGTCTTCCTGGTGATCGGGTCGACGAAGCTGCCGCGGGCACGGCGTGAGAAGCAGACCGAGATCAACGCGTACATCCTCGAGCAGACCGAGGGCATCGAGCGTGTCCGCCGGGACCACCCGTGGCCGCCGTGGCTCGAGAGCATCACGAAGCTCAACCGCGAGCTCGGGTCGATGCCCCTCGTCGGCGGCAACTCCGCGGAGCTCTACCCGGACTCGTACGAGTCCGTCCAGGAGATGACCCGCGCGATCGACCAGGCGCGTCGCTTCGTGCACGTCGAGTTCTACATCGCGACGATCGACGACACGACCCGCCCGTACTTCGAGGCCCTCGCCCGTGCGCAGGCCCGCGGCGTGACGGTCCGGTTCCTGCTCGACCACTGGGCGAGCCGCGGCTACCCGGGCTACAAGGAGACGCTGGCCTTCCTCGACGAGGCCGGCATCGAGTGGCACCTGATGCTGCCCCTCCAGCCGCTCCAGGGGAAGTTCCAGCGGCCCGACCTCCGCAACCACCGCAAGATCATGGTGATCGACGGCTCGGTCGCGTTCACCGGCTCGCAGAACCTGATCGACCCGTCGTACGACCTGAAGTCGCACATCGAACGCGGGATGGTCTACAAGGACCTGTTCGCCCGGTTCGAGGGTCCCGTGGTCGCCGGACTCAATGCCCTGTTCGTCACCGACTGGTACAGCGAGACCGACGAGCTCCTGCTCCGGGAGAGCGACCCCGTGCACCGGGCCGACCGCGACGACGCGCTGGACTGCCAGGTCGTGCCGTCGGGCCCCGGCTTCGACGGCGAGAACAACCTGCGCCTGTTCAACGCGCTGCTCTACGCCGCCCAGGACAAGGTGTCGATCACGTCGCCGTACTTCGTCCCGGACGACTCGATGCTGTACGCCATCACGACGACCGCCCAGCGCGGCGTCGCGGTCGAGCTGTTCGTCGGCGAGATGGGCGACCACGCGATGACCTGGCACGCCCAGCGCTCCTACTACGAGGAGCTGCTCCGCGCCGGGGTCCGCATCTGGCTGTACCGGGCACCGACGATCCTGCACGCGAAGCACTTCACGATCGACGACGACGTGTCGGTGATCGGGTCGAGCAACATGGACATGCGCTCGTTCAGCCTCAACCTCGAGGTGTCGGTCATGGTCCGCGGGCGCACGTTCGTCGATGCCCTGCGCAGGGTGCAGGACGCCTACAAGGAGGCCTCGTTCGAGCTCACGCTCGACGCGTGGCTCGAACGACCGCGCCGGTCGCAGGTGCTCGACAACGTCGCGCGGCTCACCGCCGCCCTGCAGTAGCCCCGTTCGGGAGGCGCGCCCCGCGTCCGCCCCGCTGCTCGGCGGGGTGCACGGGGCCGGCACGGCAGCGGGCGGCGGACCGTCCGTTCGACGGTCCGCGTGGCGGCGACCTGGTCCGGAACGCCGCGACCACCCGGGTCACCGCCCGGCGGGCACCAACCCGGTCAGGCGCGCGACCAGGCGTTCCAGCGGACCGCGCCCGAGGAACGCCCGCCACACCACGGCGACGAGCACCGAGCCGATCGCGAACAGCGCCCACGCCGTCCCCGACGCGGGCAGTTCCCCGAGGGCGGCGATGACCACGAGGTGCCCGGCGTACACCGTGAGCGGCATCGACCCGACCGCCGCCAGCGGGTACGCGACCCTGGACACCGCCCGCCCGCGCCCGTCGAGCAGGAGCGTGCAGAGCGCGATCACGGCCACGGCGACGCCCGCCGTGCCGACCACGTCGACCGTCGACGAGGAGTGGTCACGCGGCGAGAGGAACAGCTGCGCGACCAGCCCCGCCGGCGTGGTGTCCTCCGGCAGGAACGGCAGGCCCGCGAAGCCGTAGAGCGCGGCCTCGTCCGGTACCGGTGCGAGGAGACCGCCGACCACGTAGGCCGTGACGGCGGCCAGCGTGCCGGACGCGAGGAGCGCGACCTGGGTGCGCCGCGCCTCCAGTCCGGCCCTGGCGACCGCGAGACCGACGAGCACGTACGCCAGGAAGGTGATCACGGGGTACACCAGGCCGAGCTGGATCCCGAACATGTCGGCGTCGGCGGAGAGCGGGACGACCGCGAGCGCAGCGAGCGGGGAGACGAGGGCGCAGACCGCCGCGACGACGACGAGCCAGCGGGCGCGGAGTCGCAGCACCGGGACCACGAGCAGGAACAGCGCCCCGTACGTCGGCAGGATCACGTACACCGGCGTGTCCAGTGCCATGAGGAGCAGTCCGATCGCGACGACCACGACCGCCCGGACGGCGAGCCGTGCCCGCACCCGGCCGATCGCGGGCGGACCGGGCGGGCGCGTCCGACCGCTCGTGAGCCCCACCGACACCCCGGCGAGCACCGCGAAGAGCGCCGCCGACCGGCCGTTCACGACCGCCGACCACGTCGCCGGGTCGCCCCAGTCGACCCCCTCGCCGACACCGCCGACGTGCGCGGCCATCATCCCGAGGAGGGCGAGCGCCCGCGCGACGTCGACACCCTGCAGACGCCCGGGCGCGACGAGCACACCCCGCATCGCGGCGGGCGGTGCGGGGTGTGCGGCGGTCATCGCGGTGCGTCGGCTCAGCTCGCCGGGGCGTCCGCGCGGCGGAGGGAGACGTCGACCATCTCGTCGCGCGGGACCACCTTGATGCGCTCCCGCCCCTCGGCGGCACCGAGGGCGATCTCGTGCTGGTCGAGGGCGTGCCAGCCGTCGAGGTCGGTGAACGCGACGCCGCGCGCACGGAGGAGGGCCGGGACCGCCTCCGGGGACGGGTCGGCCGGGGTCCACCAGGAGGCCTGGTCGTTCACGATGTGCTGCACGGTCTCCATCGCGTCGGACTTCGTGTGGCCGATGAGGCCGACCGGGCCGCGCTTGATCCACCCCGTCGCGTAGACGCCGGGCAGCTGCGAGCCGTCCTCGCCGAGGACCTGGCCCTCGTGGTTCGGGATCACGCCGTAGCGCTCGTCGAACGGCACCCCGGGCAGCGGCGAACCGAAGTACCCCACGGCGCGGTAGACGGCCTGCACGGGGACCTCGCGGACCTCGCCGGTGCCCTCGACGCCGCCCTGGCCGTCCGGACGGGTGCGCTCGTAGCGCAGGGCGGCGACGTGGCCGTCCTCCCCCACGATCTCGAGCGGCTTCGCGTAGAAGTGCAGGTGCAGTCGGCGGCTCGCCTGACCGACCTCGCGGCCGCGCCACGACTCGAGCACGCGGTTCATCACCATGACCTGCTTGTTCGTCTGGATCGCGGTGCGGGACGCCTCGTCGTGGTCGAAGTCCTCGTCGTACACGACCATGTCGACGTCGCGGAGCTCGCCGAGCTCGCGGAGCTCGAGCGGCGTGAACTTCACCTGCGCCGGGCCGCGACGGCCGAACACGTGCACGTCGGTGACCGGGCTCGCCTTGAGGCCCTCGTACACGTTCGCGGGGATCTCGGTGGGCAGCAGGTCGTCGGCGTGCTTGGCGAGGATGCGGGACACGTCGAGTGCGACGTTGCCGTTGCCGATCACCGCGACGCTCTCGGCGTCGAGCGGCCAGGTGCGCGGCACGTCCGGGTGGCCGTCGAACCAGCTGACGAAGTCCGCGGCGCCGTGCGAGCCCTCGAGCTCGACACCGGGCACGTCGAGGTCGGCGTCCTTGATCGCGCCGGTCGAGAACAGCACCGCGTGGTAGTGCTGCTTGAGGTCGTCGAGGGTGATGTCCTCGCCGAAGCGCACGTTGCCGAACAGCCGCACGACCCCGCGGTCGAGCACGTCACGCAGCGCGTTGACGATGCCCTTGATGCGGGGGTGGTCCGGCGCGACGCCGTACCGCACCAGCCCGTACGGCGCGGGGAGCTGCTCGAACAGGTCGATCGACACGTCGTAGCCGTGGGCTTCGCGCAGGAGGATGTCGGCCGCGTAGATCCCGGCCGGGCCGGCGCCGACGATGGCGAGTCGGAGGGTGGGCACTGATGTCTCCAGTTCGTTCGGCCGGGGGCGTCCCGGCGGACTGTCCGAGGGTACGTGCTGACGGGCCGCTGGTGGATCCGTGTCGCGGTCCCCGTCGGGCGTCGGGAGCCCGCGACCGCTGCAGCGTCAGCGGCTGCGGTCGACCACCGACTCGGCGAAGCGCGTGAGCGCACGCTTGACCGTGCCGTCGGGCAGCGGCGCGAGGGCCTCGACCGCTTCCTCCGCCCAGCGCACCGCGACCGCGCGGGTCGCCGTCGTCGCCTGGTGCGCACGGAGCGCGGCGACCGCCGACTGGTACGGCGCGGACTGCACGGCCTCGTCCGGGGCGTCCTTGACGTCGCGGTCGATCCGCTCGAGCAGGGCCGCGGCCTCGGCGTCGGACCCGGCCAGGCGGCGCAGCTGCAGCAGGGGCAGCGTGTCGACGCCGGCGCGCAGGTCGTTGCCGGCGATCTTGCCGGTCTTGTCGGTCGCCGGGGCGAGGTCGATGACGTCGTCGACGAGCTGGAAGGCGACACCGACCTTCTCGCCGAAGGTCCCGACGGCGTCGAGGTAGGCACGGTCGGCGCCCGAGAACATGACGCCCGCACGCGCGGCCGTCGCGATGAGCGAGCCGGTCTTGTCGCTGAGGACCTGGATGTAGTGCTCGACGGGGTCGTCCTCCGGCTGCGGACCGGTCGTCTCGTGCAGCTGGCCCATGCAGAGCCGCTGGAAGGTCTCGGCCTGCATCCGGATGCCCTCGGCACCGAGGTCGGCGGTGATGAGACTGGCGCGCGCGAACAGCAGGTCACCGGTCAGGATCGCGACGTTGTTGCCGTACGTCACGTGCGCGGCCGGGACCCCGCGGCGCACCGGCGCCTCGTCCATGACGTCGTCGTGGTACAGCGACGCGAGGTGCGTCGTCTCGATGCTCACCGCGGCCTTGACCACGGCGTCCGTGACACCCTGACCGAGCTGGGCGATGAGGAGCGTGAGGGTCGGCCGGATGCGCTTGCCGCCGGCGGACAGCAGGTACCGGCTGGTCGTGTCGGCGAGGGTGTCGGTCGACCGCATGGCGACCTCCAGGCCCTCCTCGACGAGCTCGAGCCCGTCGTCGACCGCGGCGATGAAGCGCCGGTCGGCGGGGGTGGCGAACAGGCGTTCGCCGATCCCCAACGACTTGCGGAGACTCGGTGCGCGACGTGCGACCGGGACGCTCGGGTTCAAGTGCTGCTCCGTGTTCGAAGGATCGGGGCCGTCAGGCGCCGGACGGCTCGGAGCCCGAGGACGTCGTGCCGGTCTGGTCGAGGCCGGGCTGCTCACCCGTGTGCTGGTGGGCACGGCGAGCCTTGGCGCGACGGGCCGCCGACTCACGGACGGTCCCGGCGACGGGCTTGCGGCCGCGGTGCAGCGCGACGATGCCGGCGGTCAGGTTGCGGTGGGCCACCATCGTGAAGCCGACGCCGCGGAGCCACTGGCTGAGGACCTGCTGGTCGGGCCAGGCCTCGATGGACTCGGCGAGGTAGCGGTAGGCCGCCGGGTTGCTGCTGGACAGCCGTGCGATGCCCGGGAGCACGCGCTTGAGGTATGCCCCGTAGCCGAGGCGCAGGAGCGCCATCGGCGGGGTCGAGAACTCGCAGATCACGACGCGGCCGCCGGGCTTGAGCACGCGGAGCATCTCGCCGATCGCCTGCATCGGGTCGTTCACGTTGCGCAGCCCGAACGAGATCGTGACCGCGTCGAAGGTGTCGTCCTCGAAGGGAAGGTGCTCGGCGTCGCCCTCGACGAACGTGATCTCGGGGTGCCGCTCCCGCCCGACCGCGATCATGCCCGCGGAGAGGTCGAGGGCCGTGACCTCCGCGCCCTTCTTGGCGAGCACCGCGGCGCTCGTGCCCGTGCCGGCGGCGATGTCGAGGACGCGCTCCCCAGGTTGCGGGTCGATCGCGCGGACCGTCGCGACACGCCACAGCGGGGCGTTGCCCGCCGAGAGGATGTCGTTCGTGAGGTCGTACTTCGCGGCGACGTCGTCGAACATTGCCGCCACTTCGTCCGGCTGCTTGCTCAGGTCCGCTCTGCTCACCGCACCATCCTAGAGGTCGCGGCCGAGGGTGTCCCGGACGCACGCGCCGGTCCGTGCGCCCGTGGGCGGCGGGGCGGCCGACCCCGGTCCGCGCCGGGCCCGGCGGGGCGCCCGGCCYYGGTCCGCGCCGGGCCCGGCGGGGCGCCCGGCCCGTGCGCGCGTACGATCGATCCGTGCCCCGAACCACCACGGCGACCCCCGCGCTCACGGTCTCGACCAGGATCCTGGACGACCCGGGCGACGTCCTCCGGCACACCCTGCGTGACGCGCCCCTCGCCTTCGTCCGCGGCGGCGACGGCATCGTCGGGATCGGTGAGGCACACCGGTGGACCTTCAGCGGCCCGGACCGGATGCGCCAGGCGTCGGCGGCCTGGCGCGAGCTGGTCGCAGCCGCCACGGTCGACGACCCCGTGCAGCTCCGCGGCAGCGGTCTGGTCGCGTTCGGGTCCTTCGCGTTCGCCGACGACTCGGCCGAGCAGAGCGTCCTCGTCGTCCCCCGCGTGGTGATCGGCCGACGCCGGGGCAAGGCCTGGCTGACCGCCGTCGACACGACACCCGACCCCGCTCCCCTGACCTTCTCGCGCACCTCGGTCCCGGTGCCCGTCGTCGGCGGGCACGTCTCCGTCGCGTTCGGTCCGGGCGCCGTCGACGAAGACGCCTACGCCGCCGCGGTCGCCGACGCCGTCCGACGCATCACCGCGGGCGACGCCGACAAGGTCGTGCTCGCGCGGGACCTCGTCGGCACGCTGCCGCCGGACGCCGACCTGCGTGCCGTGCTGCTCGACCTCGCCGCGGCCTACCCGCAGTGCGTCACCTTCGCCGTGGACGGTCTCGTCGGGGCCACCCCGGAGACCCTGGCCCGGACCGACGGCACCGAGCTGTCCGCACGGGTCCTCGCCGGCAGTGCGGCGCGCGGCGACGACCCGGTGTCCGACCGTGCCGCCGCCGAGGCCCTCGCGGCGAGTGCGAAGGACGTCGAGGAGCACGGCTTCGCGATCGCCAGCCTGCTCGAGGCGCTCCGACCGATCGCCTCCGACCTCCGCGCCGACCCGGAACCGTTCCGGCTGCAGCTGCCGAACCTCTGGCACCTCGCCACCGACGTGCGCGCGACGCTCCCGCCCGGGACGACCTCGCTCGACGTCGCCGACGCCCTGCACCCCACCGCCGCGGTCGCCGGCACGCCGACAGACGTCGCCGTGCGCCTGGTCGCAGAGCTCGAGGGCGTCGACCGCGGTCGCTACGCGGGCCCGGTCGGCTGGATGGGGGCGAGCGGCGACGGCGAGTGGATGCTCGCACTGCGGAGCGCGCAGGTCTCCGCCGACGGGACCGTCCGGGCCTGGGCCGGGGCGGGCATCGTCGCCGGGTCCGACCCGGCGCGGGAGGTCGCCGAGACGGCGCTGAAGTTCCGCCCGATCCGCGACGCGCTGGCCTGACGAACGGGCCGGACCCGCCGAGCGGGCGCGCCGACCCGACGGGCGCGCCGACCCGACTCACGCGCCGGACACACCGGGTGCACCGGACACGCCCACCCGGCGCACCGGCCAAGCACGCCGGCCCGACGCGCGGGCCCGCGCACCGCCCCGGTGCCCGGGCCGCGGCCTCACTCGGCCAGCGGCACCTCGACCACGAGTCGCTCCGCCGGGTCGGTGAGCACGGCCTCGAGGTCGCCCCACGTCTCGACGCGGCGGTACTCCCACCCGAGCCCGGTCACGACCCGCTCGACGTCGACGTGCTGCGGCGTGGTCATCATCCGGCGCATGTCCTCGTCGGGCGTGGTCTCCGCCACCTCGAGCCCGCGGAAGATCGCGCCGCCGTCGTCGTTGCCGACCACCACCTGCACGCGGTGCGTCTCCTCCTCGGTCCCGGTGACGAGCGCGCCGAGGTCGTGCAGGAACGTCAGGTCGCCGACGAGCACGCGCGTGGTGCCGATCAGCCCCGTCGAGCCCTCGAGCGCGGCGGCGATCCCGAGGGCCGTGGACACGGTGCCGTCGATGCCGGCGAGGCCGCGGTTCGCGTGGACGCGCAGCTTCTTGCCGGCGACGTGCGCGTCGGCGACGCGGATGAGCTGCGAGGCGCCGAGCACGAGCCGGTCGTGCGGCCAGGTCGCGCCCCACACCGCGTCGACGAGCATCGTCCGGTCGACGGGGCGGCGGCGCAGCGCGACCTCGTCGCGCAGGTACCGGTTCCGCTCGCCGCGGTCGGTCGACCGCTTGGCGTCGAGGTCCGGACCTGCGTCGCCGTCACCGAGGAGCGCGCGGCTCGTCGCGACCCAGCGCCCCACCCACGCACGGTGCGCAGCCGTGGTGCGTCCCGTCACGCGGACGTCGGACACGACGGTGGTCACCGCGGTCGACCGGGAGGCGCGGCGCGGGTCGTACGGGTCGGCCGCCGGTCCGCGGACCACGACCGTCTCGACGTCGTCGCGCTGCAGGAGCGCGGGCACCTCACGGCTCAGGGTCGGGTGGCCCACCACGACCGCGCGGCGGACCGCGCCGCCGAACGCGGGGTCGCGGAGCAGGTCTCGGTAGGCCACGACGAGGTTGCGGCCGAACCGGGCACCGCTCGACACCTCGGCGAGCAGCGGCGCACCGAGTTCCCAGGCGATCCGTTCGGCGTCCGCACCGGCGTCGTGTCCGGCGATGACGACGGTGCCCGGCTCGGCGTCCGGCTCGAGCTCGGCCACCGGCAACCCGGTGTGGGCGCGACGCCGGGCGTGGTCGAGGTCGACCTCGTCCTCGGGCACGGCCTCGACGTCCTCCGCACGGAGGCCGGCGGAGAGCGGTTCCCGGAAGGCGACGTTGAGCTGCACGGGGCCCGGCTGCCCGGTGTGCCCGGCCGCGACCGCGACGGCCTCGCGGGCGAGTGCGCGGACCGTGGCGACGTCGACGCTGCCCGAGCTCGGGGCCTGCACGTCGCGGACGTGGTCGACCGCCGGGCCGAACAGCCCCGGCTGCACGGTGGTCTGGTTGCTGCCGATGCCGCGGAGCTCCTCGGGCCGGTCGGCACTGAGCACGACCATCGGGACCCCGGAGTGGTGCGCCTCGAGCACGGCCGGGTGGAGGTTCGCGACCGCGGTGCCGGAGGTCGTGACGACCGCGGCGGGGCGACCGGTCTCGACGGCCAGGCCGAGCGCGAAGAACCCCGCGGTGCGCTCGTCGAGCCGGACGTGCACGGTGATCCCACCGGCACGTTCGAGGGCGACCGCGGCGAGGGCGAGGGCCTGCGACCGGGAGCCGGGACTGACCACGACGTCGGTCACGCCGGCGCGCGTCAGCTCGCGCAGGAGCGCCAGCGCGAAGTCGGTCGACGGGCTGCCCGATCCGGGCGGGCCGTCAGCGATCGGAGGGGCCGTCGTCGTCTCGTTCGTGGAACTGGTCCTCGAGGTCTCGGAGGGTGGCGTCGTCCTGGTCCTTGTCGGTGCGGGGCGGCTCGGTGCCGCGGGGGCCGCCGAGGAAGTCCGGGTCGTCTTCGGGACCACGGTACCGGGGTCCCGGTCCGCGGTTCGCCGGTGCGCGCCCGAGCAGGAACCACAGCAGGCCGCCCAGCACGGGGAGCACGAGGACGAGGAGGATCCACCACCCGCGGCGGAGGGACCGGATGCGGTCGCGCGGCATGGTCGCGCAGTCGATGACCGCGTAGACCGTGAAGGCCACGGCGGCGACGACGACGACCAACCACACACGGACCATCCCCGGATTCTAGGAGTCGCGCCTGGGACCGCCCTGCCCGTCAGCGTCCACGGGGTCGACGTTCCGTAGACTCATCGGGTGAAAGCGTGGCTCGTCTACACCCTGGCCCGGCTCGGCATCTTCGCCGTGGCCCTCGTCGTCCTGTTCGTCGTCGGTCTCCCCTGGTACTGGGCGACGATCGGCGCGGCGGTCATCGGGTTGCTCGTGTCGTACATCGCCCTCCCCGGGCTCCGCGGGCAGGTGACCGCGAGCATCGCCGCCCGCCGTGGCCGCACCGCTCGCGACGCGGACAGCGACTTCGAGGACGACTTCGTCGACGCCGAGGACACCGAACCGGCCGTCCCGGGAGCGCCCTCGGCCGAGGCCACCACGGCTGCACCGGGCGACACCGCGATGCCCGCGTCGTCCGCGACCACCCCGGCTGCGTCCTCGGAGCACACCGAGGCCGCACGACCGACCGGTGACCGTGGACCGGACCCGGACCCGGACCGCGACGCGGACTGACCGGCCCTGCGCTACGGCTGGATCGCGAGCGTGATCCCGAGCACGACGCCGAACGCCAGCGACGCGAACGACGACAGCTGCAGCGCGGTGATGAGTTCACGGGGCTTGCGGGACGACACCCCGATCGCGAGTGCCGGCAGGGCCAGCAGGAGCGAGAAGTACGCGAAGCCGGTCCGGAAGTACAGCAGCACGAACCAGAGCAGCGCGACGTACGGCAGCAGCAGGAACAGCGCGAACAGCACCCGTGCGACGGGACGGCCGACGACCACCGCGAGGGTGCGCTTGCCCGCCTGACGGTCCTCGTCGACGTCGCGGATGTTGTTCACCATGAGGACGGCGCAGGCGAAGAAGCCCGCCGCGACGGCTGCGGCCCACCCGCTCGTCGTCACCTCGCGGATCTGCACGAACTGGGTGCCGAGGACGGCCACCAGGCCGAAGAACACGAAGACGAAGACCTCGCCGAGCGCGTTGTAGCCGTAGGGCTTCTTGCCGCCCGTGTAGAACCACGCGGCGACGATGGCGGCGGCACCGACGAGCAGCAGCCACCAGAGCCCGGTCAGCAGCACGATGACGAGCCCCGCGAGCGCCGCGAGGCCGAAGAAGGTCAGCGCGACGACGAGCACGGTCTGCGGCTTCGCCAGTCCGGCCCCGGTGAGTCGAGCCGGGCCGACCCGGAACTCGTCGGTCCCCCGGACCCCGTCGGAGTAGTCGTTGCTGTAGTTCACGCCGATCTGCAGGAACAGCGCCACGGCGAGGGCGAGGAGCGCCACCGCGAGGTGGTGGTCCTTCCCGAGGTAGGACCCGAAGTCACCGGGCTCGCCGCTGTCCACGAACGCCACACCGGTGCCGAGCACCACCGGGACGACGCCCAGGGTCAGCGTGCGCAGGCGGGCGCCGCCGATCCAGTCGCTGGCGGTCGCCTTCCGCTTCGTGCGCTGCGGGGCGGCGGCCTTCGCGGGGTTGCCGCTGCGGCCCTTCGACTGGGTCGTGTTCTTCGTACGTGCCACGGCCGACCATCGTACCGACGTCGGCCGTGCGTCCGTGGCCGCCCGGGTGTCGGGCCGCCCGGGCACCGGCGTGGCGCGTCCGCGGGACGGCCGCCGGTCCGGCGAGCGGGTCACCCGGAGTCGGCCAGGAGGCCCGGCACCAGCCCGTCACGGCCGTCGCCCCCATGAGGCGGCCGGGCCGTCGTCACCATCAGGCGGCCGGGCCGTCGTCACCATCAGGCGGCCGGGCCGTCGTCACCATCAGGCGGCCGGGCCGTCGCCCCCATCAGGCGACCGGGCCGTTGCCCCCGTCGGACGGCCGGGCCGTTGCCCCCGTCAGGCGGCCAGGCCGTCGCCCCCGTCAGGCGGCCAGGCCGTCGCCCCCGTCAGGCAGCCGAGCCGTCGCCCCCGTCAGGCAGCCGGGCCGTCGCCACCGACCTTGTCCCATGCCGCCGACGAGCCCGTCCGGCGGTCCGTCGCGCCACCGGGTCGGCACCGCGGTCGCGATCGAGCGGCCGTCGCTCCCGTCAGGCGCTCGGGTCCGCGATCGCCCGTACCGCGCGGCGGTCCGGCTTGCCCGACGCGAGCATCGGCAGGCGGTCCACGACCAGCACGTCGGCGGGACGGGCGGCCCGACCGAGGGCGTCGCCGACGAGGGCGCGCACGGTCTCGAGGTCGAGTGCCCGCTCCGTCACGACGACCGGCACCTCGCCCCACTCCCCCGAGGCGCGCCGGGTCACGACCGCGCCCTCGTGTCCCGCGATCCCGCGGACGATCCGCTCGACCGCGCCGAGCGGTACCTTCTCGCCGCCGGAGATGAGGACGTCGTCGAGCCGACCGAGCACGCGCACCCGGCCTGCGTCGACCTCGCCCGCGTCGCCCGTCCGGTACCACCGGAGTCCGTCGTGCTCGGTGAAGGTGCGCGCCGTCCGCTCGTCGTCGTCGAGGTAGCCCTCCGCGAGGACGGGCCCCGCGAGCAGCAGCTCCCCGTCGTCGACCGCGGCACGGACGGGCCCGAGTGGGACGCCGTCGTACACGCACCCCCCGCTCGTCTCGCTCGCGCCGTACGTCGTCACGACACGGACGCCCGCGGCTCGGGCGCGCTCCCGCAGCGGGACCGGTGTGGCCTGGCCGCCGACGAGGACCGCGTCGAGGGTCGCTGCCGCGGCGGTGGCGCGGGGGTCGTCGAGGACCCGGGCGAGCTGCACCGGGACGAGCGACGTGTAGCGGCGCGGCGCGGCCGGGCCGACGTCGAGCCGGGCGACCCTGTCGGCGAAGGCACCGGCGTCGAAGTGCCCGGCCGGGAGCACGACCGGGGTCGTCCCCGCGGTGATCGAGCGCGTCAGGACGTTGAGGCCCGCGATGTAGTGCGTCGGCAGCGCCAGCAGCCACGCGCCCGGACCGCCGAGGGCCGCGTCGGCCGCCGCCGCGCCCGCGAGGACGGCGTCCGACGACAGCGCGACGCGCTTGCCCGTCCCCGTCGAGCCGCTCGTCTCGACGACCAGGGCGACCCGTTGCCCGACGTGGGCCGGTGCCCGGTTCGGCAGCGCCGGGCCGCCCTCGGCGACGGGGAGCAGCGCGGGGCCGCCGGCGAGCGCCGCCTCCAGGCCGCGCAGGACGGCCAGCGGATCCGACGCGCTCAGCGCGACCAGCGGACGGGTCATCAGTAGTGCCAGGGGAAGGCGGTCCAGTCGGGCTCGCGCTTCTGCAGGAACGAGTCGCGACCCTCGACCGCCTCGTCCGTGCCGTAGGCCAGGCGCGTGGCCTCGCCCGCGAAGACCTGCTGCCCGACCATGCCGTCGTCGACGGCGTTGAAGGCGTACTTGAGCATCCGGATCGCGGTCGGCGACTTGCCCAGGATCGTCTCGCCCCAGCGGATCGCCTCGCGCTCGAGCTCGGCGTGCGGGACCACCTTGTTGACCGCGCCCATCTCGTACGCGCGCTGGGCGGAGTACTCCTCGGCGAGGAAGAAGACCTCACGCGCGAGCTTCTGTCCGATCTGACGGGCGTAGTAGGCACTGCCGTACCCGCCGTCGAAGGAGCCCACGTCGGCGTCGGTCTGCTTGAACTTCCCGTGCTCGGCGCTCGCGATCGTGAGGTCGCAGATCGCGTGCAGGGAGTGCCCGCCGCCGGCTGCCCACCCCGGGACGACCGCGATGACGACCTTGGGCATCATCCGGATGAGCCGCTGGACCTCGAGGATGTGCAGGCGCCCCATCGAGGCCTGCGCCGCTGCCGGGTCGATGCCCTCGGGCGGGGCGCCGTCGTCGCCGACGTACTGGTACCCGCTCCGCCCACGGATGCGCTGGTCGCCGCCGGAGCAGAACGCCCAGCCGCCGTCCTTCGGGCTGGGGCCGTTGCCCGTGAGCAGGACGACGCCGACCCGGGGGTCCTGGCGGGCGTCGTCGAGGGCGCGGTACAGCTCGTCGACCGTGCGCGGCCGGAACGCGTTGCGTACCTCGGGCCGGTCGAACGCGACGCGGACGATGCCATGCGACACGTGCTTGTGGTACGTGATGTCGGTGAACTGCTCCGCGATCGGAGCCACGGTCCAGACGTCGGGGTCGAACAGGTCGGAGACGGGGGCAGCCATGCGTCCACCGTATCGCCGGGCGACGGTCGCGAGCCGTGGGGAACGGACGCTGTGGACGAGCCTGCGGCGCGTGCACCCTGTGGAGGAACGCCCCGCGGCGTCACATGCCGGTGAGCGCCTCGGGGGCCACGACCACGAGCAGGACGATGAGGATCACCGGGTTCGCGAAGAACGCCAGCACCACGCCGACGGCTCCGTACCACCGGCCGAAGGACCCGACGGCGGCGATGAACCCGAGCACGGCGGCGACCAGCGTCAGGAACACCACGACGAAGCAGATCCCGAAGGCGAAGGTCGTGTCCCCGCCCATGAACACCGCGAAGGCGCTCGCGTCGACCGCAGCCGAGACGATCGCCAGACCCAGCGCGATCTTGCCCACGATCGGGTTCCGGCGACGCTTCGCGGCGGCGAG
Organism: Curtobacterium sp. UCD-KPL2560; assembly: GCF_001705035.1. GTDB lineage: Bacteria > Actinomycetota > Actinomycetes > Actinomycetales > Microbacteriaceae > Curtobacterium. Next base: position 24,575 of record NZ_MCIG01000010.1, on the reverse strand, counting down.
GGTGCGCGTGTCGACGGTGTTCCGCTGCATCAGACGCTCGAAGTCCCCCGTGGCCCGACCGGTCGTCGAGCGCGCCGCGGCACCGTTCCGTCCGGCGGCGCGGGCGGCAGCGGTCGAGGGCGCGGCCGCGCGCTGCGGTGTGTCCGGTCGGACGGCGGGGTCGGGGCGAGGAGCGGCCGTGGCCTTCGTGCGGCTCGTCGACGACGGGCCGGTGGCACGCGGTGCGCGCTGGTGCGGTTCCGGCACCGGCCCTCCCTCTGTGCTGTCCTGGTGTGCTGTGCTGCCCTGGTTCGGCTTGGCCGCCGATCCGGAGACCGACCGTCGCATGCTAGTGGCCGGCCCTGGCGGTCGGCTCCGAGGAACCGGCGGGCCGGCTGAACGCCTGACCGGCCGGCCCGCCGGTTCCTCGGAGACCCTGACCACGGCGACACAGGACGAGCGGACGAGGGGTCGCCGCGTGCGTGAGGATGGGGTGTGCTCCCCGACCTCGCCGACCTCACCGCCGATGCCCACGTCGTCGCGCTGCCGATGCGCGTCCGGTTCCGCGGCATCACCACGCGCGAGGCCCTCGTGCTGCGCGGTCCGGCCGGCTGGACCGAGTTCTCGCCGTTCGTCGAGTACGACGACGCCGAGGCCGCCGCGTGGCTCCGTGCCACCGTCGACTTCGGCTGGACCGAGCACGAACCCGCGGCCGGGACCGTCCCGGTCAACGCGACCGTGCCGACGGTCTCCCCCGACCAGGTGCCGGACCTGCTGGCGCGCTACCCGGGCTGCACCACGGCGAAGGTCAAGGTCGCCGAGCCGGGGACGACCCTCGAGGACGACGTCGCGCGGGTCGCGGCCGTCCGGCGGGTGATGGGCCCCGACGCCGCGGTCCGGGTCGACGCGAACGGCCTGTGGTCGGTCGAGCAGGCCGTGGCCGCCGTCGAGGCGCTCGCCCCGTACGACCTGCAGTACGCCGAGCAGCCCGTCGCGACGGTCGAGGGGCTCGCCGAGGTCCGTCGGCGCACGGCCGGGCTCGGCGTGCCGATCGCGGCGGACGAGAGCGTCCGGAAGGCCGCCGACCCGCTCGCGGTCGCCCGCGCCGGGGCCGCCGACGTCCTGGTCGTCAAGGCCCAGCCCCTCGGCGGGATCAGCGCGGCACGGCGCATCATCGCGGAGGCCGGACTGCCCTGCGTCGTCTCGAGCGCGCTCGACACGTCGGTCGGACTCGGCATGGGGGCGTTCCTCGCGGCTGCGGCGATGACCCCCGGGTACGCCGCCGGTCTCGGCACCGCCGCCATGTTCACGGGCGACGTGACGGCTGCGCCGCTCCTGCCGGTCGACGGCGCCGTCCCCGTTCGTCGGGTCGAGGTGGCACGCGACCTGCTCGAGCGGCACGCCGCGGCTCCGGAGCGCCGAACCTGGTGGATGGACCGGCTCCGACGCACGCACGCGGTGCTCGCGGCCGGCTGACCCCCGGCGAGGACCGCCACGACCGGGCACGACGCGCCGCGGGGCCTGCGCCACATGGGCAGGACACGCCGCGGGCTCACGCCGAGTGGGCCCGAGAAGGCGCGCTCGCGCCCACCGACAGACATGTGCTGCCCGCTCAACGCGGCCGCCCGCGCGCCCGCGCGCGCCGCGCCCCGCGCACCACACGACGGACGGGAGGCGCGGTGCCGACCGGCACCGCGCCTCCCGTCCGGGGGTGGGTCGCGTCAGCGACCGGTGTGGGTCACAGACCCGAGTAGCTGTGCAGCCCCTTGAAGAACACGTTCACGACCGAGAAGTTGAACATCACCGCGGCGAAGCCGATCAGGGCCAGCCAGGACGACCGCGCACCACGCCACCCGCGGGTCGCTCGCGCGTGGATGTACCCGGCGTAGAGGACCCAGATGATGAAGGTCCAGACCTCCTTGGTGTCCCACCCCCAGTACCGACCCCAGGCGCGCTCGGCCCAGATCGCACCGGCGATGAGCGTGAACGTCCACAGCACGAAGCCGACGAGCAGCACGCGGTAGGTCAGGACCTCGAGCCGCTCGGCGTCGGGCAGGGTCTCCATGAACCGCAGCTGCTTCGACACCGGGCGCCCCTGGCGGTACGTCTGCACGAGCTGTGCGACCGCGAGCCCCGCGCCGAGGGCGAAGAAGCCGGTGCCGGCGATCGCCACGAACACGTGGATGACGAGCCAGTACGACTCGAGCGCGGGCACGAGCGGCCGGACCGGGACGTAGTAGTTCACCGTCGCGATGCCGAGCAGGATGATCGTGAGCCCGCTGATGAAGACGCCGAGGAACTTCAGGTTCTGCCAGAACTGCACGAGCAGGAAGATCAGCGTGATGAGCGCCGTGCCCGTCAGGGAGAACTCGAACATGTTGCCCCACGGCACCCGGTCGGCCGCGATGCCACGGAGCACGACGGCCGCGACGTGCAGGACGAGCGCCAGGACGGTCATCGCCATCCCGACCCGCTCGAACTTCGTGCCGCGTCCGCCCCGGCCGCCGTCGGTGGTCTCGTCGACCCGTTCCAGCACGACCGTGCCGCCCTGGACGGTCGCGACCGTCCGGGGCTCGGCGGCGGGCGCACGGCCGGCCGCCGCGGCGGTGACCTCACCCGAACGCTTCGCCATGTCCAGCGCGAACGAGATGAAGGCGATGACGTAGACCGCCATGGCCGAGTACGTCAGCACGACGGAGTACGTCGCCAGGTTCGTCGTCAAGTCGTTCACGCAGGGATCCTAACTCCGAGGTCCGACAGGTGGCGCCGGGCGATGTCCGCGACCGCGCGCTCGAGGTTGGGGTCCTCGCCACGGGCCAGGCCCGCGTACTCGAGGTCGTACTCGCCGTGCTCGGCACCGCGGCGCGGCACCGCCTTGACCCACACGCGGCGGCGCGGGACGAACAGCGAGGTGAGGAGGCCGAGCACCGCCAGGGCCGCGAAGCCCGCGACCCAGGCCTGCGACGGGTCGTGGTGCACGTCGAGGGAGACGTACCGCTTGACGCCGTCGAACGTGATCGACCCGGTGCCGTCCGGCAACTGCTGTGTCTGACCGGGCTTGAGCTCGATGCTCGCGGTCTTCGACTGCCGACCGGCGATCTGCTCGAGCCCGCTGGTGTCGAGCGAGTAGACGCTCTGCGGCACGCCGCTGTCGAGCCCGAGGTCGCCGCGGTACACCTGCAGCGTCAGCATCGGGTTCTGCGCGTCCGGGTAGGCGCTCGCGAACGCACCCGACCCGAGCTTCGAGGCCGTCGGGTAGAAGAACCCGACCATGCCGAGCTGCGACGGCTTCGCGTCCGGCACCTTGATGACGCCGGTCGAGGTGTAGTTCGAGTCCTCGGGCAGGAACGGCACGACGTCCTTGAACGCCACGTTGCCGTCCCCGTCACGGACGGTGACCTGCATCGCGTAGCCGTTGCCGAGCAGGTACACGTTCGTCCCGCCGACGGACAGCGGCGCGTTGACGCCGAGTCGCTCGGTACGCTCCTGGCCGCCCTTCTCGCGGGCGGTCACCTCGGCCGTGTAGTCGAGCGGCTGTCCGAGGGCGTCGAGGTTGCGCTCCTCGTACGTCGTCGTGAACTTGTCGAGCGTCAGGTTGTAGCCCTGCAGGTCGGACTGGGTGAACCAGCGTCCCGGGTTGAACGAGTCGTACGAGCCGAGCACGTTCGAGAAGGTCTGCCCCTCGACGAGCAGGCGCTGTCCGGTGTAGCTGAACCCGCCGCCGAGGCCGACCGCGACGAGCACACCGACGAGCGCGGTGTGGAAGACGAGGTTGCCGGTCTCGCGCAGGTAGCCGCGCTCCGCGCTGACCGAGTCGCCGAACCGCTCGACGCGGTACCCGGACCGCTTGAGGAGCGCCGCGGCGCGCGTGATCGCGTGGTCGACGGACGGGAGGCCCGTGGCCGCGTCCGAAGTGCCGCCCGCGTCCGTCCTGCTGGTCGCGGGTGCCCCGGTGGCGGTGCTGGTCGCCGCGTTCGCGCCGGTCGCCGTCGCACCGGTCGCGGTGCTGGTCGCGCCGGTGACGGTCGTCGCGTCGACCGGCACCGACCGGTGGCCGGCGAGCCGACCGAGGCGGGCCGGGGTCCGCGGCGGGCGCGTGCGGAGCGCCTGCCAGTGGTGCCGGGTGCGCGGCACGATGCAGCCGATGAGCGACACGAAGAGCAGCAGGTAGATCGCCGAGAACCACACCGAGGTGTACGTGTCGAAGACCTGGAGGGTGTCGAGCACCGGGAACAGCTGCGGGTGGTCGGCCTTGTACTGCACGACGCCGTTCGGGTCGGCCGTGCGCTGCGGGACGAGGGAGCCCGGGATCGCCGCGAGGGCGAGCAGCATGAGCAGGAAGAGCGCCGTGCGCATGCTCGTCAGCTGGCGCCAGAAGAACCGGACGTAGCCGGTGAAGCCCAGCTTCGGCTGGGTCACCCCGGCGTCGCCGGCGTCGTCACCGCCCGTCGGGGCCGCGCTGTCGACGTGGTCGGACGGCCGCATCGGGTCGCCGCCGGACACGGTGTCGGTGTCGCGGCCGGTGTCGGCGCCGCGGCCGGCGTCGGTGTCGGTGTCGCGGTCAGACTGCGGGGACAAAGCTCTGGATCACCGCCCCGACGCTCGACATGACGGCCGACCAGATCCCGGTGACCATGAGCAGACCGATGACGATCAGGATCGCTCCTCCGATGATGTTGACAGTGCGCATGTGGCGCTTGACGACCCGGATCGCCCCGGTCGCCCACCCGGCGCCGACGGCGACGAGGACGAACGGGACACCGAGGCCGATGCAGTACGCGACGCCGAGCCACATGCCCTGCCAGGCACTGCCGGTCTGCACGCTGAGCAGGTTGATCGCGGCGAGCGTCGGGCCGAGGCACGGCGTCCAGCCGAGCCCGAACACGATGCCGAGCAGGGGCGCCCCGACGAGCCCGGTCGCGGGCGTCCACGACGGCTTGATCGTGCGCTGCAGGAACGTGAACCGGCCGACGAAGACGAGGCCCATCGCGATCACGACGATGCCGAGCACCTGCGTGATGAGGTCACGCCAGCGGACGAGCCAGAAGCCGAGCGCGCCGAAGACGGTCGTGTAGGCCACGAACACGGCGGTGAAGCCGAGCACGAACAGCAGGACGCCGAGCACGACGCGACCGCGACGCTGCCCGCCCTCGGCGATGCCGCCGACGTAGCCGAGGTAGCCGGGCACGAGCGGCAGCACGCACGGGGACAGGAACGAGACGAGGCCCGCGAGCGCGGCCACGGGCAGCGCCACGAGCATCTGCCCGCTGAGGATCGCGTCGGCGAAGGGGTTGCCGGACACGGGTCAGGAGGCCTTGCCGCTGAGCTCGTCGCCCACCAGGGTCTGCAGGATGCTCGGGCCGTCGACGGCGCCGAGCACGCGGGCGGCGACGCGGCCCTGCTTGTCGAGCACGATCGTCGCGGGCACCGCGTTCGGCGCGATCTGGCCGGACAGGGCGAGCTGCACGGTGCCGGTCTTCGCGTCGAGCACGGTCGGGTAGTCGACCCCGAAGGTGCGCTCGAACGCGGCGGCGGAGCCCTCCTCGTCGCGGACGTTCACGCCGACGAACGCGACGTCCTGGCCCTGGTACTGGTCGTGCACCTGGTTGAGGTACTTCGCCTCGGCGCGGCACGGCGGGCAGCCCGCGTACCAGAAGTTCAGGACGACGACCTTGCCGCGCAGGTCCTTCGCCGAGATGGTGTCGCCGTCGGTGTCCTTCGCGGTGAAGTCGACCGGGTCCTTCCGGTCGGCAGCCGAGACCTCGGTCACCGCGCCGTCGCCGGAGATGTAGTTCTGCGTGGTCCCGCTGCCGTACTGCTTCGACAGCGAGTCGTTCGACGAGCACCCGGCGAGCGCCAGCGCGGCGATCAGTGCGGTGGCAGCGACGGTGGCGATGCGCGTGCGGGGGGTCATCAGACTGCTCCTTCGTCGACGGCGGACGCACGCAGCGCGTACGCCGGGTCCGCGTACCCGACCTCGGTGAAGCGGCCGGGCGAGGTGGCGGGTGCACGCTCGACGGTCGTGATGCTCGACAGGTCGCACCGGCGCTTGCGCGGGTCGTGCCAGAGCGGCTCCCCCGCGAGCTTGCGGTGCACGGTCCAGATCGGCAGCTGGTGGCTGACGAGGACGACGTCGCCCTCGTCGACGCTCTCCCACGCCGTGGTGACGGCCGCGAGCATGCGGTTCGCGATCGACTCGTAGGCCTCGCCCCAGCTCGGGCGGAACGGGTTCGCGATCCAGGGCCACTCCGTGGGGCGGCCGATCGAGCGCTTCGTGAAGCCCGGTCGCTGTCCCTCGTAGCGGTTCGTCGGCTCGATGAGCCGCTCGTCGAGGGCGACCTCGAGGCCGTACGCGGCGGCCCACGGCGCGGCGGACTCCTGGGTGCGCTGGAGCGGCGAGGCGACGATCCGACGGACGTCGACCCCGGCGTCCTTCCAGGCGGTGGCGGAGGCGAGGGCCATCCGGGCACCGAGTTCGCTCAGACCGAAGCCGGGGAGCCGGCCGTAGAGCACTCGCCCCGGGTTGTGGACCTCGCCGTGCCGGACGAGGTGGATCCGTGACGCGGGCATGGGTTCCAGTCTAGGTCGGTCTGCGCTTCCCACCGGCCGCCCAGGGGATTCACCGGATGCGGGACCGCTCAGCCCAGCCGCCCGGTGAGTCGACCGTGCAGCGCGGTCGAGGCCGTGTTCAGGTGCACGACCTCGACGGTGGAGCCGTGCTTCGCGTACCGCTGTTCAACGCCGTCGAGGGCGGCGACCGTGCTGGCGTCGAAGACGTGCGCGTCGGACATGTCCACGACGACGTGCTCCGGGTCCTCGGCGTACGAGAACCGGGTGACGAGGTCGTTCGACGACGCGAAGAACAGGGCGCCGCGCACCCGGTACCGGACGGTGTGCTCGTCGACGGGTTCGCGGACGACCGACACCACGTGCGCGGCCCGACGGGCGAAGACGAGCGCGGCGACGACGACGCCGACCAGGACGCCGGTCGCGAGGTTGTCGGTCGCGACGACCACGACCACGGTGACGAGCATGACCGCGGTCTCGCCGAGCGGCATGCGCCCGAGGGTCCGCGGCCGGATGCTGTGCCAGTCGAAGGTGGCGACGCAGACCATGAGCATCACGGCGGTGAGCGCGGCCATCGGGATCTGCGCGACGACGTCGTGCAACACGATCGTGAGCACGAGGACGGACACGCCGGCGACGAAGGTCGACACCCGGGTGCGCGCCCCGGCGGTCTTCACGTTGATGACGGTCTGGCCGATCATGGCGCACCCGCCGGTCCCGCCGAAGAAGGCCGAGGCGATGTTCGCGATCCCCTGCCCCCAGGACTCACGCCAGGCGCTCGACCGGGTCTCGGTGATCGCGTCGACGAGCTGCGCGGTGAGGAGCGTCTCGATGAGCCCGACGAGCGCGACGCCGAACGCGTACGGCGCGACGACCTGCAGCGTCGCCAGGTCCAGCGGCACCGTGATCCCGGAGAACCCGGGCAGGGCGGTCGGCAGCGTTCCCTCGTCGCCGACCGTCGGGACCGCGATGCCGAACACCATCGTCATCGCGGTGACGACGACGACCGCGATGAGCGGTGCGGGCACCGCCTTCGTCAGGAACGGGAACGCGACGATGATCCCGACACCGAGCGCGGTCAGGGGCCAGACGACGAACGGGACGTCGTGCCCGAGCAGGTTCGGCAGCTGCGCGGTGAAGATGAGGATCGCGAGGGCGTTCACGAACGCGACGTTGACGCTCCGCGGGATGAAGCGCATCAGCCGGGCGACCCCGAGGAACCCGAGCACGAGCTGGAACACGCCGCCGAGCACGATCGCGGGCACGAGGTAGGCGATGCCGTGGTCGCGGACGAGCGGCGCGATCACGAGCGCGACCGAGCCCGCCGCGGCCGAGATCATCGCGGGCCGACCGCCGACGACCGAGATCACGACCGCGATGACGACGCTCGAGAACAGGCCGACCGCGGGGTCGACCCCGGCGACGACCGAGAACGAGATCGCCTCGGGGATGAGGGCCAGCGCGGTCACGACGCCGGCGAGGACCTCCCGCGTCAGCAGGCGCGGCGAGCGCAGGGCGTCGAGGACCCGCGGCGGGGTGGGGGCGTGCGTGATCGTGGTCATCGCCCGCAACCCTACCCTCACGTGAGGGTAGGGTTGCGCACGGCCCCACCGGGCACGGTCGACGGGGCACGGAGGGAGGTCTGCCACGATGGCGGACGTGAAGGACGAGCACGGCACGGACACCATGCACATCGGCGAGCTCGCCGAACGCGCCGGGATGTCCCTCCGGACGATCCGGCACTACGACGAGGTGGGTCTCCTGGTGCCGAGCGCCCGCACGTCCGGCGGCTTCCGCGTGTACACCGCGCAGGACCTCGAGCGCCTGCTCGTCATCCGTCGGATGAAGCCGCTCGGCTTCACGCTCGACGAGATGCGCGAACTGCTCCGCGTCGTCGACGCGCTCGCCACCGCGGGCCCGGCCGAGGAACGCGCGCTCGCGGCCCGGCTCGACGAGTACCTCGCCGACGCCCGGGAACGCCACGCGAAGCTCGTCGAGCGCGCCGGCATGGCCGAGGAGTTCATCGGCACCCTCGGTACGCTCCGCGCTGCCCTCCCCTGAGCGCACCCGCCGCAGCCGACCCCTGGCCGCGCCCACGGCGGGACGGAGGCCGTAGACTCGACGACCGTGATCGAACGCACCCGCATCGCCGACCTCGCCGCCCGCCCGGAGGGCCCCGTCTCCGTCGCCGGATGGGTGGAGACCGTCCGCGACCAGAAGAAGGTCCAGTTCGTCGTGCTCCGCGACGAGTCCGGCGCAGCGCAGCTGGTGAACCCCGCCACGCGCGAGGCCGAGGACGGCGACGACGCCGCCCAGGCCGCCCTCGCCACGACGAACGCGATCTCCGGCCTGGCGCACGGCACCTTCGTGCACGTGCAGGGCACCCTCAAGCACGACGAGCGCGTCAAGCTCGGCGGCCTCGAGGTCAAGGTCGGCTCGCTCGAGGTCGTCAGCGCGGCGATCCCGGAGACGCCGATCGCCGACGACTCCTCGCTCGACAAGCGCCTCGACTGGCGCTTCCTCGACCTGCGCAACCGCAAGCAGAACCTCATCTTCCGCATCCAGACGACGATGGAGCACGCGTTCCGCACCTACTGGGTGGAGCGCGACTACATCGAGGTGCACACCCCGAAGCTCATGGCGTCGCCGTCCGAGTCGCGTGCCGAGCTCTTCCAGCTCGAGTACTTCGAGACGACCGCCTACCTCGCGCAGTCGCCGCAGAACTTCAAGCAGATGGCGCAGCCGGCCGGCTTCGGCGCCGTGTTCGAGATCGCCGACGCCTTCCGTGCCGACCCGTCGTTCACGAGCCGCCACGCGACCGAGTTCACGAGCGTCGACGCCGAGTTCTCGTGGATCTCCTCGCACGAGGACGTCATGGCGATGCAGGAGGAGCTCCTGGTCGCCGGCTTCACCGCGGTCAAGGAGAAGCACGGCAAGGACATCGAGGAGGTCTTCGGCTTCGAGTTCGTCGTCCCGACCGCCCCGTTCCCCCGCGTCACCCTGGCCGACGCCCGGAAGATCGTCGCCGACAGCGGCTACGAGGTCGTCCGTGCGGACGGTGACCTCGACCCCGAGGGCGAGCGTCGCGTCGCCGCGTGGGCCAAGGAGACGCACGGCTCCGAGTTCGTCTTCGTGACGGACTACGACGCCTCGATCCGGCCGTACTACCACATGCGCCACGAGGACGACCCGACGCTCACGAAGAGCTACGACCTCATCTTCAACGGTGCCGAGATCTCGACCGGCGCGCAGCGCGAGCACCGCGTCGACACCCTCGAGGCGCAGGCCGTCGAGAAGGGTCTCGACCCGGAGGAGCTCGGCTGGTACCTCGACTTCTTCCGCTACGGCGTCCCGCCGCACGGTGGCTTCGGCATGGGCCTCGCGCGCGTGCTCATGCTCGCCCTGCACGAGCCGTCGATCCGCGAGGTCACGTACCTGTTCCGGGGCCCGACGCGCCTGACCCCGTAGTCCCCCGGACCACGACACAGCGGCCACCCTCCGGCAGGAGGGTGGCCGCTGTCGCGTCCGGGCCGGGAGGCGCGGCTCAGCTCCGCCAGTCGATGGCGGCCCGCTGCGACACGAGTCCGCGGATCTCGGCTGCCGCGGCCTGGTGCTCGGGGTGCACCTGGTACGCGTCGAGTCCGGCGAGGTCGTCGAACGTCGCCACGACGGCCACGTCGTGGTTCTTCCCCGGGGAGGCCACGTTCTCGACGACCTCGAGGGAGCGGATCGACCCGACGGTCCCGACCAGGCCGGTCAGCAGCGTCCGGATGCGGTCGATCGACGCGGCGCGGTCGAGGTCCTCGCGCAGGGTCCAGGAGACGACGTGGTGGATCATGCGCGGGCTCCCGCCTGCTCGAGGGCGCGGCGGAGCCGGTCGGCGTCGACGTGCCAGTTGCTGTGGACGCGGCCGTCGACCAGGACCACCGGGATGTCCTCGGCGTACTCCTCGCGCAGGGCGTCGTCGTCGAGGATCGACCGTTCCTCGAGGGTGACGCCGGGGTGCTCGGCGACGACCTGCTCGACGATCGGTCGGGCGTCGTCGCAGAGGTGGCAGCCGGGCTTGGTCAGCAGGGTCACGGCGGGCATGTCCACCACCCTAGCCCGCGGCCGTCGGCGGCACGGAGCGCCCCCGGGAACACGAAAGCCCCGGCGGACCGGGGCTTCGAGTGCAAGTTCGGGACTTACTTCTTGTTGCGACGCTGGTGGCGCGTCTTGCGCAGGAGCTTGCGGTGCTTCTTCTTCGCCATGCGCTTGCGACGCTTCTTGATGACTGAACCCATAGTGGACCTCGCTCGGAACGATGCTGATGTGTGGACACCGGGCCCGAAGAGACCGCGGAAAATCAACCCGGCCGAGTCTAGCGGAGCGCGGCGGCCGTGTCGAACGAGCGTCAGCCGACGTCGGCGACGCCCCCGCCGCGGAGCATCTCGGCGACCGCCGCCTCGGGCACGCGGAACGACCGGCCGAAGCGGATCGCCGGGAGCTCGCCGGCGTGGACCATGCGGTAGACGGTCATCTTGGAGACCCGCATCATCTCGGCGACCTCAGCGACGGTGAGGAAGCGCACGTCGTCGAAACTGCCGGTCATGGTCCGCCTTCGGGTGACCCGTGCGGTGCACGGGGTTGGTGTGACCTGTGTGGTCACCGCAACTGTAGGGCTCCGCGGGTCGCCGTGTCCAGGAACCACGGAGGTCGCGTCCAGACCGTCGGGTCAGTCGTCCTCGCCGCGTCGCGTGAACCGCTTCCGACTGCTCTCGACGACGCGCTCCCAGCCCTGCTGCGCGCCGGAGAACGCGGCCGTGGCCCGGTACGACGCCTCGGCCATCACGCGCCCGAGCTCGGTGCCGACCTCGACGGTGGCCTTGCCGGCACCCGCACTGCGTCGGACCGAGACCGGCTGCCCGTCGAGCGTCCACGCGGTCGTCGCCGGGGTCCCGTCGGCGTCCACGGCCCCGGTGAACGGCAGCACCCACTCCTCGAGGCGCACGAGCGGCTCCGGGTCGAGGCGGTAGAAGCGGTGCTGGCCCTCCTCGCGGGTGGACACCAGGCCGTTGTCGCGCAGTACGCGGAGGTGCTTCGACACGGTCGGCTGGCTCACGCCGAGCTTCGCGACGAGCTGTCCGACGCTGAGCTCCCCGCCGGTGGCGTCCGCGCCGTACGCGGCCAGCAGCGCGCCGAGCAGCTCGCGGCGGGTCGGGTCCGCCACGACGGTGAAGATGTCGGCCATGGCGGCAAGGCTATCCGGGCCTGAGCGCATGTACCATGGCCGCTGTCCTCGCCCCTGTTCCCCGGGAGACGCACGCATGCTCGACCGGCACGAGCCGCTGACGCCGCACGTGAGCGCGTCACGGGCCCAGGCGAACCGGTTCGCGGCCGTCCTGCGGTCGTCGCCCTCGCGGCTGGCGATCCTGGTGTTCATCGCGCTGGTGTTCCTGTTCACGTTCCTGTTCATGACCCCGGTCGCGGCGGCTGACGGCACCACGACGCACTTCTCGGACGCCCTGTTCACGGCCGCGTCGGTGGTCTGCGTCACGGGGCTGTCGACGGTCGACATGGCGACGCACTGGTCGGTGTTCGGCAAGACCCTCGTGGTGATCGGCACCCAGATCGGCGCGGTCGGCGTCCTGACCTTCGCCTCGATCCTCGGACTGGTCGTCACGCGCCGGCTCGGGCTGCGCGCCAAGCTCATCGCGGCCGGGGACTCGAACCCGCTGCGCACGCACCACGGCGCGGTGCCCGAGGGCCAGGCCGTGCGGCTCGGCGAGGTCGGCACGCTGCTGCTCACCGTCGCGGTGAGCACCCTGACCATCGAGGTCGCGGTCGGCCTGCTCCTGCTGCCGTCGGTGCTCGTCGCCGGCTACCCGTTCTGGACCGCGGTCGGCGACGCGTTCTACTACTCCGCGATGGCGTTCACGAACACGGGCTTCGCGCCGAACGCCGACGGCCTCGCGCCGTTCACCCACGACTACTGGTTCCTGTCGCTCCTGATGCTGGCCGTGGTCCTCGGGTCGATCGGCTTCCCGGTGATCCGCACCCTCACGAAGCAGCTGCGGACCCCGCGCCGCTGGCCCATCCACGTCAAGCTCACCCTGACCACGAGCGCGGTCCTGCTCCTGCTCGGCGCGATCGTCTACACCGCGCTCGAGGCGTCGAACCCGCGCACGTTGGGCAGCGAGGGCGCCGGCCACACCGCGTTCCAGGCGCTGTTCTTCTCGACCATGACCCGGTCCGGGGGCTTCGCCACGATCGACGTCGAGCAGATGCACGGTGCGAGCCTCCTGGTCACCGACATGCTCATGTTCATCGGCGGCGGGTCCGCGTCGACCGCGGGCGGCATCAAGGTCACGACCCTGGCCGTGCTCTTCCTCGCGGCCGTGGCCGAGGCGCGCGGACGCCGGAGCATGGAGGCGTTCGGCCGACGCATCCCCTCCGACGTGCTCCGCGTCGCCGTCGCCGTCGTGCTCTGGGGTGCGACGATCGTCGCCGTCGCCACGGTCGTGCTGCTGCAGATCACAGGGGACTCGCTCGACCGCGTGCTGTTCGAGGTGATCTCGGCGTTCGCCACGTGCGGGCTGTCCTCCGGGATCTCCGGCGAACTGCCCGAGTCCGGCAAGTACGTCCTCGCCGCCACCATGTTCCTGGGCCGGGTCGGTACAGTGACGATCGCCGCCGCCCTGGCCGCCAGCCAGAGCCGACAGCTGTTCCGTCGTCCCGAGGAGAGGCCCATCGTTGGCTGACCGCCGCGCAGCACGCGCCGACCGCCGTACCCCGCACCCCGCCACCGGTGCCGTCAGCCACGACGCACCGGTCCTCGTCCTCGGCCTCGGCCGCTTCGGCGCCGCGACCGCGGGGCAGCTCGAGCGCCAGGACCGCGAGGTCCTCGTCGTGGACACCGACCCGGGACTGGTGCAGAAGTGGTCCGACCGCGTCACGCACGCGGTCCAGGCCGACGCCACCGACATCGACGCCCTCCGCCAGATCGGCGCGCAGGACTTCGCGATCGCCGTCGTCGCGGTCGGCTCGCACCTCGAGTCGAGCGTGCTCATCACGTCGAACCTCGTCGACCTCGGCATCCCGCAGATCTGGGCGAAGGCGGTCAGCCGGTCGCACGGCACGATCCTGTCCCGGATCGGCGCGAACCACGTCGTCTACCCGGAGCGCGAGGCCGGCGAGCGTACCGCCCACCTGGTGTCCGGTCGGATGCTCGACTTCATCGAGTTCGACGACGACTTCGCGGTGGTCAAGATGCACCCGCCGCGCGCGGTCCGCGGCAAGGACCTCGCGACGACGGTGATCCGCACGCGGCACGGTCTGACCGTCCTCGGCATCAAGACGCCCGGCAAGGCCTTCGTCCCGGCGACCCCGGACAGCGTCATCGGCGAGGACGACGTCATCATCGTCTCCGGCACCGAGACCGACCTGGAGCGCTTCGCCGCCCTGGAGTAGCCCAGGACGGACGGGAGGCCCGTGGCGGGCCCGCCACGGGCCTCCCGTCCGTCCCGCGCCCCGTCCCGGACCGGCGCCCGCGTCGACGACGGCGGGCACGCCCGCACGGTGCGCGGCAGCGCCGCGTCAGGAGCGGGCGATCTCCTCGGCACGCGCGATCGCGGCGCGCGACGCCCGCTCGAGCGTCCCGGCCAGGTCGGCCTCCTCGAGCACGGCGACCGCGCGCTCGGTGGTGCCCTTCGGGCTGGTGACCGCGCGGCGCAGGTCGGCCGGCTCGCGACCGGAGGCGGCGAGCAGCTCGACCGCACCGCGGAGCGTGCCCTGGACCATCGTCGCGGCCTGGTCGTGGTCGAAGCCGAGCGCCTCGGCGGCACGCTGCCACTGCTCGACGAGCAGGAACACGTACGCCGGCCCGGAGCCGGAGACCGCGGAGAGCGCGTCGAGCTGGTCCTCGGGAACGCGGATGACCCGTCCGGACGCGGCGAAGACGGCCGAGGCGAGCGCGATCGCGTCCTCGTCGCCGGACGCGCCCGCGCTGATGCCGGTGACGCCGTGACCGACCCCGATCGGCGTGTTCGGCAGCGCCCGGACGACCCGGACCCCGGCGGGCACGCGGGCCTCCATCGCGGCGAGGGTGGTGCCGACCGCGACGCTCACCACGACCGTGCCCGGACTGAGCGACGCGGCGACCTCGTCGAGCAGGTCGGCGATCGCGTACGGCTTCACGCCGAGCACGACGAGCCCGGCCCCGCGGACGGCGGCCCGGTTCGCGTCGGCGTCCGTCTCGGTGGCCGTCGCGGCGAGCCCGCGCTCCCGGTGCGCGGCGGCGGACGCCTCGGACCGGGTGGTCAGCACGACCGTCGTGGGGTCGAGCCCCGCCGCGAGGAGGCCGTCGAGGACCGCGCCGGACATGGAGCCGACGCCGAGCATGGCGGTGCGGGGCAGTTCGATCGTCATGCTCCCGACCCTACCGACGGCCCACGCCTAGGATCGGGCACCAGGTCACGAGAACAGGGGTCACTGTGAGCGCTTCCGGAGGCAACCGCGCGGTCCTCGCCGCACTCGGTGCGAACGTCGGCATCGCGGTCGTCAAGTTCGTCGCCGCGGCGATCAGCGGGTCGGCGGCGATGCTGGCGGAGGGCGTGCACTCGCTCGCCGACTCCGGCAACCAGCTGCTGCTGCTCCTCGGCGGACGCCGGGCGCGCGCGGCGGCCGACCAGGAGCACCCGTTCGGCCACGGCCGCGAGCGCTACGTGTCGGCCTTCGTCGTCTCGATCGTGCTGTTCAGCGTGGGCGGTGTGTTCTCGCTCCTCGAGGGCATCGACAAGCTCCGCGACCCGCACCCGCTCGAGAACTGGTGGCTGCCGGTCGCGGTGCTCGTCGTCGCGGTCGGGCTCGAGGGCTTCTCGCTCCGCACCGCCGTCCGCGAGTCCCGGCCGCACAAGGGCACGCAGTCGTGGGTGCAGTTCGTGCGCCGGGCGAAGGCGCCCGAGCTCCCGGTCGTGCTCCTCGAGGACACCGCCGCCCTGACCGGCCTGGTGTTCGCACTGCTCGGCGTCGGGCTGACGGCCGTGACCGGCAACGGGGTGTTCGACGCGGTCGCGACGATCCTCATCGCGCTGCTGCTCATCGCGGTCGCCCTCGTGCTCGGCGTGGAGACGAAGAGCCTGCTCGTCGGCGAGGGAGCGACGCCCGGCGACGTCGAGCGGATCCGGGCCGCGGTGCTCGACGGCCCCGAGGTCGACGCGATCGTGCACCTGAAGACCCTGTACCTGGGCCCGGACGAGCTGATGGTCGGCATGAAGGTCGCCGTCGACGGCGACCGACGGCTCGGTGACGTCGCCGCCGGCATCGACGCGGTCGAGCAGCGCATCCGCACCGCCGTCCCCGCTGCCCGGGTGATCTACGTCGAGCCGGACGTGCAGCGCACCGGACCGCGTCCGCCGACCGAGGCGATCGTCATCCGCGCGGCGGACTGACGCCGGGCGGTCCGCGGCGGTCAGCGTCGCGCGCGGCGGTCGGCGCCGCTCGCGGCGGTCAGCGCCGCTCGCGGAAGAACGTGTCGAGCAGCGCGGCGCACGCCTGTTCGCGGACACCGCCGACCACCTCGGACCGGTGCGGCAGCCGACGGTCGCGGGCGATGTCGTAGACGCTCCCGCTCGCCCCCGCCTTCGGGTCCCAGGCGCCGAACACGACCCGCGGCACCCGGGCGGCGAGGACCGCTCCCGCGCACATCGGGCACGGCTCGAGCGTCACGACGAGGGTGTGCTCCTCGAGGTGCCAGTCCCCCGTCGCCGCCGCTGCTGCACGGAGCGCGAGCACCTCGGCGTGCGCGGTCGGGTCCTGCCGCGCCTCGCGTTCGTTCCGGCCGGTGGCGACCACCCGCCCAGCCGCGTCGAGCACGACGGCGCCCACGGGCACGTCGCCGGTCGCCAGGCACGCGCGCGCCTCGTCGAGTGCACGGTCCATCGCGTCGAGCCAGGGACGAGCGGCAGGGTCTTCCACGCGTCGATCCTGCCCCATCGGCACGGTACGCTCGACACCATGCGAGTCCACGTCGCCGACCACCCGCTCATCACCCACAAGCTCTCGGTGCTCCGCGACCGGACCACACCCTCCCCCACCTTCCGCGCGCTCACCGAGGAGCTCGTCACGCTCCTCGCCTACGAGGCCACGCGGAACGTCCGGGTCACCGCGACCCCGATCGACACCCCGGTCGCCCACACCATGGGCGTCGCGATCGCGAAGCCCCGCCCGCTCGTCGTCCCGATCCTGCGCGCCGGGCTCGGCATGCTCGAGGGCATGGTCAAGCTCGTCCCGACCGCCGAGGTCGGCTTCCTCGGCATGGCCCGGAACGAGGACACCCTCGAGCCGCAGACCTACGCCGAGCGCCTGCCCGACGACCTGTCCGGCCGGCAGTGCTTCGTCCTCGACCCGATGCTCGCGACCGGCGGCACCCTCGCCGCGGCGATCGACTTCCTGTTCGCACGCGGCGCGGAAGAGGTCACCTGCGTGTGCATCCTCGGAGCGCCCGAGGGCCTCGCGGCCGTCGAGCAGGCCGTCGGCGACCGCAACGTGTCGATCGTCCTCGGGGCGCTCGACGAGAAGCTCGACGAGAACGGCTACATCGTGCCGGGCCTCGGCGACGCCGGTGACCGCCTCTACGGGCTCGCCGAGTAACCACCCGGCCCGTTCCGGACGAACGCCCCGCGGCACGCCGCGGGGCGTTCGTCGTCTCCCCCACCGTGTCGCAGGCGGCGGTCCCGGTGGCGGCGGACGGGAGGCGCGGTGCCGGTCCGCCACGCGCCCTGCGTCGTCCGCGCGCGTCCGGACCGACCCTGCGGACCGCACCCGCGCCTCCCGGCGGTCCGCCCGCCGTCCGGACCCGCCGTGCGGGCCGTACCTGCGCCTCCCGGCCGTCCGCGCACCGTCCGGACCCGCCCTGCGGGCCGCACCCGCGCCTCCCGCCCTGCGGGACGGGGCCCTGTCCACTCCCACCCACCGTCCGTGCGGACGGTTGACAGCGTGTTGGTATACCGCCGATACTCATCCCATGACTGCGAACCCGTCCACCCGCGTCCTCCCAGAGGCACAGGGGACCGTCGGCACGATGATGCCGACGACGGTGGTCATGCGTTGTCGAATGTGTGCCTGATCGGTACCCGTTCCAGCCGGATCCCCCGCGACGCCACCCCGGTCGCGAGCGCGTGATCCCCGGGTGACGACCACCTCGACGACGCCGTCGGTCCTCCGACCACAGCCATCCTCGACGTCGGTCCGTCCCCGTACTCCCGGTGTGCCCCGGTCCCGTCCGGACCGCAGGGCACCGCGGCGACCAGCCGCACCCGGACCGACGCATCCGCACCGCCGCGCAGCACCGCCGCGCAGCTCCCGCAGGGAAGAACCACCATGTCGCTCACGCTCACCCAGCCCCGCACCGTCCTCCGCACCGCAGCCCCGGCCGCGACCGACCTCGGCACCGTGACGCCGATCCGCGCACGCCGCACGCCGGCCGCGCCGCCCGCACCGAGCGCCGTGCCCACCAGCCCCGTCGTCGCACCGCAGCGGAACCGGGCCCTGCCCGAGGGGACCGAGGCACGTGGCTTCGCGCTGTACGTCGGCATCGACGAGGCGGCCGCCGCCGCAGCCGGCACGACGCTCGCCGCCGTGGTCGAGCAGCTCAAGGCCCTGACCGCGCAGCTCGTGCCGTCCGCGCAGACGTACGCCGCGGTGGCCGTGGCCGCCGAGGGCAGCGGCGGCCGCGACGTCGACGTGGTCCGCCTCGCGCTCCAGGACCGGTCCGCGGTGGCCGCGCGCAAGCAGGCCGTCGAGCCGGAGCCCGAGGAGACGGGCGTCGTCATCGACATCTCCCGCAAGCGCGTCACGCTCGACGGCGAGGCCGCTCCGCTGACGTACAAGGAGTTCGAGCTCCTGCAGTTCCTCGTCCTGCGCGAGGGCCAGACCGTCGACCGGGCCGCGATCATCGAGGGCCTGTGGTCGGACGACGAGGACGAGACGCCGAACGAGCGCACGATCGACGTGCACGTGCGACGCCTCCGGTCCAAGCTCGGCGCCTTCGAGGAGATCGTCCGCACCGTTCGCGGCGTGGGCTACCGCTTCGACCGGCACGCGGACGTCGCGGTGCGCTACGCCTCCACCCCGTCCCCCGACCTGTTCTGAGCCGCCGACCTCCGACGCGCTCGATCGCTGCCCGCGGTGCGCCGCCGTGCTCGGCGACGGTCCGTGGGCGGCACGCGGCCGGGCGCTGATGGTCCGTACGGGCCGCTCCCGGTGAACTCGCAGCGAACGACCGCCACGAAGGCTGGCGCGCCGTTACCGCAGCGTTATACAGTCGGTTCCGCAGGCAGTGTTTGCTGTGGCACGGCCTGTGGAATGTGATTGCAGGACACTCTTGGTGCAAGGGAGAGGGCCGGTCGCTCAGAAGGCGACCGGCCCTCGTCACGTCCCGGGGTCCCCGTCACGGCCCGGGCCGCCCCGTCGCGTGCCGGTCGTCCCGTCACGCCCCGGCCCCCGCCGCGCGGTCGTGCCCGTGCTCGCGTCCCGCTCCGGTCCCCGCGGGTCCTGTCCCCCGTCGCCGCGCCGAGCCGGGTGTCGTGTCCCCGCCCCTCGGTAGTGTGGAACGACCGTTGGACCGGAGGGAACGCGATCGTGGACGAGTCACGCCGCAGCGACAAGGCGACAGCCGTCGCGGCCTGGGAAGCACTGTTCCGGGCGCAGGTGACGGTGATGCGTGCGCTCAACGCCGACTTCCCCGGCGGGGAGATCTCGTTCAACGAGTACGACGTGTGCTTCAACCTGTCGACCCAGCCCGAGCGCCGCTGCCGCATGCGCGAACTCACCGGGCACCTGCTCCTCACCCAGCCGAGCGTCAGCCGCCTCGTGGAACGCCTGGCTGCTCGCGGCATCGTCGAGAAGCAGCCGGACCCGTCCGACGCCCGCGGGGTCATCGTCGCCCTGACCGCGCACGGGTTCGACGTCTACCGCTCGGTGGCCGTGCAGCACGCGCAGACCATCGCCGACCAGGTCGGCGCCGGTCTCGACGACGACGAGCTCCGGACGCTCACCGAGCTGTGCACGAAGCTCCGTGTCGCCGCCGGTGACCGACCGGCCCGTCGCACCCGTCCCACGGCGGACGCGGTCGTCGCATGAGCGGCGCGCTCGTCTGGCTGCGCGAGGACCTGCGCCTCGCCGACAACCCCGCGCTCCGCGCCGCGATCGACCACGGCGGCCCCGTGACCGTGGTGGTCGTCCTCGACGAGGACTCCCCCGGCATCCGCCCGATCGGTGCCGCCAGCCGGTGGTGGCTGCACCAGTCCCTCGGCGCCCTCGACGCCGACCTCCGGGCACGCGGGTCGCGTCTCGTGCTGCGGCGCGGCAGTGCGGCCGAGGTCGTCCCCCGCCTGGTCGCCGACGCCGACGCCGACGCCGTCTACTGGAACCGCCGCTACGGCCGGGTCGAGCGCGACCTGGACGCCGGCATCAAGACCGCCCTGACCGACGCCGGCACCGAGGCCCACAGCTTCGCGGCGAACCTGCTCTGGGAGCCGTGGACGGTGCTCACCGGGCAGGGCGAGGCGTTCAAGGTGTTCACGCCGTTCTGGCGGGCCGCCCAGGCCATGCCCGAGCCGCGGCACCCGCTGCCGAAGCCCCGCGACCTGCCAGCGCCCGCCGACGTGGCGAGCGACGACCTGGACGACTGGGGGCTGCTGCCGACCGCCCCCGACTGGGCCGGCGGTCTCCGCGACGCGTGGGAGCCGGGCGAGACCGGTGCGCACCGCAGGCTCGAGCACTTCGTGCACGAGTCGCTCGAGGACTACGACCAGCGCGACGAACCGGCGATGGCCGCGACGAGCGACCTGTCCCCGCACCTCCGCTGGGGCGAGGTCAGCCCGTACCAGGTCTGGCACCGCCTGCACGGCGAGCTCGAACCCGAGCAGCGTCGACAGGCCCCGGCCTTCCTGCGGCAGCTCGCGTGGCGCGAGTTCAACTGGAACGAGTACTTCCACTGCGACGACATCGCGACGGTGAACGTCCGCCGCGAGTTCGACGCCTTCCCGTGGCGCGACGTGGACGACGACGAACTCGACCGGTGGCGGTACGGCCGCACCGGCATCGACCTCGTCGACGCCGGCATGCGCGAGCTCTGGCACTCCGGGGCCATGCACAACCGCGTCCGACTGGCCACGGCGAGCTTCCTGGTGAAGAACCTGCTCGTCGACTGGCGCATCGGCGAGCAGTGGTTCTGGGACACCCTGGTCGACGCCGACCCGGCGAACAACGCCGCGAACTGGCAGTGGGTCGCGGGCTCGGGCTTCGACGCGGCGCCGTACTTCCGCATCTTCAACCCGGACCGACAGCTCGAACGCTTCGACCCGCACCGCGAGTACGTGCGGCGCTGGGTCCCGGCCGACGAGGACCGCCCCGAGCCCATGGTCGACCTCAAGGCGAGTCGGCAGCGCGCCCTCGACGCCTACGCCGAGATGCGCCGGGCATGAGCCCGTCGGACGACGTCCTCGGGCAGGTCGACGCGCTGTTCCGCGAGAGGGTCGCCGCACGCACCGCCCCGAGCAGCGTGTGGGGCGTGTTCGACCGCACCGGCCTCGTCGCCTCGGGCGGCCACGGCGACCGGGGTGACGGCCGGTCACCCGACGCCGACACGGTCTACCGGATCGCGTCCTGCACCAAGAGCATCACCGCCGCGACCCTGCTCACCCTCGTGGCGGAGGGCCGGGTGACCCTCGACACGCCGATCACCGACCTCGTGCCCGCGTTCGCAGCGGTGGAGCTGCCGTCCGACGACGCGCCGGTGCCGACGCTCCGGATGCTCCTGACGATGTCCGGCGGGCTGCCGACCGACGACCCGTGGGCAGACCGGCAGGAGGCGATCACCGACGACGACCTCGACCGGGTGCTCCGCGGCGGTCTGCTCTTCGACTCCGTGCCCGGCACCCGGTTCGCGTACTCGAACACCGGCTACGCCCTGCTCGGACGTGCCGTCGCCGCGGTCGCGGGCACGTCCTTCACGCGGGCGGCGCACGAGCGGGTGCTCGGCCCGCTCGGCCTCGACGACACGGTGTTCCGCACCGAGGACGCGCGCGGGTACGTCGTCACGGGGTTCCGGGACGACGACGGCTCCTGGACCCCACAGCCGATGACCGGCCCGGGTGCGTTCTCGGCGATCGGCGGCCTGTTCTCGACCGTCGGCGACCTCGCGCGCTGGGCCCGGCACCTCGCGTCCGCGTGGACGACCGAGCCCGAACCGGGACCGCTCTCCCCCGCCGACCGACGGCTCGCGCAGCAGGCCGCACGGGTCGTGCCGCCGAGCGTCGTGCCGTCCTCGACCCGGGCGACGGCGTACGGCTTCGGCCTGTTCGTGGAGCAGGACGCGGAGTCCGGGGAGCTCGTCTCGCACTCGGGCGGCTACCCGGGGTTCTCCGCGCACGTGCGGTGGTCCACCGAGACCGGACTCGGTGTCGTGGCCTTCGAGAACGCCACGCGCGCCAAGGTGTCCGCACCGGCCGAGCGCGCCCTCGACCTGCTGCTCGCCGACGCCCGCCGTCGTGCCGCAGCGTCCGACACCGCCGCGCCGCCCACCGGTGCACCGCTCGGCCGCGTGCCGGGCGTCGAGCGCACCCGCGCCGCCGTCCGCGCGGCGCAGGTCGGAGTCACCGAGGTGCTCGGGACCTGGCAGGCCGCCGACGCCGACGCGGCCGCACGGGGCGACGTCCTCGCCGCGCAGCTGTGCGCACCGAACGTCCCGATGGACCTGCCGTGGGAGCAGCGCCGTCGGCGCGTGGCCGAGGCGGTCGCCCGGGTCGGCGCGGACCTCCACGCGGACGCGGTCCACGAGCACGCGGCGACCCCGTCGTCCCTGCGCTGGTGGTTGCCCGGGACCGCCGGACGGCTGCGGGTCGACGTCGCCCTGGCACCCCCGTCGGACGGGCTCGTGCAGACCTTCACGGTCACCGCCGAGCCCGCCGAGTCCTGAGCGCGGAGCGGATCCCCGGCAGAGCCGTGTAACATTTCAGATGCTCGCACTCGCCGTCGGGCATCCGCTGCCGTGACCTCCGGAGACCCCATGCCCAGGAAGCCCGACCCGACGCTCAAGCCCGCGATCATCGAGAAGGTCGCCCGACACCTCCTGGACACCAAGCTCGAGGACGTCTCGGTCCGCAGCCTCGGGCGGGTCCTCGGCACGAGCGCGTACCCGATCGTGTACCACTTCGGGTCGCGCGAGGCCCTCGTCCAGGCCGTCGTCGAGCACCTGTCCGCCGACGTCGAGGCCCGCACGCTCGAGCCCTGCGCCGACGCCGACGCCCTCGCCGACCACCTCGTCGCCGTGTTCGGCGGCCTCGACGTCCGCGAGCGGGCCCTCGCCGCTCGCCTGACCTTCGAGCTCGGCAGTGTCGAGTCGCTGGACGGCCGGGACCACGAGTCGCGCTGCCACCGCCGTCGCGTCGACGAGCTCGCGGCCTGGTGCCGGGCGCACGGCCGCTGCCCGGACGAGGCCGAACGCACCGCACGCGCGCTGGTCGAGGCGGCTCGCGGAGCCCAGTGGGGTGCGCTGGTCGACCCCGAGCACACCGACGTCGACGCCGCACTGCGCGCGCTCGCGCGCGACGTCACGGCCGGCGCCCGCCTGACGGCGGCCTGACCCGGCCGCTCCGCGCGGGCAGGGCCCGGCCGGCCTGACGGAACGCGACCCGGTCAGTGCACCCGGGTCGCGGTCGTCACGCGCCACGACGACGGACGGGAGGCGCGGTGCCAGCCGGCACCGCGCCTCCCGTCCGTGGTGGGTCACCCGAGGCGACCCGCCGGGTCACGTCAGAGCGTGACGAACGACTGCGACTTCGCGTTGGCGAAGCGCGCCGCGACGTTCTCCCAGTCGACGATGTTCCACACGGCCTTGACGTAGTCCGCCTTGACGTTGAGGTAGTCGAGGTAGAACGCGTGCTCCCACATGTCGAGCATGAAGATCGGGACGACGCCGAGCGGCACGTTGGCCTGCTGGTCGAACAGCTGGAACGTGACGAGCTTCTGGCCGACCTGGTCCCAGGCGAGGACGGACCAGCCGGAGCCCTGGATGCCGTTCGCGACGGCGGCGAACTGGGCCTGGAACTGCTCGAAGGAGCCGAAGAACTCGTCGATCGCGGCGGCGAGCTCGCCCTCCGGGACCTTCGTGTCCGGGCCGAGGTTGGTCCAGAAGATCGAGTGGTTGACGTGGCCGCCGAGGTGGAAGGCGAGGTCCTTCTCGAGCTTGTTGATCGCGCCGAAGTTGCCGGACTCGCGCGCCTCGCCGAGCTGCTGCAGCGCGGTGTTCGCACCGGTCACGTAGGCCTGGTGGTGCTTGTCGTGGTGCAGCTGCATGATCTTGCCGCTGATGTGCGGCTCGAGGGCGGCGTAGTCGTACGGCAGCTCGGGCAGGGTGTACTCAGCCATTGCGAGGTCCTTTCGATCTGGGGTTGGCGGTGTGGGCTCCGCGGCTCAGGAGAGCCGGGAACGTTCGGAGAGGGAGTGGAACTCCCGGTTGTGGTAGACGAGCGGCTCGCCGTGCGCCTGGCCGACGACGATGTCGAGGACCTCGGCGACGACGACGGTGGACGAGCCGATCTCGGTCGTCGACCGCGGGCGGCAGCGCAGGGCCGTCGCGGCACCCGGCAGGTAGCGCTCGCCCGACGGCAGGGTGCCCCACATCGGGTCGTCGGCGGCCGGGCTCCCGGTCGCGGCGAACCGCTTCGCGAGACCGACGCTGAGCGAGTCGACGAGGTGCACGACGAAGACGTCGGCGCCGAGCACGACCCCGGCCGAGCCGGACTTGGTCGACAGCGAGAAGACGAGCACGGGCGGGTCGACCGCCACGCTCGCGACGCTCGAGGCGGTCAGGCCGGTGGGTCCGTCGGGGCCCTCGGCGGTGATGACCGCGACACCGGCAGGGTGACCGCGGAAGGCGGCCTTGTACGCGTCGGCGGTGGTGGCCGGTGCTTCTGGGGGCATGGCAGTCGTGGGGTTCCTCCGGGTGGGGTGGGCCGCGGCTGCGCGGCCACGTCCCAACGTAGGAC
>NZ_MCIG01000090.1 GCF_001705035.1 Curtobacterium sp. UCD-KPL2560 | reverse complement strand
GCTCGGGACCTCGCCCGCGCCGGGGTGGGCGCGCAGCGTGTAGTCGAAGAGCTGCTCGGTGGTGCTCATCAGTGGGAGCCCCCTTCGTAGGCGGCCTCGTACCGTTCGAGCCAGGCCTGCTGCTCGGCGACCAGCGGGTGCGGCTCGCGGTACACGTTCCGGAACATGACGTCGACGGGCGGCGGCGTGAGTGCCACCGTGCGACGGCGGACGTCGGCGGCGATGTCCTCGCCCTCCTCGTCGAACGCGGCGAGCTGCTCGTCGGTGACGCCCTTGCTGCGCAGGTACGCGGCCGAGCGCGCGATCGGGTCGCGGCGGACCCACTCCTCGAGCTCGTCGTCACCGCGGTACCGGCTCGGGTCGTCCGAGCTCGTGTGCGCGCCGATGCGGTAGGTGTCGGCCTCGACGAACGCGGGGCCCTGACCGCTGCGGGCGTGCTCGGTCGCGACGACCGAGGCCGTGTAGGACGCGAGGACGTCGTTGCCGTCGACGAGGACGCTCGGGATGCCGAAGCCGCGCGGGCGGTCGACGAGCGGCGTCGGGGACTGCGTGGACACCGGGACCGAGATCGCCCAGTGGTTGTTCTGCAGGAAGAACACGACCGGGGCCTGCGTCGAGGCCGCGAAGACGAACGCCTCGTTGACGTCGCCCTGGCTCGTCGCGCCGTCGCCGAAGTACACGATCGAGCACGCGTCGACGTCGGGGTCGCCCGTGCCGACGACGCCGTCGAGCTTCTGCCCGAGGGCGTAGCCGGTGGCGTGCAGCGTCTGGGAGCCGATCACGAGGGTGGAGACGTGCGTGTTGCCGCGCTCGTCCGGGTCCCACCCGCCGTGGGTCTGCCCGCGGTACATCGCGATGATCTCCATCGGCTCGACACCGCGGTGCGTGGTGACGGCGTGCTCGCGGTACGAGGGGAAGACGTGGTCCTGCGCCCGGAGCGCGAACACGGAGCCGACCTGGGCGGCCTCCTGCCCGTGGCTCGGGACCCACAGGCCGAGCTGGCCCGTGCGCTGCAGGTTGTGGCCGGCGTGGTCGAACCGACGGGTCAGGACCATCCGGCGGTGCATCGCCAGCAGGGTCTCGTCCGGGATCGCCCGCGCTGCGGCGGCGTACTCGGCGTTCTCGTTGGTCTCCACGAACCGGCCCTCGGGGTCGAGGATCCGGACGGTGGTCGTCGCGGGTGCCGCGGCGCGGAATGACATGCGAGCCAGGTTAGTGCCAGCCACTAGTGGGCTGCTTGGAGGTCCGCCACAAGCGACCGTGCCGTTTCGAGGAGCGTTTCCACAGCCTCGTGCTCGCCGATCGAGATGCGGATGCCCTCCCCCGCGAAGGCGCGGACGATGATGCCGGCACGGTCGAACCGCTCGGCGGCGTCGGCGGTGTGCGCTCCGGTCGGGAGCCACACGAAGTTGCCCTGCGCGTCGGGCACCGGCCACCCCTGCTCGCGGAGGGCGGCGACGATGCGGTCGCGGGAACGTGCCAGTTCCGACACGCGTCCGAGCAGCTCGTCCTCGCGTTCGAGGCTCGCGAGCGCCGCGGCCTGCCCCTGCGCGGTGACCGAGAGCGGGATCGCGCAGGCCCGGACGGCGTCGAGCACGTAGACCGGACCGACCGCGTACCCGACCCGCAGCCCGGCCAGGCCGTACGCCTTCGAGAAGGTCCGGAGCACGACGAGGTTCGGGTACCGCCCGAGCAGCGGCGTCCCGCTGACGGCCGTCGGCTCGGTGACGAACTCGGCGTACGCCTCGTCGAGGACGACCAGGACCGACGCCGGCACGCGCGCCATGAACGCCGCGAACTCGGCGTCGGTGACGACCGGGCCGGTCGGGTTGTTCGGCGTGCAGACGATCACCATGCGCGTGCGCTCGGTCACCGCGTCGGCCATCGCGTCGAGGTCGTGGCCGCCGTCCGGCCGGTTCGGCACCTGCACGCTCGTGGCGCCCGCGACGGTCACGACGCCGGGGTAGGCCTCGAAGGAGCGCCACGCGTAGACGACCTCGTCACCGGGGCCGCTCACCGCACGGGCGAGCTCGTGCAGGATCGCGACGCTGCCGGGTGCGACGTGGACCTCGTCCGGGCCGACGCCGAACCGGTCGGCGAGGACCGTGCGCACGGCGAGCGCGGTCGCGTCCGGGTAGCGGTTGAACGCAGTCTGCGCGTGCACCGCCTCGACGACACCGGGGAGCGGCGGGAACGGGTTCTCGTTGCTCGAGAGCTTGTAGGCGTCGGCAGCGGCCTGGCGGCCCTGCTTGTAGGCGGGGAGGACCGCGATCTCGGGTCTGATGTGCACGCGCGCGTCAGTCACGCAGCCAGCGTAACGGCGTGGAGGACCGCGATGCAGTGCCCGTGGACGCGCGCCGGATGTGCACGCGCGCGTCAGTCACCGACTCAGCGTAACCGCGGGGAGGTGGCGCCACATCGATGCCACGGAGCCTCCCCGAGGGAACCGCGGGCATCATGGCGGCATGCGATTCCTCGTCCGCCTCGTCGTCAACGCCGTCGCGCTCTGGCTCACCACCCTGCTCGTGAGCGGCGTCACCGTGGACCCGTTCGGCACCGGCGACACCACCGCCGTCGTGCTGACGTTCCTGCTCGTCGCGTTCGTCTTCGGCCTGGTGAACGCCGTCGTCGGGACCGTCATCCGGGTCGTGGCCTTCCCCCTCTACGTCCTCACCCTCGGGCTGATCTCGCTCGTCGTGAACGCGGTGCTCCTGCTCATCGTCGCGGGCATCTCGGACGTGATCGGCTTCGGCCTGCAGGTCGAGTCGTTCGGCTGGGGCATCGTGGGCGCGTTCGTGCTCGCCGTGTTCTCGTGGCTGATCGGGCTGTTCGTCCGGCCGGTGCTCGACCGCCGCCGTCGGTGACGGACCCGGCCGAGCCGACCCCGCGTGCGCCCCGCGCCGACGCGACCACCCACGCGGCGACGGCGGTCCCGACGGCCCACGCCGCGCCTCCCGACCGGACCACCGTCGCGGACGGCACCGCCGTCCGCCATGATGAGCACATGACCACGGACGCCGACGCCCCGTTCCGCGTCTCGTTCGTCTGCAGCGGCAACATCTGCCGGTCTCCCATGGCGGGGATCGTGTTCGCGCAGATCGCCGCCGACGCCGGCCTGGCCGACCGCTTCCAGGTGGAGTCCGCCGGGACCGGCGACTGGCACGTCGGCGAACCCGCCGACGAGCGCACGATCGCGGCCCTCGCAGCGCGCGGATACGATGGCAGCAGGCATCGCGCCCGCCAGTTCGACCCGGACCGGTTCCCGGACCTCGACCTGGTGGTCGCACTCGACCGCTCCCACGAACGCGTCCTGCGCTCGTGGGCACCGACCATGGACGACGCCGCCAAGGTGACGCTCCTGTTGCGGTACGACGACGCCTGGCCCCAGCAGGCCGACGTGCCGGACCCGTACTACGCGGACCGGCACGAGTTCGACCGAGTGCTCTCGACCGTCGAACGGGCCTGCCGGGCGCTCTTCCGCCAACTCGAGCCGGCCGTCCGTCAGGGAGCCCCATGACCCCCCTTCCCCCGCAGCCGATCAGCCCGCTCGACGGGCGGTACTACCCGGTCGTGCACACGGTGGGTGAGCACCTCTCCGAGGCCGGCCTCAACCGGGCGCGCATCGTGGTCGAGGTCGAGTGGCTGGTCTTCCTGACCGACCACGCGATGTTCACCACCTCGCCGCTCAGCGTCGACGACAAGGCCGCACTGCGCCGCGTCGTGGAGACCTTCGGCAGCGAGCAGATCGCCGAGCTGGCCGAGATCGAGGCCACCACGCGCCACGACGTCAAGGCCGTCGAGTACTTCGTCCGCCGTCGTCTGTCCGAGCTCGGGCTCGACGCGATCGCCGAGCTCACCCACTTCGCGTGCACGAGCGAGGACGTCAACAACCTGTCCTACGCGCTCACCGTGCGCGACACCGTCGAGAAGGTCTGGCTCCCCGCGTACCGCGGCGTCGTCGCCCGGCTCCGGGAGCTCGCCACGTCGCTGCGCGAGGTGCCGATGCTGTCGCACACGCACGGGCAGCCGGCCACACCGACGACGCTCGGCAAGGAGCTCGCGGTGGTCGTCTACCGCCTCGAGCGCGTGCTCGCACAGGTCGAGGCGAGCGAGTACCTCGGCAAGTTCTCCGGCGCGACCGGCACCTTCTCGGCGCACCTCGCGGCGGACCCCGAGGCCGACTGGCCCGCGCTGTCGAAGGAGTTCGTCGAGGGCCTGGGCCTGACGTGGAACCCGCTGACGACGCAGATCGAGTCGCACGACTGGCAGGCCGAGCTGTACGACCGGGTCCGGCACGCCAACCGCATCCTGCACAACCTCGCGACCGACGTGTGGACCTACATCTCGATGGGGTACTTCACGCAGATCCCGGTGGCCGGCGCCACGGGCTCGTCGACGATGCCGCACAAGATCAACCCGATCCGGTTCGAGAACGCCGAGGCGAACCTCGAGATCTCGTCGGCGTTGTTCTCGACGCTGTCCGAGACCCTCGTCACCTCCCGCCTGCAGCGCGACCTGACCGACTCGACGACGCAGCGGAACATCGGGGTCGCGTTCGCGCACTCGCTGCTCGCGCTCGACAACCTGCGCCGCGGGCTCGGCGAGATCGCCGTGAACGAGACCCGGCTGGCCGAGGACCTCGACCGCAACTGGGAGGTCCTGGGCGAGGCGGTCCAGACCGTGATCCGCGCCGAGGTCACCGCCGGGCAGTCGAACATCGAGGACCCGTACGCGATGCTCAAGGAGCTCACGCGCGGCAAGCGCATCGGGCAGGAGGAGCTCGTGGCGTTCGTGAACGGGCTCGACATCTCGTCCGGGGCGAAGGCGCGCCTGACGGCGCTCACCCCGGCGACGTACACGGGGCTGGCGGACGAGCTGGTCGACCACCTGGACGTCTGAGACCGGTCGTGTCGGGTCCGGCCCGTCGCGTTCCGTTCCGGATCGGGTCGGAACGGGAGGCGCGGTGCCGGTCCGGCGCGGACCGCACCGTCTCGGACGGTGTGACCGCCGGGAGGCGCGGTGCGGCTCCGGCGCTGACCGCGCCGCCGTGGGCGGTGCCGGTCCGCCGCGGACCGCACCGTCTCAGGCGGTGACCGCGCGCGCCTCGGCGACCAGCGCCTCCAGGACGGTCCGGACCGCGGGCCGGACCGCACGGTCCGGCCGCACGAGCGCCTCGATGCGCCGGCCGGCACGCACCTCGGCGAGCTCCGCCAGGTGGAAGCGACCGGCGGCCCGGGTGCGCGAGGTGTACCGCGGCACGAGGGCGACGCCGTGCCCGGCCGCGACGAGGTTCTCGATCACGGGCAGGTGGATCGTGCGGAAGCCGACGTCCGGCGGGGTGTCGGTCGCGCCCGCCGTCGCGGTGAGCACCCGGTCGATCGGGTAGCCCTCGGGCACGCCGATCCAGGTCTCGCCGACGACCTCCTCGATCCGCACGCGCTCCCGTCCGGCGAGCGGGTGGTCGAGCGGCAGGGCGACGTCGAGCGGCTCGCGGAGCAGCGCGATCGTCTCGACCGCACTGCCGTCCGGGCGTCGGGCGCCGTCCGGCCGGTGCCCGATCACGACGTCGTGGTCGGCGGTGAGCGGGGCGAACTCGCCCTCGCTGACGTCGACGTCGGACAGCGCGAGCACGATGCCCGGGTGCTCCCGGACGCGCGTCAGGAGCCCGGGGAGCAGCAGCTCCGCGGCCGAGGGGAACACGGCGAGGTCGACCGTGCCGGTGACGCCCGCGAGGTGCTCCGCCCACGATGCCTCGACGGTCGCGAGGGCCGTCGCGACGCCGGTCGCCATGCCCGCGAGCGCCCGGCCGTGCTCGGTCAGGCGGACCCCGCGGCCGACCCGTTCGACGAGCGGCACGCCCGCCTGCCGCTGCAGCGTCCGGAGCTGCTGCGAGACCGCGCTCGGCGTGCGGTGGGTGGCCGCGGCGACGGCGGTGACGCTGCCCCGCTCGGCGAGTTCCCGGAGGACCGGCAGCAGGGCGATGTCGAAGTCGACCATGCAGGGACCCTACAACGACGCTGTCGATCCGTTCGCTGGTGCTACCGCTTCGGGTGCGGGACGATCGACGGGTGCTCATCCGTGACCGTGTCCTCGCCCTGGTCGTCGCCATCGCGTGGGGGCTGAACTTCCCGGCCACCGCGATCGCGCTCGACCACTGGCCGCCGTTCCTGCTCGCGGCCGTGCGGTTCACGCTGCTCGCCGTCCCGACGGTGCTGTTCGTCCCGCGGCCGAAGGTGCGGTTCCGGTGGATCGTCCTCGTGGGGTCGACCCTCGGCGTGCTGCAGTTCGCGTTCCTGTACCTCGGCATGGCGGCCGGGATGCCCACGGGCCTCGCGTCGCTCGTCATCCAGGCGTCGGCGCCGTTCACGGTCGTGCTCGCCGGTGTCCTGCTCCGCGAGCGCCTGAGCGCCCGGCAGGTCGTCGGCGTCTCGGTCGCCGTCGTCGCCCTCGGGGTCATCGCGGTGCACCGGGCGCAGACCGCGGCGCTGCTGCCCGTGGTGCTCGTGCTGTGCGGCGCGCTGGGCTGGGCGCTCGGCAACGTCGCGACGCGGCGGACCGGTCCGGTCAACCCGCTGCACCTGACGCTGTGGTGGGCGGTCGTCCCGCCGGTGCCGATGCTCGCGCTGTCGCTGCTGGTCGAGGGACCCGAGCGCGTCGGTCGGGCGTTCGGGACGGCCCTGACGCCCGCGGCACTGCCCGCCGACCTCGGGCTGCTCTACATCGTCGTCGCGGGGAGCCTGGTCGGGTACGGCATCTGGTCGCGGCTGATGGGGAAGTACCCCTCGAGCACGGTCGCGCCGTTCTCGATGCTCGTGCCGGTGATCGGCGTGCTCGCATCGTGGGCGGCGTTCGGCGAGGTCCCCGACGTGGTCGAGGTGGTCGCCGGTGCGGTCGTCGTCGTCGCCGTGCTGTGGTCCTCGCGGACCGCGGGGGTGGTGGGCGCGCCCGAGGTCGGGGCCCCGCTGGTGCACGGCGCACCGACGGTGGACCGCCCGGCCGCTCCCCCGGCGGACGGCCCTGCCGCTCCCCCGGCGGACGACCCGGCGGGCGGCCCGGCACCGGTCAGCCCCGGTGCTCCCGCCGCTCGGCGATGATCCCGGCGAGCGCCCCGCGCAGGTCGGGGTGGCGGAACGCGTAGCCCGCCTCGAGCAGGCGGGTCGGCACCACCCACCGGCTCTTCAGCACGAGCTCGGACTCGGTCCGGATCGCGAACGCCCCGAGCTCGAGCATCCACCGCCACGTCGGCAGGCCGAAACGCCGGCCGACCGACTCGCGGATCGTCGCCATCACGGTGCGGTTGTCGGAGGGCTCCGGGCTCGACACGTTCACCGGGCCGGTGACCTCCTCGTGGTCGCGGACGAACCGGACCACACCGACGACGTCGTCGACGTGCACCCAGCTGAACCGCTGCCGCCCGTGCGTGTGCCGGTCGTGGTGGTACGTCCCGGCTCGCAGCCGCCCGGGCGTCGGGAACCACGGACCGTCGAGCTGCGGGCCCCCGAGCCCGGCCTGCGCCAGGCGGAGCAGGGGGACGAGCGCGCTGCCGTCGCCGAAGACGATCGCCATCCGGAGCGCCACCCGACGCGTGCGCGGCAGGTCGGCCCCGAAGAACGCGGCCTCCCACGCCCGGGCGACCGAGACCGAGAAGCCCTCGCCGAGCTCGCCCGTCGCCTCGTCCTGGGGGCGGTCGTCGGCGTGCCGGTAGATCGTCGCCGTGGAGGCGTTCAGCCACAGGGGCGGCGGGTGCTCGGCCGTGCGGATCGCCTCGGCCAGCTCGAGGGTCGTGTCGACGCGCGACCGCAGGATCTCGGCGCGGTTGCGGCGCCCGTACCGGCAGTCGACGCTCTTGCCGGCCATGTTCACGACGACGGCAGCCCCGTCGACGAGCGCACGGATGCGCAGCGTGTTGCCCCACACCGCGTCGCCGGTCCGGCCGACGGTCACGACCTCGTAGCCGTCGTCGACGAACGCCTGGCGCAGGTGCCGTCCCACGAAGCCGCTCGCCCCCGCGATCACGACCCTCGGTTGCTGCTCGACCACGTGGTACCCCCTCCTGGCGCGGCACCGGCCGCGTCGTCGGGCACGACCGCGTACCGGAACGCGCCCTCGTACCGGTACAGCGTGCCGACCAGCGGTGCCGCCAGCACCAGGGACACGCGCTGCACGTCGGCATCGTCATCGAATCGTTCCACGAGCGTCACACGCGGGGCGACGACGACCGGGAGGCCCCACCCACGTCCCAGCGCACGGAACGTCACGCGCGTGGAGACGAGGCGCAGGGCGCCCGCGTCCGGCCCGTCCGCGTCGACCTCCGTCCGGAGCAGGGCGCTGACGCGCCCACGGCGACCGAGGTGGTCGACCAGGCCCTCGGGCTCGGCGGTGATGGCGTCGACCATCGTGCGGTCGCCGGAGCGGAAGCGGAAGGTGCGGTGCGCGCGGACCGCGGGGCGGGCCTCCCGGCCGTCGGCCGCACCGCGCCGGACGCGGGCCGGACGGTTCTCGACCGTGAAGGGGACGTCCCGCTCCCACACCGGGAACACGACGCCGTCACGCGCGAACAGTGCGAGCAGGGGCCACAGCCATCGGCGGGGCGTGCCGACGACGGCGAAGACGCCCTCGCCTCGGTCGACGTGGCCCGGCGGGACGGCGCCGAAGTAGGTGCACAGGCGCGGGTGCAGACGGGCCAGCACCTCGGCGGGCGCGCTCAGCTCGTACGGCGACCGGGTCACGTGGCGATCCTGGCACGGCGCCGGGCGTCCACGCGGGCGTCTGCCGTCCTGCCTACGATGGGGCGCATGGGCCACGACCACTCGCACGGGCACGGACACGCGTCGGAACGCGCCCTGCTCGTCGCGTTCTGCATCTCGGCCGGCATCCTGCTCGCCGAGGTCGTGGGGGCGGTCCTGACCGGCTCGCTCGCACTGCTCGTCGACGCCGGGCACATGGTCGTCGACACCGGTGGGCTCGCGATCGGTCTCGTCGCCACACGGCTGGCCCGCCGGTCCCCGACCGCGCAGCGCACGTGGGGCTTCCAGCGTGCCGAGGTGCTCGGGGCGACGGCGCAGGCGGCGGTCCTGCTCGCGGTCGGCGTCTTCGTCCTGGTGTCGGCCGTGCAGCGGTTGTTCGTCCCGGCCGAGGTGCACGCCGGTCCCCTCCTGGTGTTCGGTGTCGTCGGGCTCGTCGGGAACCTCGTCGCCTACGCGGTGCTGCTCCGGGCCTCCGGCGAGACCTTCACGTCGCGTGCGGCACGGCTCGAGGTGCTCAACGACACGCTCGGCTCGGTCGCGGTCATCGCCGCCGCCGTCGTGCTCGCGGTCACCGGTTGGGAGCGCGCCGACTCGATCGCTGCGATCCTGATCGGGCTGCTCATCCTGCCGCGGGCGATCCGCCTGCTGCGGGAGACGGCGAACGTGCTGCTCGAGTCGACGCCGCCCGGGCTCGACCTCGAGGCGGTGCGGGGCCACATCCTCGAGCTCGACCACGTGATCGAGGTGCACGACCTGCACGCGACGCTCGTGGCGACCGGGGTGCCGAACCTCACGGCGCACGTCGTGGTGGACGACCACTGCTTCTCGACGGCGCACGCCCCGCGGATCCTCGACGACCTGCAGCGGTGCGTGGCGGAGCACTTCGACGTGCCGGTCGAGCACTCGACGTTCCAGCTCGAGCCGGTGTCGCACCGGCGACACGAGCACGAGGTGCACGCGTAGGTCGCACCTGCGGGTGCCGGGCGGTCGCCGCCCGTGTCGTGGCGCGGGTGCCGGGTGGGTCAGCAGCCGTCGGTGCGCGTGGGGTAGGCGGTGATCACGCGGTCCGTGGTGGCCGAGACGATGACCTTGACGAACGGGTCGGCGTCGGGACGCGAACCGTCGTCGAACCGGACGGGTGCCGCGTAGCAGACCTTGCCGTCGCCGGCGTCGACCGGGTACCCGGACCGCGGGGACCCGAGGACCGTGCCGACCGCGGTGAGCATGGCGTCGTCCCAGTCACGGCTGCCGTGGCCCGTGACGACGTCCTGCCAGTCCTCGGTGTGCCGGACGCGGATGTGCTCGTAGCCCTGCCCGGAGTCGCCGCACTGGAGCACGACCTCGCCGAGTGCGGCGGTGTCGTAGCGGGCGACGACCCGGCGGGAGTCGGTGTCGCAGCGGGCGAGGACGGAACCGCCCGGCAGGTCCGGGCCCTCGCGGGTGATCGTGACGGTGCCGTCGGGCGAGCCCTGGCCGGTGCCGGAGCCGGTGCCGCCGCCGCCGGTCCCGCTGGTGGCATCGGGGCCGCTGGTGGCGTCGGGGCCCTCGGCGGTCACCGTGGTCGTGACGGCGGGCTCCCCGCCGCCGAGCACGGGGTCGTCACCGCTGCGCTGGGTGGTGAGTGCGATGCCCGCCGCGACGAGTCCGGCCGCGACGACCGCTGCGACGCCGGTGAGGACGGAGCGCTGTCGGGTGCGGGGCATGCGCCCAGTATGGCGGCGGGGCGGAGGCCGGCGTGCCGCGGGGCCTGCGGCCGGGTCGGGTC
>NZ_MCIG01000089.1 GCF_001705035.1 Curtobacterium sp. UCD-KPL2560 | reverse complement strand
AGCTGCCCGGCGGCCACCACGTGCAGGAGCGGCAGCCGCAGGCCCTCGCCGGCCCTCGCCCGGCTCGTCGACGAGCTGCGCCGCGTGCAGACCCCGGGCTCGCCGGCCCCCGACCCGAGGGCCGGCCGCGCAGCGCCCGACCCCGCCGCCGCAGCCAGCACCGCCTCCCGCGTCTGCCGCGCGCCCAGGATCCGGAAGTGGCCACCGACCGGCACCCGCACGTTCGCGGCCCCGGCGAGCGCACTGCCGCCCGGGATGAGCGTGTCGAACACCCCGTACACCGAGGTGATCCGGGCGTTCACCGCGAGGTCCCTCCCGAGCGCCGCGAGCACCGGGTCCGTCGCGCGGAAGGCCCGCAGGTGCGCCACGGGTGCGAGCCGCGCGTACGCTGAACCACCGAACGGCGTCGACACGGCGACCATGCGGTCGATCCGGTTCCCCTCGGGCATCGTCATCGCGTACTTGCCGATCAGCCCGCCCTTGCTGTGCGCGACGACGAGGACCCCGTGCAGGTCCTGCTCGGCGCAGTACGCGAGCACCTCGCGCGCCGACTCGGGGACGGGCCGCAGGTTGTGCCGGAGCACCGGCAGCACGTGCACGGGGTGGCCGGCGTCGTGCAGGGCGTCCATCAGCGGGCGCATGAAGTGCCAGGTCTCGTAGACACCGGGCACGACGACGACCGGCTGGCCGTCGCCGCTGCGGTAGTCGTCGGCGGTCGTCGGCCCGAGGCTCCGGAGCTGCCACCGGGCCGCGTACCACCAGTCGAGTGCGGCCCACCACGCGCGTCGCACGAGCGACACCCGGACGGGAGGCTCGGTGCCGGTCGTGCGCGCCGGTCCGGTCGCGGGGGCGGTCGCGTCGCTCACGGTGCGGCCCCCGCTCCGCGGTCGTCGCCCTCCGACGCCGGTCCGCGGTCGTCGCCCTCCGGCGCCGGTTCCGCTCGTCCGGCAGGACCGACAGGACCGGCAGGATCGGCGCGACCAGCTGAACCGGCGAGCCCGGGGTCCTCGAGGGTCTGCACGCGGCGCAGCTCGTCGACGAGCCGGGCGAGGGCCTGCGGCTGCCGCTCCTGCACGTGGTGGCCGCCGGGCAGCTCGACGAACGCGCCGCGAGGCGCCAGGGCCGCGAGCGACGTCGCCCAGTCCCGCCGGGCGATCGGGTCACGATCGCCGCGGACGACGAGCACGGGCTGCGTCACGGTGGGCAGGGCGTCCTCGAGCCGGTGACGCAGCATCGGGCCGAGCTGCCGGACGTACTGCCGGATGCTGCGGAGGTAGTCGGTCGTCACGACGGCGTTCAGGCGCGGGGTCTCGGCGAGGGTGTCCCGGGCGAGGTCGACCGCCTGGTGCGGCAGGGTCCGTCGAGCGCGGTCCACGACGGGCCCGACGAGGACCACGGCCGTGACGACACCCGGGTGTCGCCGAGCTGCCTCGACGGCGACCTGCGTGCCCATCGACTGCCCGACCACGACGAGGTCGCCCGCCCCCGCGGTGCGGACCGCGGCCACGACGAGGTCGGCGAGCTCCTCGATCTGCAGCCGCCGACCCGCGGGCGGCAGTCCCCCGAACCCGGGCAGGTCGACCGCGACGGTGCGGTGCGTCCGCGCGAGCGCCCGCTGTGTCCGGGCGAAGGACCGGTGCGACATGCCGATGCCGTGCACGAGGACGACCGTCGGGGCCAGCACGTCGCGGAGCCGTCCGGCCGGGGCGAGCGTCCGGAGGCGCACGGGGAGCCCGTCGACCTCGACCGTCTGGACCCGCGCACGCACGACCCGACCGTACCCGGGGGCCGACGCGTCGCCGTCAGGATCGCGGGGGCACCCTCGACGTGCGGGGCCGCCGGTCCTATGCTCCGCAACATGCGCAAGGTGACCTCGGGCCTCTTCACGTCGGTGGACGGCGTGGTGCAGGACCCGTACACGTTCCAGTACGACTCGTTCGACGCCGAGCTCGGCACCGCCATGGGCGCGTGGATGGAGCGCACCGAGACGGTCCTGCTCGGCCGGCAGAGCTACCTCGAGTGGTCGGAGTGGTGGCCGTCCCACGACGACGACCCGTTCGGACAGTGGATCAACCCGATCGAGAAGCACGTCGCCTCGACCACGCTCGACGGCGACCTGACCTGGCAGAACGCGCACCTGATCCGCGGCGACGTCGACGACTTCGTCCGCGACCTCAAGGCCGGCGACGGCGGCGACGTCGCGGTGACCGGCAGCGTCCTGCTCGTGCGGCACCTGCTCTTCGCGGGCCTGCTCGACGAGCTGCAGCTCATGGTCCACCCGGCCGTCGCCGGTGCGGGGCGCAGGCTGTTCGAGCCGACCGACCCGCCCACGCGGCTGCGCCTGGTGCGCAGCGAGGTGACCAGCAAGGGGAACGTGCTGGCCACCTACGCGCCGTTCGCCGACTGACGGAGGCGGGGCGCGCCTCCAGACCGACCCGGCGCGGAGCGCTCCATCGGCACCGGGACGGGCCGGTGGACGGACAGGGTGCGGAAGCGGCGTACCCTTCTGGGTGGCCGTCGACCGCACCACACTGGAGTTCACCATGTCCGAGGACACCCGCCCGCACGTCGTCATCGTCGGCGGTGGCTTCGCCGGCGTCGCGGCCATGCGCGAGCTCGCCGACGCCGACGTCCGGGTGACCCTGGTCGACCGGCACGTCTACAACATGTTCCAGCCGCTCATGTACCAGGTGGCGACCGGTGGGCTGAACGCCGGCGACGTGACGTACTTCCTCCGCAGCCTCCGCGCGAAGCAGGCGAACGCCGACTTCCGGCACGGGCTGCTCACCGGCATCGACCACGAGAACCGCGTCGCCGAGATGTCCGACGGCGAGCACCTGCACTACGACTGGCTGATCCTGGCCAACGGCGTCAACACGAGCTACTTCGGCACGCCCGGCGCCTACGAGTACGCGTACTCGATGTACTCCCGCTCGCAGGCGCTCCGGATCCGCGACGAGCTGTTCACCCGTCTCGAGCAGGCCGCGGCGAAGCAGGGTCCCGACGAGATCCGCGTGGTGATCGTCGGCGGCGGGGCCACGGGCGTCGAGATGGCCGGCGCCCTCGCGGAGCTGCGTGACCAGGCGCTCGTCGGGGCCTACCCCGAGATCGAGCGCGGCAACATCTCGATCACGCTCGTGCACCGCAGCGGCGAGCTCCTCAAGCCGTTCGCGCCGCGCCTGCGTCGGTACGCGGCGAAGATCCTCCGCAAGCGCGGCGTCGAGCTGCGGCTGAACACCGGCGTCGCCGAGGTCAAGCCCGACGGCGTGGTGACGGCGACCGGCGAGTTCATCCCCGCCTCGCAGGTGATCTGGGCGACGGGCGTCGCCGCGCACAAGGAGGTCTCGGGCTGGGGTCTGCCGCAGACGCACGGCGGTCGCATCCAGGTGAACGACGACCTCAGCGTCAAGGGCGTCGAGCGGATCTTCTCGGCCGGTGACATCGCGGCGCAGGACGACGCGCTCGCCCAGCTCGCCCAGCCGGCCCTGCAGGGCGGCAAGCACGCGGCACGGCAGATCGTCCGGCTCATGCAGGGCAAGCCGACCGAGCACCTCAAGTACTTCGACAAGGGCACGATGGCGACGATCGGCACGAACGCCGCGGTCGCGCAGCTGCGCGGCGGCGTCACGATGGTCGGGCCGGTCGCGTGGATCGCGTGGGTCGCGGTGCACATCGCGTCGCTGCTCGGCAACGGCAACCGGCTGTCGACGCTGTCGCACTTCTTCGTCCGCTACATGTGGTTCATGCGGAAGCGCTCGATCCCGATCGTCGGCGACGTCCGGCCGGTGCGCCCGAACGGCGACCGCGAGCCGGAGCCGTGGCAGATGCAGAAGGCCGAGTAGCGCCGCACGCGGCGCGGACGGGAGGCGCGGGTCGGGGTCGACCCGCGCCTCCCGTCCGTCACGTGGTGACGCGGGGCTGACGCCGCCGCGTGCACGCGAGCTCGCCGAGCTCGCGAACCTGAAGGTCCACCTGGCCGACGCACTGCGGGCGCACGGGATCACCGAATCGACCGCCACGATCGCCGCGGAGACGGCGTTCGCGCAGTGGATCGCCGACGGGGAGACGCGGGACTTCCGCGCCGTCGTGCAGGAGCGCCTCGCGGCGTTCACCGCACTCGTGCACCCCGGTCGTTGAGCGCGCTCTTACCTCGGCGGAGCAGTCTGGTCGTCACCCGGAAGACCGATCCCGCAGGGAGGGACCGTGACGACGAACGCGATCGCGCCCGAGCGCACGAGCACCACCGGCCGCACCCCGGTCGGGACGGTGATCGGCGCTGCCCGGACCGCACCGCCGCCACCCCTCACGCGCCGGGCCCCGGCGCTCGACGGGCTGCGCACGGTCGCCATCCTGATGGTGATCCTGTACCACCTGCACGTGCCGCGGTTCGACGGCGGGTTCACCGGCGTGACGGTCTTCTTCGTCCTGTCCGGGTTCCTCATCACGACCCTGCTGCTCGGCGAGCACCGGAAGACGGGCCGCATCCGGCTCGGGTCGTTCTGGTGGAAGCGCCTGCTGCGGCTCTACCCGGCGCTGCTCGCCCTGGTCGTGGTCGGCCTGCTCCTGTGGAACTGGGTCGGCGACTACAAGGGTGCGTCGTTCGGCCCCGGTGAGGCGGCGTTCATCGCCCTGACCTACACGGGCAACCTGTTCCGCTCGTTCTGGGACACCACGCAGGGCGTGTTCGCGCACACCTGGAGCCTGTCGATGGAGGAGCAGTTCTACCTCGTGTGGCCGCCGGTGCTCGTGCTGCTGTTCGCGCTCCGGGCACGCCGGCGCTGGCTGCTCGCGGGCCTCGGTGCCGTCGTGGTCGGCGGGTCCGTCGCCGCGGGTCTGCTCTACCGCACGCCGAGCGGCAACGCGACGCCCGACGTGTACTTCTCCCCCGTGCTCGGCGTCGTGCCGCTCGCCACCGGCTGCCTGCTCGCGCTCCTGCTCGACGACGAACGGGTCCGGACGTGGGCGTCCGGTGTCGCCGGGCACGTCGCGACCTGGGGCGGGATCGTCCTGCTCGCCGTCGTGACGGCCTCGATCGGCGACGACTGGACCCAGCACGCGTCGACCTTCGGCGTCGTGCTGCCGCTGACCGGCCTGGTGTCGGCGGTGCTCATCGGCGGGCTCGTCTCGGTGCGGTCGCCGCTGTCGTCCGCCCTGGCGTGGACGCCGGTGTCGTGGTTCGGTCGGCGGGTGTCGTACTCGGCGTACCTGTGGCACCCGCTCGTGATCGCCCTGCTCGACCCGTTCGCGATCGGTCCGTGGGGCACCGTGTGGCTCGTCGGCGTCGCGCTGCTCGTGGCCGTCGGTGCCGCGTACGCGGTCGAGGTGCCCGTCGAGAAGGCCCGGAAGCGCGTCCGCGAGGCACGCCGGGCCGTGGCCGCCGACCGCGCCGGACGCGCCAGCGCCACCAGCTGACGCAGCCGCAGCCGCAGCCGCAGGCCGACCCAGCCATCACCTGACGCGGCCGCGGGTCGGCACAGTCATCGGCGGCTGACGCCCCGGACACCCGCCCGTCCGTAGGCTCGGGCCGTGACCACGGAGCAGACCGACGTCCTCGTCGTGGGCGGCGGCCCCGTCGGCCTGTCCGTCGGCGCACTGCTCGCCGCCGAGGGCCTCGACGTCCGGGTCTGGGAACGCCGGGACGCTCCGCCGTCCGGGTCCCGGGCGATCGGCATCCACCCGCCGTCGCTGGACCTGTTCGCGCGCCTCGGGGTCGCCGCACCGGTCGTCGCCGAGGCCGCCCTCGTCCGCCGCGGGATCGCCACGAGCCGCGGACGCACGCTCGGCACCCTGTCGTTCGACCACGTGTCCGCCACGCACCCCTACGTCGCCGCGCTCGACCAGCACCGGACCGAGACGATCCTGCGCGACCGGCTCGCGGCCCTCGCGCCGGGCGCCCTCCGCACCGGCACCGCCGCGACCGCGCTGCACCGCCACCGGGACCACGTCGACGTGCACGGCACGGGACCGGACGGCGCCCCGGTCTCCGTCCGGGCACGCTTCGTGGTCGGCGCCGACGGGGCCCGGAGTGCGGTGCGCGACCTGCTCGGCGTCGGGACGCACGGCCGCGACTACGGCGACCGGTACGTCATGGGCGACTTCGCCGACCCGGGCGGTACCCCCGCCGACACCGCGGTCGTCGACGTCGGGCCGGCTGGCGTCCTCGAGTCGTTCCCGCTGCCCGGCGGGCGCCGACGTTACGTCGCCCTGGTGCCCCACCACGACGAGGAGGCGACCACGCGCGCCCCGGACGGCGACGCGGCGGAGGCGGGACGGGCCTCCCGGCTGGCCGCCCTCGTGCGCGACCGCACCGGCGTCGCGCCGGACGCCGCGACCAGCTCGATGACGAGCGGCTTCCGGGTGCGGCGACGGACGGCGGACCGCGTCGGCGTCGGCCGCGTCGTGCTCGTCGGCGACGCCGCCCACGAGATCAGCCCGATCGGCGGGCAGGGCATGAACCTCGGGTGGCTGGACGCCGCGGCGCTCGCGCCGGTCCTGGCCGGGGCGGTGCGCTCCGGGAGCTCCGGGCCGTGGCCCCGGTACGCGACGACGCGGCAGGCCGCCGCCGCTCGCGCGGCGCGGCAGGCGGAGGCGAACATGGCGGTGGGTCGGCCGGCCCGGGGGCTCGCGCTCGTCGGCCGGGAGGCGCTGCTCCGGTCCGCCCTGCGGCTCCCGACCGGCGGGCTGCTGGCCTCGGTCTACGCGATGCGGTGGGCCTGACGGGTCGCGTCCGCGCGCGGCCGGACGGCCCGCTCGGGACGGGCGCGACCCGTCGCCGTCGCTGTCGCCGTCGCTGTCGCCGTCGCCGGTCGTGCGGGTCGGGAGCCGATCGCTCCGTGCGGGGCCGGGCAGGGCTCCCCGGTCAGGCGACGAGCCGGGCGCCCGCGACGCCGAGCTCGACCACCAGGACGAGCGAGGACGCGATGACCAGCCGGAACAGCGCTCTGGTCGGACGTCCGGCGAACACGAGTCGGACGCCCACTGCGGCCAGGACGACGACCACCACGGTGCCGACGACCGCGAGCACGGCACCGACACCGCGCGCCGGTGCATCCCCGAGGAGCTGTCCGCCGAGCACGAGCACGGCCGCGACCACGAGCGCGCCGAACGCGAGGGTCCCCGCACCGCGGAGCCCGAGCCGGTGCGGGAAGCCGCGCACCCCGGTCGCCGCGTCGTCGAGCAGGTCGGGCAGGACGTTCGTGCAGTGGATCGCGACGCCGAACACCGCACCCGTCGCGACCGCCCACCACGCCGGCCACGCGCCACCGCCCGCGGCGACCGCGACCACCGGCAGGAGCCCGAACGCGACCACGAACGGCACGACGGACCACGCCGTCCGCTTCAGGCCGGCGTCGTACGCCCACCCCGCGGCGACGAGCACGACGTGCGCGACGGCGGCGACCGGGCCGAGGAACGCGCTGAGGACGACCGCGACGGCCGCCGTGGCGAACGCCGCCGTGCGGACGGTCGCGACGGGGACGAGACCGCGGGCCACCGGCTTGTCGCTCCGACCCACCGCGCGGTCGCGGTCGGCGTCGATCCAGTCGTTCGCGAGGCCGATCGACAGCTGCCCGGCGACGACGGCGAGCGCGAC
Source organism: Curtobacterium sp. UCD-KPL2560 (assembly GCF_001705035.1). Classification (GTDB taxonomy): domain Bacteria; phylum Actinomycetota; class Actinomycetes; order Actinomycetales; family Microbacteriaceae; genus Curtobacterium. Next base: position 3,325 of record NZ_MCIG01000089.1, on the reverse strand, counting down.
GAGGACGACGAGCCACACCGGGTGCCCCACGGCCGCGGCGACCACCGCGGCGAGGACGGTCACGGTGACGGTCGGGCCGGGGTGCGAGGACGCGACGAGCAGCCTCGCGGTGGTCAGGGGGGCGGGTCGGCTCACCGCGCCCAGCGTAGAGCGGGGCGGCTGACCGGGTCCGCCGGCACGCGCCCCGCCGGGTGTCGAGGGGGCGCGTGCCGGGACCGTCCTCGCGGGGTCAGGCCGCGGGGATGAGGCCGTTCGGGTTCAGCACGTACTTCGTCGCCGCGCCCTTGTCGAACTCCTCGTAGCCGCGCGGGGCCTCGTCGAGGCCGATCGCCTTCGCGTTGACGTTCTTCGCGATGCTCGTGCGGTCGTGCAGGATCGCCATCATGAGCTGCCGGTTGTACTTCATGACCGGGCACTGCCCCGTCGTGAAGGACAGCGACTTCGCCCAACCGGTGCCGAGGCTGAGCGACAGGGCGCCCTTCTTCGCGGCCTCGTCGACGCCGCCCGGGTCACCGGTGACGTAGAGCCCGGGGATGCCGAGGGCACCGCCGGCGGCCGTGACGTCCATGAGCGAGTTGAGGACGGTCGCGGGGGCTTCCTCCCCCGATCCCGAGCCGTGGCCCTTCGCCTCGAAGCCGACGGCGTCGATGCCGCAGTCGACGAGCGGTTCGCCGAGGATCTGGTCGATCTGGTCGGCGGGGTCGCCCTTCGTCAGGTCGACGGTCTCGCAGCCGAACGTCCTCGCCTGGGCGAGGCGGTCGGCGTTCATGTCCCCCACGATCACGACGCTCGCGCCGAGCAGCAGGGCGCCGGTCGCAGCCGCGAGCCCGACCGGTCCGGCACCGGCGACGTAGACCGTCGAGCCGACCTCGACGCCCGCCGTGACGGCGCCGTGGAACCCGGTCGGGAAGATGTCGGACAGCATCGCGAGGTCGAGGACCTTCTCGAGCGCCTGGTCGCGGTCCGGGAACTTCAGCAGGTTCCAGTCGGCGTAGGGCACGAGGACGTACTCGGCCTGCCCGCCGACCCACCCGCCCATGTCGACGTAGCCGTAGGCACTGCCCGGGCGGTCGGGGTTGACGTTGAGGCAGATGCCGGTCTTGCGCTCCTTGCAGTTCCGGCAGCGCCCGCAGGCGATGTTGAACGGCACGGAGACGATGTCGCCGACCTTGATGAACTCGACGTCGGACCCGACCTCGACCACCTCGCCGGTGATCTCGTGCCCGAGGACGAGGTCGCTCGGGGCGGTCGTCCGGCCGCGGACCATGTGCTGGTCGCTGCCGCAGATGTTCGTCGCCACCGTGCGCAGGATCGCACCGTGGTTCACCTTGCGTCCGACGTTCGCGGGGTTGACCCCGGGTCCGTCCTTGAGTTCGAACGTCGGGTAGTCGGTCTCGATGACCTCGACCTTCCCCGGCCCCTTGTACGCGACTGCGTGGTTGCTCGCCATGTGATCCTCCTCGATCCTCGGCGGCCACCCGGTGTCCCCACCGGGACGTCGTCATCGTCGACGACGTCTCGGACAGTACGCCGCCGGGATCACCGTGCGGTGGCCGCGCGCAGGAGCGCGTCGACGAGGGCGACCTGGTCGAGTCCGACGGCGGCGAACACGAGCGGCACCTGCGACCGTTCGGTGAAGCCCGGCGTGGTGTTCACCTCGTTGAGCACGACCCCGTCGTCGGTCACGAAGAAGTCGAACCGGGCCACCCCGGCGCACCCGAGCGCGTCGTACAGCGCCACGGCCGCCCCCGTCACCGCCGCCTGCTCGGCGGTCGACAGGCGCGCGGGGACGCGGAAGTCGGCCGTCCCGTCGTACTTCTGCTCCCGGTCGAACACCTGGTCCGCGGCGACCACGACCTCGAGCGGCGCCCCGGTGCGGAGCGTCCCGGTCGCGTCCCGGAACAGGGCGACGTCGACCTCGCGGCCGGAGACGAACGACTCGACGAGCACCGCGTCGCCCGCCGCCCGTGCGTGCCGGACGGCTGCGGCGACCCCGGCGGACCGCCGCACGACCGTGACGCCGTTGCTCGACCCGGCCGAGGTGGGCTTCACGACCCACGGCGGTCCGGGCAGCGCCCGCACGGCGACGTCGACCTCGCGGTCGTCGGCCGTCCGGCGCACGAGCACACCCGGCGCGGTCGCGATGCCCAGTGCCTCGGCCACGAGCTTCGTCACCCACTTGTCCGCGGCGAGCGCCCCCGCCCGGACCGGCGAACCGACGACCGGCACGCCGATCATGTCGAGCAGCCCGGCGACCGCGCCGTCCTCGCCGTGGTCGCCGTGCAGGAGCGGGAAGGCGGCGTCGCAGGTGGTGATCGCGGCGACCGCGGCGGCGGCGGACAGGGGCGTCCCGTCCGCCGCGTGCCAGGAACCGTCGCGCCCGACCGTGAGCGCGACGGTCGCGGTGCCGCCGGCGCGGAGTGCCCGCTCGGCGGCGGCCGCCGACGCCAGGGAGACGTCGTGTTCGTCGTTCGCGCCGCCGCCGATGACGGCGACGCGGAGGTGGGAGTGGTCAGGCACGGTGGCCCTCCTGGTGGTGGATCGGGGAGCGGACGGACGGCGGGCGCCCGGACGGCGAGTGCTCGGACGGCACGGGGGCAGCGTCGTCTCCGCAGGCGTGTGCCGCGGAGTCGGCGTCGGCGCGGGTGGTGGTGCGGTGCACCCGGGCGACGCGCGTGCCGACCCGGGTGACGAGCTCGTGCGGGATCGTGTCGGCCCAGGCCGCCCACTCCGCCACGGTCGGCACGGCGTCCCGGCCGACGGCACCGGTACCGGCACCCGCGCCGCTCGCCCGGGGCCCGAACACCGTGACGCGCTCGCCGGGCAGCAGCAGGTCGTCGCCCGTGTCGACGACGACGCTGTCCATCGAGAAGCGGCCGACGAGCGGGCGTCGCCGTCCCCGGACCCACACCACCGCGCGGCCCGAGGCGGCGCGGGGCAGCCCGTCGGCGTACCCGAGCGGCAGCAGCGCGGTGTTCGTGGGCCGGTCGGTCACGTGGTCGCCGCCGTACCCGATCCGGGTCCCGGTCGGCAGGGCCCGCGCGGACACCACGGTCGTCGTCAGGGTGAGCGTGTCGCGCAGGGCGGTCGTCGTGCCCGAGGGGTCGATCCCGAACAGTCCCGCGCCGACCCGGTGCAGGTCGAACCCGTCGGCGGCTCCGGTGATCGTCGCCGCGGTCGCCGCGAGGTGGCGCACGAGCGGGCCGAGCCCCCGTCGACGGGCGCTCCGGACGGCGTTCCGGAAGAGCAGCACCTCGCGGGTGTCCCGCCCGTCCCCGGGTCGGTCGGCCGAGGACATGTGCCCCATCACCCCGAATCACCCCGA
>NZ_MCIG01000088.1 GCF_001705035.1 Curtobacterium sp. UCD-KPL2560 | reverse complement strand
CGGTGGCGGCTTCTCGGGCGGGGGCCGCTTCTGATCCGCGCGACGGCGACCTGACCTCCCGCTCTGCCGGCGCCCGGATCGTCGGGCCGGACCACACCACCGGGCCACACAGGACCTCTCGCACCACTCGGAGCAGCCAGCTCCGACCAGACCAGCCAGACGACGCAGACCACGCAGACCACGCAGACCACGCAGACCAGACCAGATCACGCAGACCAGACCAGCAGCACCAGGACACTCCACGAAAGGGAACGCAATGGCCAAGCAGACCATCCTCGGCCGGATCTCGGCGCTCATCCGGGCGAACGTGAACCAGCTCATCGACGACGCCGAGGACCCGCAGAAGATGCTGGACCAGCTCGTGCGGGACTACACCAACAACATCGCCGACGCGAAGACGGCGATCGCCCAGACCATCGGGAACCTCCGCCTGCTCGAGCAGGACCACGAGGAGGACAAGCGCGCCGCGGTCGAGTGGGGCCAGAAGGCCGCGAATGCCTCGGCGGCCGCCGACAAGTACCGCGCCGAGGGCAAGACCGCCGACGCCGACAAGTTCGACGGCCTCGCCAAGATCGCGATCGGCAAGCAGATCGCGGCCGAGCAGGAGGTCAAGGACAACGAGGGTCCCCTCGCGACGCAGAACGAGCAGGTCGAGAAGCTCAAGTCCGGCCTGGCCGGCATGGAGCAGAAGCTCGAGCAGCTCCGCAGCAAGCGCGACAGCCTCGTCGCGCGGCAGCGGACCGCCGAGGCTCAGTCCAAGGTCAACGACGCCGTCGGCAACATCGACATCACCGACCCGACGAGCGACCTCGCCCGGTTCGAGGAGAAGGTGCGGCGCGAGGAGGCCAAGGTCCTCGGGCAGCAGGAGCTGCAGGCGTCGAGCCTCGACGCGCAGTTCGAGAGCCTCGAGGACGTCGGCCGTGACGCCGAGGTCGAGGCTCGCCTGGCCGCACTGAAGAACGGCGGGTCGTCGTCGATCTGACCCGATCGACCGGATCGCCCGGACGGCGTCGGACCGTGCTGACAGACTGAGACGATGCAGTTCCTCGTCGTCGGTCAGTGGCAGGGTTCGGCGTCGTCCCGGGCGATGCGCCTCGGTGACGGCGCCCAGGCCGTCGCAGCCGATCTCCCCCGCGCCGCCACCACCACGGTCGACGTCCCCGCCGGTGCGGGCGATCGTCTCGAGACCGCCGTCGCCCGCTACACGTCGGTCCGCGCGGTGGCGGGACGGGTCGCCGAGGAGGTCGGCGTCGCGAGCGAGCCGGTCCTCGTGGTCGGGGGCGACGGGGCGAGCGTCCTCGGTGCGACGGTCCTCCTCCGCCCCGGCACCGCGTTCGTCCGGATCGCCGGGTCGACCGGGTACCGCGCACTGAACCGGGCGCAGCCGGTCGCGGCCGAGAACGCCGTGCTCCGGTTGCTCGTGGACCGACAGGACGACCTCTTCCCCGACCTCCCGACCCTCGACCCGACGCGTGTGGTGCTCGCCGGCATCCGCGGCACCGAGGACGCCGAGTCCGCAGCGCTCGACCGCGTCGGGATCACCCACCTCGACGTCGACGCCGCGACGCCGGACGCCCTCGCCGCCGCGGTGACAGCGACCGGGGCCGAGTCGGTGTTCGTGCACGTCGACCTCGACGTCCTGGACCCGGCCGAGGTCGACGGCCTGCTCGAGCCGGTGCCCTTCGGGGTCGACGCGGCCGCCCTGGTCGAACTCGTCCAGGCGGCGACCCGTGGTCGGCGGCTCGTCGGAGCGGCCCTGACCGGGTTCGCACCGGTCGACCCGGACCGTGCCGTTGACGACCTCGGCGTGATCCTGCGCGTGGTCGGCGCGCTGACGACGGCGTCCCGCGCGTAGCCCGACCTCCAACGCGGAGCCACGCGTCCCGCGCGCAGCCCGGCGTCCCGTGCGGTGCGCCCTCCGGACCGGTACCCATCGCACCCGGCCGGTCCACCGGCGCCGCGGATACGCTCGGCGGCATGACGGACTACGACCTCATCGTGATCGGAGCCGGCGCTGTCGGCGAGAACGTGGCGGACTACGCCCACAAGCGCGGGCTGTCCGTCGCGGTGGTCGAGGCCGAGCTCGTCGGCGGCGAGTGCTCGTACTGGGCGTGCATGCCGTCGAAGGCCCTCCTCCGCAGCGGTCACGCAGTCGCTGCAGCACGGCGTGTGGACGGCGCCGCCCAGGCGGTCACGGGCCAGCTCGACGCCGCGAAGGTGCTCGCTCGTCGCAACTCCTTCACCTCCGACTACCAGGACGACGGCCAGGTCGCCTGGCTCGAGTCAGCCGACATCGCGCTCATCCGCGGCCACGCGCGCATCACCGGCGAGAAGACGATCGAGGTCGCGGGCGAGACGCACACCGCACGTGCGGCCGTCGCCGTCGTCACCGGCTCCCTGCACGCGCTGCCGGACGTCCCGGGCCTCGCCGACGCGAAGCCGTGGGGCACCCGCGAGGGCACGAGTGCGCAGCAGGTGCCGGAGAGCCTCCTGGTCATCGGCGGCGGGGTCGCCGGCTCCGAGCTCGCGACCGCGTGGGCGTCGCTCGGCGCGAAGGTCACCCTCGTCGCCCGCCACGGCCTGCTCGGCGGCATGGAACCCTTCGCGGGCGAGCTCGTCGCCGACGCGATGCGCGACCTCGGCATCGACGTCCGCACGGGCGTCAACCCCACCCGGGTCGACCGGGACGAGCACGGCCTCGTGACCACCGCCCTCGACGACGGCACCACGGTCGTCACGAGCGAAGTGCTCGCGGCGACCGGTCGTTCCCCGCACACGACCGACCTCGGCCTCGAGACCGTCGGGCTCACCCCGGGCGACTGGCTGCAGGTCGACGACACGATGCTCGTGCACGGCACCGACTGGCTGTACGCCGTGGGCGACGCGAACCACCGCGCACTCCTGACCCACCAGGGCAAGTACCAGGCCCGTGCCGCCGGCGAGGCGATCGCCGCCCGTCACCAGGGTCGTCCGGTCCACACCGAGCCGTGGGGCGCGCACGTCGCCACCGCCGACCACGCGGCCGTCCCGCAGGTGACGTTCACCGACCCCGAGGTCGCGAGCGTCGGCCTCACCGAGGAGGCCGCTCGACAGCAGGGCATCGACGTGCGTGCGGTCGAGTACGACCTCGGCGCCGTCGCCGGCTCCGCGCTGCAGGCCGACGGCTACACGGGCCGAGCGAAGATGGTCGTCGACGAGTCCCGCGGGATCGTCGTCGGCGTCACGTTCGTCGGGCAGGACGTCGCCGAGATGCTCCACGCCGCCACGATCGCGATCGTGGGCGAGGTCCCGGTCGACCGGCTGTGGCACGCCGTGCCCGCGTACCCGACCATGAACGAGATCTGGCTCCGCCTGCTCGAGACGTACGGCCGCCCGGAGTAGCGGTGCGGAACCCGTTCCTCGACTCCCCGGTGTCGCGGGCCGGTTGGCTCGTCGCGACCGCGGTCGGTCTCGCGATCGGACTGCCGCTGTCGACCGGCCGCGTCCGGGTGGTCGACGGGTTGGTCGTCTGCTCGGGACTCCCCCGCTGGGTGTTCCGCCGCGGCGGCACCTGCGTCGGGTCGGTGTACCTGACGCGGGACAACGACGAGGACCGGGTCCTCCGCCACGAACGTGTGCACGTCGAGCAGTGGCGGCGGTACGGGATGGCGATGCCGGTCCTGTACTGGATCGCCGGGCGGGACCCGCTGCGGAACCGGTTCGAGGTCGAGGCAGGCCTCGAGGACGGCGGCTACACCGGCTGACGCGTCACCCACCCCCGAGCGAGCCAGACGTGGCTCGCTCGGCGTCCTCCGGCGACGCAATTCACCCGCACGGCACACGTGCGCGGCGTGTCCTGCCCGCTCGACGTGACAACCTGGCGCGGCGCACGAACGCGCGACGCACGAACGCTCGGCACGCGAGCGGCCGCCACACGCGCGCCCGGGCGCAGCGCCCGTCAGGCCGCGCGGCGCCGCGGGACGACCAGGGGCGTGCCGGTCTCCGGGTCGGGAACGACGATGCACGGCAGCCCGAAGACGTCCTCGACGAGGGCCTCGGTGAGGACCTCCCCGGGCTTCCCCTGCGCCACGATCTCGCCCGCCCGCATCGCCACGAGGTGCGTCGCGTAACGCGCCGCCTGGTTCAGGTCGTGCAGCACGGCGACCACGGTGCGCCCGGCCGCGTGCAGCGTCGAGGCCAGCTCGAGCACGTCGTACTGGTGGGCGATGTCGAGGAAGGTCGTCGGCTCGTCGAGCAGGACGATGTCGGTCTCCTGCGCGAGCACCATCGCGATCCACACGCGCTGCCGCTGGCCACCGGACAGCTCGCCGACGCTCCGGTCCGCGAGTGCCGCGGTGTCCGTCTGGTCGAGCGCTGCCTGCACGGCGACCCGGTCCGAACCGGACGACGGATGCAGCAGGTCCTGGTGCGGGAACCGCCCGCGGGAGACGAGGTCGCGGACGGTGATGCCCTCGGGGGCGATCGGTGTCTGCGGGAGCATGCCGACCCGACGGGCGACGGCCTTCGGGCGGTACGACGTGATCGGCGCGCCGTCGAGGTACACCGTGCCCGCCGTCGGTGTGAGCGTGCGGGCGAAGGCCTTGAGCAGCGTCGACTTGCCGCACGCGTTCGGGCCGACGACGACCGTCAGCTCGCCGTCCGGCACGTCGACGTCGAGCCCGGAGACGACCACGCGGTCGTCGTACGCGAGCGTCAGGCCCCGGGCGCCGAGCGCCGTGGTCGGGGTGACCGTGGTGGTGTTCAGTGCTCGGCCTTGCCGCGGCGCCAGTAGCCCATGAAGGCCACCTGCTTCCGGTCCAGTCCGACGCTCCGCACGAGGTGTCGACGGAGCTCCTTGACGCACCCCGCCTCGCCCGCGATCCAGGCGTAGACCGGGCGGTGGGCGGTCGGGGCCGGCACGTCCCAGAGGACCTGCTCGTCGGAGCGGTCGTCCGCCTCGAGTGCGGCGAGCACGTCGACCGAAGCGGTCGAGGACACCGAGGCGGTCGAGGACACCGAGCTGGTCGAGGACACCGAGCTGGTCGAGGACACCGCGGTGCCCGGGGCAGCCACGACGGCCCCCGCGGTCCGTCCCACCGTGGACGCCCAGGCGTGCACGTGGTCGGTCATCCGGACACCGTGCGCGGCGCCGTTCCGGGCGACCCAGCGCACCTCGACCCCGGCGGGCGCGGAGACCGGCAGCCGGTCGGCGTCCGTCGGGACCTCGATGAACACGTGCCCGACCGCCGTGACGTCGAGCGCCTCGAGGATCGCGCAGATCGCCGGCGCCGCGGTCTCGTCGCCCGCGAGCAGGATGCGTCCGGCGTCGCCCGGGGCGAACTCGGCGGCACCGACCGGCAGCTCGGCGGGCGACTCCGGCACGGCCGGTCCGACGATCCGGAGCTCGTCGCCGACGCGGCACTCCGAGACCCACCGCGACGCGGGGCCGGTGTCACCGTGGGCGACGAAGTCGATGTCGAGCTCGCGCGCGTCGGGCCGGAAGGAGCGGACCGTGTAGGTGCGGAGCGGGTTCCGCACGGCGTCGGGCAGCGCGCGCCACGCGGCGTACCAGTCCTCGCCGTCGGGCAGGTCGGTGAACCCCACGCCCGGGATCGGCAGGACGACCTTGATCCGCTGGTCGAGGCCGACGGCGGAGAACTCGGCGAGGGCGTCGCCGGCCAGGGTCACCCGGACGAAGTGCGGGGTCAGCGCGGACACGGCCGTCACGCGGACGGAGAAGACGCGGTACCGGGCTGCCACGCGACGAGTATGGCATGCCTTACCTAAGGCTTCCAGGGTGGAACAGGGTGGATCGGGGTACCTCCCGGCGGTGCGAGGATCGTCCCCGTGCACGAACACGACGACGAATTCTCGGACCTGGCCGCGCTGGCCGCCGCGAGCGGCGTGACGGAGCCGCTCCGCGCCTCCAGGCAGGTGGTCCCCACCACGGACGGACGCGAGACCGCCGCGATCCGCTGGGACACGGCGGACGGCCGGGAGGCACGGATCACCTACCTGCACGGGCTCGGCATCGACGCGCACAGCTTCGACCAGACCGCGCTCGCCGTCGGCGAGCCGGCGGTCGCGCTCGACCTGCCGGGGCACGGTCGGTCGTCCTGGCGGGACGACGCCGACTACGGCGCGGCCGTGACGGCGCCGGACGTGCTCGCGGCGCTCGACGCGCTCGCGGTGCCACCGGGCATCGTCGTCGGGCACTCGCTCGGCGCGATCCTCGCCGCGCGGCTGGCCGCGCTCGCGCCCGAGCGCGTCACCGGGCTCGTGCTCGTCGACATGTCGCCGGACTTCGCGCAGCGGGCCGTCGACCGGATCGCCCGCGCGCTCGAGGACGAGCCGTCGTTCGCGTCGCTCGACGAGGTCGTCGACCGCGCCGTCGAGGCCAGGGTCGGCGACGACCGGGAGGTGCTGCGGCGCGAGGCCCGGCACACCACCCGCCTCGGGGCCGACGGTCGCCTGGTCCGCCGCCACCACTTCCCGCACCTGCCCGCCGGCCGCACCGCGTCGGTCGGCCGGTTCGCGGACGCCTGGCCCGACCTCGAGGCCCTGCGCGTGCCGCTGCTGCTCGTGCGCGGCGACCGCGGCTACGTGTCCCCGAAGCTGCACGCGGGCTTCGCCGAGCGCCTGCCGCACGCGCGCATCGTCACGGTCACCGCCCGGCACGCGGTGCAGAACCAGGCACCCCTCGAACTGGCGGCGGCGATCCGGGCATGGGCGGAGGACTCGGGATTGTTGCACCCCGACGAAGAACCGTCCCCCGACGGCACCCGTCGCCGGTAACCTCGTGCGAGCGCGACGCGACGACCGTCGCTCCCACGCGCCCGGAAGGAACCCACCACCATGAGTCCGCTCCTCCCCCGACCCGGTCGCCGCGCAGCACGCGTCGCCCTGGTCAGCACCGCGGTCGCCGTCGTGTCGGCCATCGCGTTGACCGGCTGCTCCGGCTCGTCCGCCGAGCGCGGTGGCGACGACGCCACCGTCCGCGTGGGGCTCGTGCTCGAGCCCACCAGCCTCGACATCCGCACCACCTCGGGTGCGGCGCTCGACCAGGTGCTCATCGACAACGTGTACCAGGGACTCGTCGGCCGGTCGGGCTCCGACGGGGACATCCGCGACGTGCTCGCCGCGAAGCACGAGGTCTCCGCCGACGGCCTGACGTACACGTTCACGCTGCGCGACGGCACGACGTTCCAGGACGGCAAGCCCGTCACCGCAGCCGACGTGGTGTGGTCGCTGCAGCAGGTGAAGGACGACGCGTCGTACGTCGACTCCGCGCAGCTCGCGAACGTCGCGTCGATCGAGTCGCCGTCCGCCGACCAGGTCGTGCTGCGCCTGTCGAAGCCGGACTCCGACCTGCTCTGGAACCTGACCGGCCGCGCCGGGCTCGTGCTCGAGAAGGCCGCGAAGAACGACCTGTCGGACTCGGCGAACGGCACCGGACCCTACGAGGTGTCGAGCTGGAAGCAGGGCGACGCGCTCGTCTTCGCCCGCAACGACGACTACTGGGGCACGAAGGCGAAGGTCGCGAAGATCGAGTTCCGGTACATCACCGACGGCTCGGCCGCGGTGAACGCGATGGCCGCCGGCGACCTCGACGTGCAGACGTCGGTCGACGGCACCCTGAAGAGCCAGCTCGAGGGCAACGGCGACATCGCGCTGCACACCGGGAAGACGACGGACAAGTACACGCTCGCGTTCAACGACCGCAAGGCACCCTTCACCGACGTGCGCGTCCGCAAGGCGATCCGCCAGGCGATCGACCCGAAGGCGCTCATCAAGGCGATCGGTGGCACCGGCGTGCCGCAGGGCGGCCCGATCCCCGAGCTCGACCCGGGCTACCAGGACCTGACCGACGTCGACGCGTACGACCCCTCCGCCGCGAAGCAGCTGCTCAGCGAGGCCGGGGCCACCGACCTGAAGCTCACGCTGACGTACCCGAACATCTACGCGGCCACCATCGGCGACGTGCTGAACTCGCAGCTCGCCGACGTCGGGATCACCCTGAGCGTCAAGCGCGTCGACTTCGCCACGTGGCTGTCGCAGGTGTTCGAGCAGCACGACTTCGACCTGTCGATGGTCAACCACGTCGAGTCCCGCGACTTCGGCAACTGGGCGAACCCGGACTACTACTTCGGGTACGACAACCCGCAGGTGCAGGCGCTGTACGCCCAGTCCGTCGCCGCCACCACCGAGCAGGCGAAGGACGAAGCACTCCGCGCAGCCGCGAAGATCGTCAGCGAGGACGCCGCCGGCGAGTGGCTGTACACCGCGACCGCGATCACGGCCGTCCGGAAGGGCGTGACCGGCGTGCCCTACGACGGCACGAACTCGCGCCTGGACCTGTCGAAGCTCGCGGTGCGGTGACACGCTTCCTGCTCGGGCGGCTGCTGCTGCTCGTCGTCGGCCTGTTCGTGGCGAGCGTGATCGTCTTCGCCACGCTCCGGGTGCTGCCCGGCGACGTGGCACAGGTCGTCGCCGGCACGCAGTCGTCGCCCGCGCAGGTCGAGGCGCTCCGGCAGCAGCTCGGACTGGGTCGGCCGGTCGTCGTGCAGTACGCCGACTGGATCGGCGGACTGTTCCGCGGTGACCTCGGACGGTCGCTCGTGACCGGCGGCGCGGTCGCCCCGGAGCTCGCCGAGAAGCTGTCGGTGACGCTCCCGCTCGCCGGGATGTCGCTCGCCGCGGCGCTCGTGCTCGGCGTGCCGCTCGGGGTGCTCGCCGCGGTGCTCCGGCGCCGTGCGGGCGGGGCGGTCATCGCGTTCGTCGCGCAGGCCGTCGCCGCCGTGCCGATCGTGTGGGCCGGGCTGCTGCTCATCGCGCTGTTCGCCGTGACGCTGCACTGGCTCCCGCCGCAGGGCTTCCCGCTCGACGGCTGGGGCGAACCGGGCCGCGCGTTCGCCGCGCTCGTGCTCCCCGCGCTGACCATCGGTGCGGTCGAGGGCGCCGTGATCCTCCGCTTCACCCGCTCCGCGACGCTCGGTGTGCTCGACGCCGACCACGTCCGGACCGCGGCCGCGATCGGGCTCAGCCGGACGCAGGCCCTCGTGCGGCACGGACTGCCCTCGGTCGCGCTGACGGTGCTGTCCGTGCTCGGGGTCCAGATCGCCGGCCTGCTCGTCGGGGCCGTCGTGGTCGAGCAGCTGTTCTCGCTCCCCGGGGTGGGTCGCATGCTCGTCACCGACGTCGGACGGCGCGACGTCACGAAGGTGCAGTCCGAGCTCCTCGTGCTCACCGGGCTCGTGCTGCTCGTCGGCTTCGCGGTCGACGTCCTGCACCGCGTGCTCGATCCGCGACAGCGAGAGGCACACGAGTGATCCGCCGACTCCTCGCCCGCCCGACCGGCGTGTTCGCGGTCGTCGTGCTCGGGCTGCTCGTCGTCCTGGCGCTCGTCTCGCTGGTCTGGACGCCGCAGGACCCGTTCCGCACCGACCCGTTCCGGCAGTGGTCCGGGCCGAGCGCCGCGCACTGGTTCGGGACGGACGCCTCCGGGCGGGACATCGCGAGCTACCTGCTGGCCGGGACCCGGACGACGGTGCTCGTCGCGGTCGGGTCGGGCGTCATCGCGAGCGTCGTCGGCATCGTGCTGACGGCGGTCGGGTCACTCACGACCCGCTGGGTCCGCGAGGGTACGGCGGTCCTGCTCGACATCCTCGTGGCGTTCCCGACCCTGCTGACCGCGATGCTGCTCACGGCGGTGTTCGGCGGGTCGCTCGGGGTCGTCGTCGTGAGCGTCGGGCTGTCGTTCGGCGTCACGATCGCCCGGGTCGCCCGCGGGGAGATCCGCCGCATCGCCCGGAGCGACTTCGTCGTCGCAGCGCGGGCGTCGGGCGTCGGACCCCTCGGCGTGCTCACCCGGCACCTCGTGCCGAACGCGGCACCGCTGTTCACCGTGCAGCTGTCGCTCGCGATGGCCACCGCGGTGCTCGCCGAGGCGGGTCTGTCGTACCTGGGCTACGGCGCCGGGTCGGACACCGCCTCGTGGGGCAGCATGCTCGCCGACCTGCAGACCTACGTCGGGGTGCACCCGTGGAGCGCCGCCTGGCCGGGAGCGGCCATCGCACTCGTGGTCGCGGCGCTGTCGCTGCTCGGTGACGCGGTGCGCGACGCCTCCGACCCGCGTCTGACCACGGGCGACCGTGCGGCGGGCAGCGGCAACGGCGGCCGTCCCGGCGGCCCGACCGGCCATGACGCGACCCGCGGCGCCGCCGGCGGCGCTCCCGGCTCGGACGCCGCGACCACCCCCGGAGTCACCGCATGACCGACCAGGACCGCCAGCCGCACCCCGGTACGGGACCCCGCGACGGAACGGGACCGCAGGACCGGACCGCCCCGCCCACCGGGCCGGACCAGCGCGCCGGACTCGAGGTCCGCGGTCTCACGGTCCGGGCCGCGGGGCGGACGCTGCTCGACGACGTGACGTTCACCGTGCCTCCCGGCCGACGCGTCGGCGTCATCGGCGCCTCCGGCTCCGGCAAGTCGATGACCTCGCTCGCCCTGATGGGCCTCGAGCCCACCGGGGCCGAGGTGACCGGCAGCATCCGACTCGACGGACGCGAGCTCGTCGGCCTGCCGGACCGCGAGCGGGCCGGCACCCGCGGGTCCGGCATCGGCATGGTGTTCCAGGAGCCGGGCACGGCGCTCGACCCGCTACGGCGGGTCGGCGCGCAGGTCGCCGAGCCGCTGCGGCTGCACCGCGGCCTCGACCGCCGGTCGGCGCGCACCGCCGCGGTCGCCCTCGCCGACGCGGTCGGCCTGCCCGACCCGGTGTCGCTGCTGCGGCAGTACCCGCACCAGCTGTCGGGCGGACAGCGGCAGCGCATCTGCATCGCGATGGCGATGGCGGGCTCCCCCGCCTACCTCGTCGCCGACGAGCCGACCACCGCGCTCGACGTCACCACCGAGGCCCGCATCCTCGACCTGTTCGAGCACCTGTCGACCGAGCGCGGCACCGGCATGCTGTTCGTCACGCACGACCTGGCGGTGCTGTCCCGGATCGCCGACACCGCGGTCGTGCTCGACGCCGGCCGCGTCGTCGAGGCGGGTCCGGTGCGGACGCTGCTCGACGCGCCCCGGCACCCCGCGACGGTCGCGCTCGTCGACGCGGCCCGCGCGACCGCCAGGAGGACCCCGTGACCGACCCCCGACGTGCTTCCGGCCCCGCACCCGTCCCGGGCGCGCCCGTGCTCGCGGCGTCCGGCCTGCACCGCACGTACCGGCTCCCCCGTCGCGGACCGTTCGAGCCCGGCCCGGTCCGGACCGCGGTCGACGGCGTCGACCTGACGGTCGCCCCCGGCGCCCGGCTCGGCATCGTCGGCGAGTCCGGGTCCGGCAAGTCGACGCTGGTGCGGCTGCTCGCCGGTCTGGAGGCACCTTCCGCAGGGACCGTCGAGGCCTCCGGTCGTCCGGTGGTCGCGTCCGCCTCCGCGGCTGCGACGCGCTGGTTCCGTCGCGAGACCGGGGTCGTGTTCCAGGACCCCTACGCCTCGCTCGACCCGCGCATGCGCGTCGGTGCGATCGTCAGCGAACCGCTGCGGGCGCTCCGGGTGCCGGGCGACCACGAGGACCTCGTGCGCCGGGTGCTCGAACGGGTCGACCTGCCCGCCGACGCGGTCGAGCGGTACCCGCACGAGTTCTCCGGCGGGCAGCGGCAGCGGATCGCGATCGCACGGGCAGTCGTGCACGGTCCGCGCATCCTGTTCGGGGACGAGCCGATGAGCGCCCTCGACGTGGTGGTCCGGGCGCGGGTGATCGAGCTGTTCCGGTCGCTCGCCGAGGACCTCGGGCTGACCCTGGTGCTCGTGTCGCACGACATCGGCGTCGTGCAGCGGCTGTGCGACACGGTGGCGGTGCTGTCCGAGGGGCGGATCGTCGAGCACGGGCCGGTCGGGCTGCTGGACGAGCCGCGGCACCCGGTCACGCGGGCGTTGGTGGCGGCGGCGCCGACGTTGTCGTAGGGGGGGGCTCGGCGCGGGGTTCGGCGC
>NZ_MCIG01000087.1 GCF_001705035.1 Curtobacterium sp. UCD-KPL2560 | reverse complement strand
CACCAACCCCAACCACACGAGTCCCGCCCCCGCCACCGTCCCCGGTTCACCCCGTGTCGCCCTGGAGGCGTGGGTCGCCCGGGTCGCGTCCCTCACCTGCCCCGACGCGGTCGTCTGGTGCGACGGGTCACCGGACGAGACGGCTCGCCTCACGCAGCAGCTCGTCGACGAGGGCAAGCTCGTCGCGCTGGACCCGGAGCGCCGACCGAACAGCTACCTCGCCCGCTCGGCACCGGGCGACGTCGCCCGGGTGGAGGGTCGGACGTTCACCTGCTCGGCCACCCCGGAGGACGCCGGCCCGACGAACCTCTGGCGTGACCCGACGGCGATGCGCGCCGAGCTCGACGGACGCTTCGCGGGGAGCATGCGCGGTCGGACGATGTACGTCGTGCCGTTCTCGATGGGTCCGGTCGGCGGTCCGATCTCGCAGCTCGGTGTCGAGGTCACCGACTCGGCGTACGTCGTCCTGAGCATGGGCAAGACCACCCGCCTCGGTCCGGAGGTGCTCCGCGCGATCGGCGCCGGCGTGCCGTGGGTCGCGGCCGTGCACAGCGTGGGGATGCCCCTCCGCGACGACGACGGCACCGTGCACGAGGACGTGGCGTGGCCCTGCAACGAGACGAAGTACATCGTGCAGTTCCCCGAGACCCGCGAGGTGTGGTCGTACGGCTCGGGCTACGGCGGCAACGCCCTGCTCGCGAAGAAGTGCTTCGCGCTGCGGATCGCCTCGGTGATGGGGCGCGACGAGGGCTGGCTCGCCGAGCACATGCTGCTCATCCGGCTGACCTCGCCCGAGGGCCGGGCGTTCCACCTGGCCGCGGCGTTCCCCTCCGCCTGCGGCAAGACGAACCTCGCGATGCTCCAGCCGGCGCTCCCCGGGTGGTCGGTCGAGACGATCGGTGACGACATCGCCTGGCTCCGTCCGGGGTCGGACGGGCGGCTGCACGCGATCAACCCCGAGGCCGGGCTGTTCGGCGTCGCGCCGGGGACCGGCGTCGACACGAACCCGGTCGCCGTCGAGACGATCGCGGCGGACACGATCTTCACCAACGTCGCCCTGACCGACGACGGTGACGTGTGGTGGGAGGGCCTCACGCCGGAGCCGCCGGCGCACCTGGTCGACTGGACGGGTGCCGACTGGACCCCGGCGAGCGGGACCCCGGCGGCGCACCCGAACGCCCGGTTCACCGTGGCGCTCGACCGTTGCCCGTCCCGCGCGGCAGACCTCGACCACAGCGTCCCGATCGACGCCGTCGTGTTCGGCGGTCGACGCTCGACGAACGTGCCGCTCGTGGCGCAGGCCCCCACCTGGGCGGAGGGCGTGTTCATGGGCGCGACCGTCTCGTCCGAGCGCACCGCCGCGGCCGAGGGCACCGTCGGCGAGCTCCGCCGCGACCCGTTCGCGATGCTGCCGTTCTGCGGCTACGACATGGCCGACCACTGGGCGCACTGGCTCGACGTCGGTGCGCAGCTCGGCGCGGGGGCCCCTGCGGTGTTCCAGGTGAACTGGTTCCGCAAGGGCGACGACGGCTCGTTCCTCTGGCCGGGCTTCCGCGAGAACGCCCGCGTGCTCGAGTGGATCGCCCGCCGGGTCGAGGGCAGCGTGCCCGCGGTCGAGAGCCCGGTCGGTCTGCTCCCCGACGTCGACGACCTCGACGTGCGCGGCCTCGACCTCCCGCCGTCGGACCTCGACGCCCTGTTCGCCGTCGACCCGGACTCCTGGCTCGAGGAGTGCGACCGCACCGAGGAGTTCCTCGCGGAGTTCGCGGGACGGACGCCGTCCGTGTTCACCGCCGTCCTCGACGAGCGTCGCGCCGCCCTGCAGGCCTCGGCGACGCCCGCCGCCGAACGCGCTGTGCAGGTGGCCTGATGGAGCACGCACCGTCCGCCGCCGACCGTGCCGCCCTGCAGCACGCCTGGACCGACAAGCTCGCCGCGGCCGAGGCGATGGTCCCGCTCATCGGCCGGCTGTACCGCCGTGACGACGTCGTGCCCTCGGTGTACGGCCGGCCCCTCGTCGGCGAGTCCCCGATCGGGATCGTCAAGGCACACCGGTCCACCCGCCGCGTCGACGAGACCGAGCTGCCCGTCAGCGAGAGCCTCGCGATCCTCACCGAGCTCGACACCATGGACGTCGCGTCCGCGTCCGTCGACCTCGCGGACCTGGCCGCCCGGCACCGCGCCGACCCGCTCGGCACACCCCTCCGCGAGTTCCTCGAGGACGAGCTGTTCCTCGCGCGCGGCTCGTCCGGAGACGCTGCACGACCCGTGCCCCGCGACGTCGTCCTGTACGGCTTCGGCCGCATCGGTCGGATGCTCGCACGCATCCTCCTCGAGCGCGCGGGCGAGCACGCACCCCTCGTCCTCCGCGCCGTCGTGGTCCGCCGCCGCGGGCCCGACGACCTGGTCAAGCGTGCGAGCCTCCTCCGCCGCGACTCGATCCACGGCCCCTTCGCCGGCACCGTCACGGTGGACACCGAGCACGACACCATCACGGCGAACGGCACGCTCGTCCAGTTCATCTCGGCCGACGCCCCGAGCGCCGTCGACTACCGCGCACACGGCATCGAGGACGCGATCGTCGTCGACACCACGGGCCGGTGGCGCGACGCCGAGGGCCTCGAGCAGCACCTCCTCGCCCCCGGAGCCGGCCGCGTCCTGCTCACCGCCCCGGGCACGGGGGACCTGCCGAACGTCGTGCACGGCATCAACCACGACGCGATCGGCGACGCGCCGGTCGTCAGCGCCGCGTCCTGCACCACGAACGCGATCGTCCCCGTCCTCAAGGCGGTCTCCGACGCGTACGGCGTCGTGCACGGCCACGTCGAGACCGTGCACTCGGCGACGAACGACCAGAACCTCGTGGACAACTACCACCCCGCCGACCGCCGCGGACGCGCGGCCGGACTGAACATGGTCATCACCGCCACGGGCGCGGCACGGGCGGCCGAGAAGGCCCTGCCCGAGCTGCGCGGGCGCCTCACGGGCAACGCCGTCCGGGTCCCGACGCCGAACGTCTCGCTCGCCGTCCTGCACCTGACGCTCGCCCGTGCGGTCGGCCGCGACGAGCTGAACGGCCTGCTCCGTGACGCGTCGCTGACGTCGTCGCTCCGGCGGCAGATCGACTACGTCGAGTCCCCCGAGGTCGTGTCGACCGACTTCCTCGGCAGTCGCCGCGCCGGCGTCGTCGACGGGCTCGCGACGATCGCCGATGGCTCCGAGCACGTGGTCCTGTACGTCTGGTACGACAACGAGTCCGGCTACAGCCGCCAGGTCCACCGGATCCTGCAGGAGATGGCGGGAGGCCGTGCGACCGCGCTCCCCGCCACCCCGGTCGGGAGGCGCGCAGCAGTCCGTCACGTCGGCGGTAGCCTGCAGACGTGCGGCACCTCCGAGCGGTCGGGTTCGACCTGGACGGCACCCTCCTCGACCACCGCGGAGCGGCCCGAACCGGTGCGTCCGGGTTCCTGACGAGCCTCGGCCTGCCCGCGTCCGAGGCGGCGCTCCGCGCCTGGTCCGACGCCGAGGACGACCAGTTCGAACGGTGGCGCTCGGGGGAGATCGGCTTCGCCGAACAGCGGCGGGAGCGCCTGCGCGCGGTGCTCCCGCCGCTCGGCCACGCGCTCGACGGCCGCGACGGAGACGACGACCGCCTCGACGAGTTGTTCGCCGGCTACCTCCGGCGGTACCGGGCGGCCTGGCGCGCCTTCCCCGGGAGCCGGGGACTGCTCGACGAACTCCGGTCGCGCGGCTACCGCCTCGGTCTGCTGACGAACGGGACGGAGGAGCAGCAGCGTGACAAGCTCGCCGTGACGGGTCTCCCCGACGCGTTCGACGTGGTGCACGTCTCCGGGCGCACCGGGTTCCAGAAGCCCGACGTGCGCGCGTTCGCCGCCCTGGCGAGCGACCTCGGCGTCAGCGCGTCCGAGTGCCTCTTCGTCGGCGACGACGCCGAGCGGGACGTCGCCGGCGCCCGGCGCGCGGGCATGCGATCCCTCCTCGTCGACCACGAGCTCCTCGGCCCGGGGGCGTTCCGGACCGCGGTCCTCGCAGCCCTCGAGCCGGACCCGACGGACCGGTAGCACCGGCTCGGCCGAGCACCACCGGGGACGACACCGCACGGGGACACCACACAGGCGGGTCTGTCCGTGGCCCCGTCCGCCGTGCGACCCTGGTACCCCGGCACGACGACGCGCCGGTGGAGGGGGCAGACCATGACGACGTCGGAGATCACCGCCGGAGGACTCCGGGCAGGACACCGCTACCGGCTCGCAGCGCGGATCGGCACCGGGCTCGTCGTCGGCGTCGTCGCCGTGTACGTCGTCGCGGTGATCGCGACGGCCCCGCTCGGCGGCGACTCGACCACCCACCCGCTGGTGCTCGCCGGACTCGCCCTCGTCGGTGCGGCCGCCGTGGCCGTCGGCACACGCTGGCCGACGGTGGGTGTCACCGCCGGGGCGGTGGTGCTCCTGGTCACCGTGTTCGCGGTCGTGCAGCGGGTGTCGTGGACGACGGGGACCACGCAGTGGCTGAGCCCGACGGACGCCCTCGGGTACGCGGCGGTCAGCGCACACCCGGCGATGGTGGGCGCGGTGCTCGTGTCCGCGGCCGTCGTCCGTGGCCGTCGCCGGAGCACGTCGCCGGACCGGTGAGCCGCTGACAGCGGCGGGTGCGCTCGCTGTCCACGCGACGTGGTTCCTGGCAGTGCGCGGTGCATCCCGCTGCGACCCTCGTCCTCCTGTCCGGCCGCGCGCATACTTCGGAGACCGGGGATCACGTGCGCGTCGTCGACGTTCGCCGAGTGCCTCCCCGTCCCAGACAGGTGCCTTCCATGGCCACGTCCCGTTTCCTCCGCCCCACCCTCTTCGCCCTCACCGGCATCGGACTCGCCGCGTCCCTGGCGGTGATGAGCACGTCGGCGGCGTCCGCTGCGACGGTGCTCGACGGGCCGGTGGACCTCGGCACCGCCGCGACCTACGGCGTCCTCGGTGCGAGCGCCGTCACGAACACCGGTCCGACCGTGGTCGACGGCGACCTCGGCGTCTCGCCCGGCACCTCGATCACCGGGTTCGGCGCGGCTCCCGACGGCGTCGTGAACGGCACCGTGCACCAGACGGACGCCGCGGCCGCCCAGGCGCAGCGGGACACGACCACCGCGTACGACGTCGCCGCGTCGCTCACCCCCGCACAGACCGGCCTGACCGAGCTCGACGGGCTGTCGTTGTCCCCCGGGGTCTACTCGGGTGGGGCGCTCTCCCTGGCGGACACCGGGTCGCTCACCCTCGCCGGCAGCGCCGACTCCGTCTGGGTGTTCCAGGCCGCGTCGACCCTCACGATCGGCTCCGGGACACGCATCACGATCACCGGCGGCGCGAGCTCCTGCAACGTGTTCTGGCAGGTCGGCAGCTCCGCGACCATCGGCACCGGAGCGCAGTTCCGCGGCACCGTGCTCGCGCAGCAGTCCGTGACCGCGACCACCGGCGCGACGGTCGTCGGTCGCCTGTTGGCCCGGACCGGTGCCGTGACCCTCGACACCAACACCATCACGGCCCCCACCGGCTGCCCGACGCCGGGCACGCCCTCGCAGACGGTCGCGCCGACCATCGCGTCCGGCGCTCCGACCCCCGCGACCGCCGGGACCCCGTACTCGTACACCGTCACCGCGACGGGCACGCCCTCCCCGACGTTCACCGCGACGGGACTGCCCGCCGGCCTGACCATCGACAGCACCACCGGCGTCGTCTCGGGCACCCCGACCACGCCGGGTGCCGCCACCGTCACCGTGACCGCCTCCAACGGCACCGCGCCCGACGCCACCCAGACCGTGACGATCACCGTGCAGCCGTCGGCCACGACCACGCCGACCGCTCCCGCGACCGCACCGACGCCCACCGCGCCGGCCACGGCGCCCAGTGGGACCCCGACCGCCGGCGCAGGCTCGGGCGGTGGCACCCCGAACGGCGAGCTCGCCCTCACCGGCAGCGACCCGACGGTGCCGCTCGGCATCGCCGGAGCGTTGCTGGCGGCGGGCCTCGGTCTCGCGCTGGTCGCCCGTCACCGCCGGAGCGCGAGCGCGAGCGCGAGCACGCGCACGCGCCGCGGCCAGCACGGGAGCTGACGGAGCCGTCCGGCAGCGTCCGTGCCGCGCCGCGCTCAGCCGCGGTCGTCCGGCACGGACCCGCCGGTCGCACCCGCGACCAGCTCGTCCAGCGTGAGTTCCCCGTCGGCCACCTCGACGGCCACGGCACTGAGCTTGCGCTGGGTCCGTCGGGCGTACCCGCGGAGGACCTCGCGGGCCGTGTCCACGTCGACCGACAGGGCGCGCGCGACGTAGCCCTTCGCCTGCTCGACGGGGACCTTGGCGTCCAGCGCGTGCTGCAGCTGCTCGGCGGTGACGGCGGCGTCCTGCATGGTCCGCTGCTGCAGGATGCTGATCGTCGCGACGTCCGCGAGCGCCTGCGCTGCCCGGGCGTCGGCGCCGTTGAGCGCCCCCTCCATCTCGCGGAACAGGTTCAGCGATCCGATGACCTCCTCACGGAGCCGCAACGGGATCGCGTGGACGCTCCGGTACCCGTGGTCCCTCGACGCCGCGGCGAACCGGGGCCACCGCTCGGTCAGCGACCCGACGTCCTCCGACGTCACGAGTTCACCGGAGGTCACCGCGGCGATGCACGGCCCCTCGCCGGCGTTCAGCTGGAGGAGCCCGATGAACTCGCTGCGCTCGCTGGTGGAGGCCGCCACCTCGAGGACACCGTCCCGGTTCAGCAGGTGGATCGCCCCTGCGGCGGCGTCGAAGAGCTCCACCGACCGGTCGACGAGGGTCTGCAGGACGTCCAGGACGTCGTAGTCGGCGACGAGGTTGTCGGTCAGCGTCACGAAGGTCTCGACGAGTCGTGTCTCGCGGGTCTCGATCATCGGCGGGCGG
This sequence comes from Curtobacterium sp. UCD-KPL2560, assembly GCF_001705035.1. GTDB lineage: Bacteria > Actinomycetota > Actinomycetes > Actinomycetales > Microbacteriaceae > Curtobacterium. Next base: position 5,415 of record NZ_MCIG01000087.1, on the reverse strand, counting down.
CCTCCTCCTGGTCCGGCCACCACCGTAACCGGTCGTCGGACGGGGTCCCCGACGACCCCGACGCGCCGGAGCCCGGGGACTTGCGCGGCCTCGGCCGCTCGTTCTACCGTGATGGACGAGCCACCCCTGACCCCGGTTGCCGGAACGATCCCTCGTTCCAGTCGCACAACGGGAGGCACAGGCATGGAGCAGCACCACGACGGCACACGCACCGGTGCGTCGCGTCGTACCGGTGCACCCGCGGCACCGTCGACCAGCACCACGACCACCGGGCCGTCCGGTCCGGTGGACACCGCCCCGTTCTCCACTCCTCGAACCGACGACCGCGACCGCGAGCCGGGACGCCCCCGGACCTGACACCGTCAGGAAGCACGAAAGGAACACCGTGACCGCCGAGGACACCATGGCCGGCCACTACCGCACGACCGGCGCCACCCCTGGCGGCGCCCGGACCGGAGGTACGTCCACCTACTCCGCCCTGCTCGCCCAGGTGAAGGACGCCGGGCTCCTGCGCCGGCGTCGAGGCTTCTACTGGGCGCTCTTCTCGGCGCTGGTCGTCGCCACGGCTGCGTGCTGGGTGGCGTTCGCGTTGTTGGGTGACTCGTGGTTCCAGTTGATCGTGGCGGGTGCGTTGGGTGTGGTGTTCACGCAGTTCGCGTTCCTGTCGCACGAGGCCGCGCACCGGCAGGTGTTCGACTCGCAGAAGTGGAACGACCACGCCGGCCGGTGGATCGGTACGTTCCTGGTCGGGTTGTCGTACTCGTGGTGGATGAACAAGCACACCCGGCACCACGGGAACCCGAACACGGTGGGCAAGGACCCCGACATCGCGCCCGACGGGATCCGGTTCCTGCCCGAGGACGCCGCTGCTGCCCGCGGTCCGCTGATGCGCACGTTCCTGCGGTTCCAGGGGTGGTTGTTCTTCCCGCTGCTGACCCTCGAGGGCATCAACCTGCACCGGCACGCGGTCGTGTCGGTGGTGCGTGGTGCCGGGGGTCGTCCGGACACGAAGGGCCGGGTGCTGGAGGGGGTGCTGCTGGCGGCGCGGTTCGCGATCTACCTGACGGTGGTGTTCTGGTTCCTGCCGTTCGGGATGGCGTGTGCGTTCCTCGGGGTCCAGCTCGCGGTGTTCGGGGTGATGATGGGTGCCTCGTTCGCGCCGAACCACAAGGGCATGCCCACGATCGCGCACGACGCGAAGGTCGACTTCTTCTCCCGTCAGGTCCGCACCTCCCGCAACATCCGTGGGGGTTGGTGGGTGTCGTTCCTGATGGGTGGGTTAAACTACCAGGTCGAGCACCACCTGTTCCCGTCGATGCCGCGGCCCGCGTTGAAGCAGGCGCGGCTGCTGGTCCGGGACCACTGCGACACGTTGGACGTGCCGTACACCGAGACGACGTTGCTGCGGTCCTACGGGATCGTCGTGCGGTACCTCAACCGTGTCGGCCTCGCCGCCCGCGACCCGTTCACCTGCCCGCTCGTCTCCGAACTCCGCATCCACTGAAGGAACCACCGTGAAGACCGTCGTCGTCCTCCTCGCCCTCTGGCTGATCCTGTCCATCGTCGGCTTCGCCCTGAAGGGGCTGCTCTGGCTCGCGATCATCGGCATCGTCCTGTTCGTCGCCACCGTCGTCTTCGGCGCACTCCGTCGTTCCGCGAACAAGGCCGCGCGGGCCGACCGACCCTCGCGTCCGTGAGCACGTCGAGGCCGCAGCGCGTCGCCGCGGTCGTCGTCAACCCGGTGAAGCACGACCGGGAACGTCTCCGGGCGCTCGTGGACGCCGAGGCACGGCGCAACCACTGGTCTCCCGGGACCCACTGGTTCGAGACCGCCGCCGAGGACGACGGTCGCGCCGCGGCGCGCGCAACGGTCGCCGCCGAGCCGGACGTCGTCCTCGTCGCCGGCGGGGACGGCACCCTGCGGGTCGTCGCGGAGGAGCTCCGCGGGACGGGGATCCCCGTGACGCTGGTCCCGAGCGGGACGGGCAACCTGTTCGCGCGCAACCTCGGCCTCCCCCGGGGCGACACCGCGGGTGCCGTCGCCGCCGCGTTCACCGGGGTGGACCGGCCCATCGACGTCGGGCTCGCCGCACTGACGGACGACGAGGGCACCACGACCACGCACGCCTTCCTCGTGATGGCGGGCATCGGTCTCGACGCGAGCATGGCCGCGGACACGAACGCGTGGGTCAAGCGTCGCTTCGGCTGGGTGGCGTACTCGGACCCGATCGCGCGGTCGATCATCGGCAACCGGCAGATCCCCGTGCACTACCGGCTGGACTCCGGTCCCACGCGGACGATGCGGGCGCACACGGTCATCGTCGGCAACTGCGGCAGTCTCACCGCCGGCGTGCTGCTGCTCCCCCGCGCGGCACCCGACGACGGCATCCTCGACGCCGTCGCGTTCCGCCCGACGGGCTGGTTCGGCTGGACCGCGATCGGCACCACCCTGACCCTCGCCCGGTTCTCCTCCCGCACGCGCACCGGGCGGTTCCTGTCCCGGTTCCTGCCGCCCTCACGTGTGCTGCCCACGACACGTGCGCGGACGCTCCACATCGACCTCGACGCCGCGGAGCGTCTCCAACTCGACGGCGACCCCTTCGGGACCGTCCGGTCGGTGACCCTCACCACCCACCGACACGGGCTCGTCCTCCGCACCGCACCGGCCACCGAGCGACGGCGCGTCACCACCTGACGGACGGGAGGCGCGGTGCCGGCCCGCACCGCGCCTCCCGTCCGTCAGGTGGCACGGCGGAACGCCGCGCCGGGTCGGCGGCGCGGGCCCACCCACCTGAGCCCTGCCTCATGTGGTGGCAACCCGACGGTCCGCGGCCGTTCACCCACGCGACGGGCGGCCTCGTCACGCTGCTCCGCGGGCCGTCCGGTGCTCCCGGGCGACTCCCCCGTGCCCCGTCCCCGAGGAGAACCGTGTCCCGCCGTCCCGTCCGCCCGTCCGCGCTCCTCCGCGCGAGCGCCACCGCCGTCGCAACTGCTGCCGTCCTCGGCACCGTCGGGCTCTCGTCCGCCGCCCACGCCGACTCCGACCTCCAACCGGCCCTGACCGCCCAGGACCACCCGATCACCGACGTCCCGGGGCTGGTGAACGGTCGCGAGCTCGGTGCCTTCACCGGACTCGGCGGCCAGCGGGTCGACGCCTCCCGCCTCATCCGGTCGGAGTCGCTCGACAAGGTCACGGCAGCCGGTGCGCAGACGCTCGCGAGCGAGTACCACGTCGACCTCGTCGTCGACCTCCGTACGCCCGACCAGGTCGCGGCGAAGCCGGACGTGGCGATCCCCGGCGCGCAGGAGGTCCACATCTCGATGTTCGGCGCCGACGGCGACTACAGCGACGACACCGCGATGTACCACGACCTCGTCGACAAGGGCTACGTGGACGCGACCGACCGCGGGCCGATGATCACCGCGTACGCGCAGGTCCTGCAGATCCTCGCGACCCACACCAGCGGCACCGTGCTCGTGCACTGCTCGCACGGCATGGACCGCACCGGGACCGTGGTCGACCTGCTCGACCGGGTCCTCGGCGTCGGCAGTGCGGACATCCTCCACGACTACCTGCTCTCGAACACGCAGCTCGGGGTCACGTGGGCGACACCCGCGCTGCTGCAGGGCACCTTCGAGCACGACGTCGCGACGAAGTACGCCGGGATGGACTCGTACCTGTCCAGGACGATCGGTGTGACCGCCGACGAGGAAGCCGCCCTGCGCGCCCGCTTCCTCGTGTCCGACGACGCCTCCGCATCGGCGATCACGGTCGACGGTGTCACGGTGCCGCTCGACGCAGCCGCGACCGCCGCGGGTGCGACGGTCACCGCCCCGGTCGCCACGCTCTCGGACACCGACGTCCACGTGTCGACGACGGACCCCTCCGCCCGGTCGACGGTCGCGGTGCAGGGCGACACCGCCGTCGTCACCGTGACCGCGGAGGACGGCACCACGACGACGACCTACCGGGTGCACGTCGCCCGCCCGACGCTGGCCCTCGGGGCGCACGGCGCGCTCACGCCCGGGTCGACCGTCACGGTCGGCAGCAGCGGACTGACGCCCGGCGCGTCGTACCAGGTCGTCGTGCACTCGACCCCGCAGGTGCTCGGCCGCGTGACCGCCGCCCAGGACGGCACCGTCAGCGCCTCGGTCACGCTGCCCGCCGACCTCGCTCCCGGCGCGCACACCCTGTTCCTCGCCGACGCGACGGGCACCGCGGTCAGCGACCCGCTCGCGCTGACGGTCGTGTCGGCGACGACGACTGCGGCCTCCGGATCGGTCGCGGGGACGGCGACCACGGCTGCGGTCGGCCCGTCGGTCGCGACGGGCGGCACGGTCGCCGGCGGTCGGGACGACGCACCCTGGCTGGCCCTCGGTGGCCTCGGCGCCCTGGTCCTCGGCGGTACGGGTGCACTCCGCATCCGCTCCCGTCGCCGCGCGGGGCGCTGAGTGACCGGCACGTCCCCGCGGGGGCGGTGGGGCGCTCGCCTCACCGCCCTCGCGGCGGTCGTCGCGGTGGCGATGATCGCCGTCGCCGGGGTCGAGCTCCTGACCCCGCACCCGCACGGGACCGCGGCAACGACGGGCGTCGACCTCGCCGGCGACCCCGTGCGGCTCGACGGGCCGCCGCCGGAGCCCGCGGCCTCGGCGACGCCGTCGGGGCACGGCCGGTTCACGGTGCCGTCGGTCGGGCTCGACGTCCCCCTCGGTGCGCTGGACGTGGCCGACGGGGTCGTCGAACCGCCGGGGTCCACGTCGGCGTACTGGGTCCGGAACCTCGGCGTCGAGCCGGCGGCGGCGGCCCACGGCACCGTCTTCGTCGCGATGCACTCGCTGCGCGGCGGGGGTGTCGGTCCGGGCAACGCCCTGATCGACGTCGCGCACGGCCGGGCCCGCGTCGCCGTGGGGGCCACAGTCACGGTCGACGACGTCACGTACCGCGTGACGCGGTCGGAGACGGTCGCCAAGCGCGACCTCCCCGCCGACGCAGCGGTCTGGGCGGACACCCCGGGGCGCCTCGTCGTCGTGACGTGCCTGCAACGGCCGGACGGGCGGCCGTCGGTCGACAACGTGGTGGTCGAGGCGACGCGCGTCTGAGGTGCTGCCGCGGGCACGACCGCCCGGAAACGGGACCCGCCGGAGCGGCGTCACGGCCCGCTGGTCGGCCGGGAGGCGGCGTCGCCCTGACGACACCTCTCGGCCTGCGGACCGCGGGACGGTCGCCGGGACGGACGGGAGGCGCGGTGCCGCCTGGCACCGCGCCTCCCGTCCGTCCTCCGGTCACGTCTGCAGGACCGCCGGCGCCCGGTCCCACGCCCCGCGCATTCGGCTCGGCGCCCACGGCGACGAGCCGGAGCAGCCCGAGCCGCCGGAGCGTGGGCTGTGCGCGGTGCTCACGCGCCGTCGGTGCCC
>NZ_MCIG01000086.1 GCF_001705035.1 Curtobacterium sp. UCD-KPL2560 | reverse complement strand
GGCCGTCCGGTCTGCTGTCCGTCTGCATGAGGCAGTCGTCCTCAGGCTGCGTCGTTGGTCCTGCGGGCGGGCGATGTTCGCACCGGACCTCGACCTCGCTGTGCCGAATCCGCCCGCTCACGTCCCGCTCGTACGGGCCGCTCCGGTGGTCTGCTCGACGGCAGCCAGGTTCAGCCACGCGCCGCGCCGCGCCATGCCAAGCCGCACCACGCCCGCGAACACCGCCATGGCCGCGGACACACCCAACCCCGAGCGGGCGAGATGTGCACGGCACCAGCTGAACCGATGCGAACATCGCCCGCCCGCAGGACCAACGACGCAGCCTGAGGACGACTGCCTCATGCAGACGGACAGCAGACCGGACGGCCTGCTGAACCGAGCGATCACGACCTCCACGCCGACGTTCGGGCGGACGCGCACGCGGGAATCGCCCGCCCGATGCCCTCGTTGCACCCGATGCCAGCACGGCGAGCACTCACGCGGAAGTCCGACGGGCAGAATCGGTGCGAGCACGACTCACGGACGTGCACACATCGCCCGCCCGCGCTCGACACGTCGGACGGACTGCACACATCGCCCGCCCGCGAGTGGAGCCGGACGCGCACGGCCGACGACGGCACCACACGCCCACCCACCAAACGCCAAGCACCACCCGCCAAGCACCAAGCACCACGCACCGAGCACCACCCGCCAAGCAGCCAGCGCCCAGCACCAAGCACCAAGCACCAAAAACCCACGCACCAAGCACCGACCACGCACGCACCCCCACCAACCGCGCTCCCCACCGACGAACAGGAGCACCCCATGGCCACCGACTGGATCGCGATGCAGGAGCTCGCCGCCGCCGAGTTCGGCCGACGGGTCGCCGCCGTCACCGACTGGGACGCAGCGACCCCGGACTCCGAGTGGACGACCCGCGACCTCGTCCGGCACGTCGTCGACGAGCAGCGGTGGATCCCGAAGCTCCTCACCGGCTGCGACTACGCCCAGGCCGAGGCCGACATCGAGCCGATCGGCGACGACCTGCCGGCCGAGTGGGCGAAGTTCGCGTCCGAGGCCTCGCGGGCCTGGCGGAATGCGCCCGCTGACACCCCGGTGCACCTCAGCACGGACGTCGTCAGCGCCGGGGAGTACCTCACGGAGCAGACGAGCGACATCACGATCCACACGTGGGACCTCGCCCGGGCGACCGGGACCGACGAGACCCTCCCGGAGGAACTCGTGCAGGCCGTGTGGGAGTACTTCGAGCCGCAGGTCGAGGACCTCGCAGCGACCGGGCTCTACGCGGCCCCGGTCGAGACCGGGGCGGACGCGCCCCTCCAGGTCCGCCTGCTCGCCGTCACAGGGCGCGATGCCAGGGTGGACGCATGACCAGCGACGAGACCCCGACGGTCCCCACCACACGCCTCGGTGCCTCCGGCCTCGAGATCAGCCGGATCGTCCTCGGCATGATGTCCTACGGCGACCCCGAGCGCGGCGCCCACGCCTGGAGCGTCGACATCGACCAGGCGCGCCCGTTCGTCCGTCGTGCGTTCGAGGCCGGCATCACGTCGTTCGACACCGCGAACGTGTACTCCGCAGGCTCCAGCGAGGAGATCACCGGACAGCTCCTCAAGGAGATCGCCCCACGCGAGGACGTCCAGGTCTTCACCAAGGTGTTCAACCGGATGCGCCCCGGACGCAACGGCGCCGGCCTCTCCCGCGCGGCGATCATGCACGAGATCGACGCCTCGCTGACGCGCCTCGGCACGGACTACGTCGACCTCTACCAGATCCACCGTTTCGACCCGGCCACCCCGGTCGAGGAGACGATGGAGGCCCTCCACGACGTCGTGAAGGCCGGCAAGGCCCGCTACATCGGCGCGAGCAGCATGTGGACGTGGCAGTTCGCGCAGATGCAGCACGTCGCCGAGCTGCACGGGTGGACGAAGTTCGTCAGCATGCAGGACCAGTACAACCTCCTCGAACGCGAGGAGGAGCGCGAGATGCACCCGTTCGCACAGGCGACGGGCGTCGGCCTCATCCCGTGGAGCCCCCTCGCCCGCGGCCGCGTCACCCGCCCCTGGGACGCGCAGGGCTCCGGCAGCCGCGCGGACACCGACGAGTTCGGCAAGACCCTCTACCGCCAGGACGAGGACGCGAACCGCGCGATCGTCGGCGCGGTGCAGGAGATCGCCGAGGCGCGCGGCGTGAGCATGGCCCAGGTCGCCCTCGCGTGGGTGGCCGGCAAGCAGGCCGTCAGCGCGCCGATCATCGGCGCGACCAAGGAGCACCACATCGACGACGCGGTCGCCGCGACGGCGATCGAGCTCACCGCCGACGAGGTGTCGCGACTCGAGTCGCCCTACACGCCCCGGGTGCCGTCCGGTTTCTGACGCACCACGAGACGGACGGGAGGCGCGGTGCACGCTGGCACCGCGCCTCCCGTCCGTCCACGGGTCGCGTCGCGACCCGGATCGTCACTCGGCCGCGTCGGTCGCCGGAGCGTCCTGCGGTCAGGCCGGCGCGCCGGCCGCCCGCCGTTCGCGCTCGAGCCGCTCGATCCGGGCGAGGGCGGCGCGCTCCGTCCCCGGCTGGTTCCCCAGGACCGCACCGATGCCGTCCAGCACCAGGCCGGCGGTTCGCCGCACGGGCAGTTCGACCGGCCCGATCGCGGGTGTCCGCAACCGGAGCATCGAGCGGTGCCGCGGATCGAGGGTCGCGACCGCGCCGTCGAAGACCGCACGGTAGCCCGGTCGGAGCAGGCGGGCGAGCGGCGGGTCCTTGATGAACCGCACGACGTCGTGGGTGCGGGCGTCGGCCTGCAGCTCGCCCCGGTCGAGGTACCCGTTCATCTGCTCGCGGAGCTCCGTCTCGGACTCCGGCGCGTCCTCCACCCCCATGAGCCGCCCGGCGGTCGCCCACTCGCGCACGTAGGCGTCCGCGCCGCCCGGGATGTCCGAACCCCAGACCTGTGCGCTCCGCAGGAACGCGTCGGTGAAGGCGAGGTGCACCCACCGCGCGAGGTCGGGGTCGTTCGCCGCGTACGGCCGCGTGACGCCGTGCCCGTCGACGTACTCACCGACCACCCGCTCGTGCAGCTTCCGCACCCACTGGCTGGCGTGCGTGGCCTGGGCGGTGTCGCCGTGCGAGACGGTGTAGATCCAGCGGATGGTGCCGGCGAGGCGTCCGAACGGGTCCTCGCGGTAGCGGGAGTGGTCGGCCACCCCGGCGAGCGCGCCGGGGTGGAGCGCCTGCACCAGGAGTGCACGGACGCCGGCGAGCACCGTGTGGTTGCCGCCGTGCACGGCCCAGGTGGCGGAGCCGGGCCCGAAGAACCCGGCGTCGGAGCCCTGCTCGAGCGCGTCGATCCACTCGGGGCGTTCGGTGGCGCCGTTGGTGAAGGTGTCGTTGAGGCGGGAACGGAACGCGGCGGACACGGAAGGCATGCGCCCATCGTCCGTCGCGCCCCTGACAATGCGCACTGCCCCGCCGGTAGGTTGGCCGGGTGAGCATCGACACGCCTCGTCCCTGGCTTGCCTCGTACGCCCCGGGGGTCCCGCACGACATCGAGGAGCCCACGGGCTCCCTCGCCGACATCGTGGAGCAGTCCGCGCGGCGCTTCCCGGGGAGGGTCGCGCTGGAGTTCTTCGGACGGACGACGACGTACGCCGACCTCCAGGAGCAGATCACGCGCGCCGCGAACGGCCTGCGCAAGCTCGGGGTGACGGCCGGCGACCGCGTGGCGATCGTCCTGCCGAACTGCCCCCAGCACGTCGTGGCCTTCTACGCGGTGCTGCGGCTCGGCGCGATCGTGGTCGAGCACAACCCGCTCTACACGGCGCGCGAGCTCCGCCACCAGTTCGAGGACCACGGCGCGAAGGTCGCGATCGCGTGGGACAAGTCGGTCGCCACGCTGCAGGACTTCCCGGCCGACGTCGCGCTCGACGCCATCGTCTCGGTCGACATCACGCGCGCCATGCCGCGGTCGACCCGCATCGCCCTCGCGCTGCCGGTCGCCAAGGCCCGCGAGTCCCGCGCCAAGCTGACGACGTCGGTCCGGGGCACGACGCGCTGGGACGACCTCGCGTCGAGCCGCAAGCTGTCGAAGCGCCACCCGCGCCCGACCGTCGACGACGTCGCGCTCATCCAGTACACGTCCGGCACCACGGGGGTGCCGAAGGGCGCGGTCCTGTCCCACCGGAACCTCATCGCCAACGCGGCCCAGGCCCGGGCGTGGGTGCCGCAGATCCGTCAGGGCGACAACACCGTGTACGCGGTGCTGCCGATGTTCCACGCGTACGGGCTGACGCTCTGCCTGACCTTCGCGATGAGCATGGCGTCGCGCCTGGTGCTGTTCCCCGCGTTCGACCCGGCGCTGGTGCTCAAGGCGATGAAGAAGCACCCGCCGACGTTCCTCCCCGCCGTGCCGCCGATCTACACGCGGCTGCAGCACGCCGCCGACTCCGCCAAGGTCTCGCTGCAGGGCATCGAGATCGGCATCTCGGGTGCGATGCCGCTGTCCCAGGACGTCGTCGAGCCGTGGGAGGCACGGACGGGCGGGTACCTCGTCGAGGGCTACGGTCTCTCCGAGTGCTCCCCCGTGCTCATGGCCAACCCGGTGTCGCCCGAGCGTCGACTCGGTGCGATCGGACTGCCGCTCTCCTCGACCGAGGCCCGCGTGGTCGACCCGGACGACTCCACGAAGGTGCTCGGCACCGGCGAGGCCGGCGAGCTCCAGGTCCGGGGTCCGCAGGTGTTCCGCGGCTACTGGGGCAAGGCCGAGGCCACCGACGAGGTGTTCACGCCGGACGGCTGGTTCCGCACCGGTGACGTCGTCTCGATCGACGCGGACGGCTTCGTCAGCATCGTGGACCGCCTCAAGGAGCTCATCATCACCGGCGGCTTCAACGTCTCGCCGTCCGAGGTCGAGGACGCGCTCCTCAAGCACCCGAGTGTCCGCGAGGTCGCGGTCGTCGGCATCACCCAGGCCGGGAACGAGCAGGTCGTTGCGGCGGTCGTGCCGAAGGACCCACGGACGTTCGACGCCGAGGCGCTCCGGGCGTGGTCCCGCGACCAGCTCGCCGCGTACAAGGTGCCACGCCGGGTCGTCGTGGTCGAGGACCTGCCCCGCTCGATGATCGGGAAGGTGCTGCGCCGCAAGGTGCGGGACCAGATCACGGGCAAGTAGCAGCGCACGGACCCGGGACGGAGCAGCGCGCAGACCGCTCGCTACGCCCCGGGCCCCGCGCGGCCGCCCTTGCCCGCGCCGGCCGGCACGGCGAGCACCGCCAGACCGACGACGACGAGCGCGATGCCCGTCCACCCGGCGACGCCGAGGCGCTCCCCCACGACGAGGACCGCGAGCACCGCTGCCACCACCGGTTCGAACAGCGACAGCAGGGTGGCCGCCGACGCGCTCGTGCGCCGCAGGCCGAGCGCGTACAGCGAGTGTCCGAGCACGGTCGGGACGAGTGCCAGGTACAGGAACACCGGCCAGTTCGCCCCGACGGCGAGGTCGTCCCGCCCGACGACCACCGCCAGGACCGTGAGGGGCACGGCGGCGAGCCCGAACACCGCGCCGACGATGCCGCGCCCGTCCGACGCCGTCACGACCGGGAGCGCAGCGGCCCCGGCACCCGCACCGCCTGTCGTCGCGCCCACGACGGTCCCGGCCCCCAGCCCCCGGGCGACGGCCCACGAGTACGTCGCGTAGGTGAGGCCCGCCAGCAGCGCGGCGCCCAGGCCGGCCAGCAGACGCTCGTCGCCGGTCGCCCCGGACCGCGCGAGCGTCACCACGACCATGCCGACGACGCTCACCACGGTGGCGACCACCCAGCGCCGCGTCACCCGCCGCCGGTCAGCGGCCCACTCGACCAGCCCGGCGAAGAGCGGCGACGAGCCGATCGCGACCGTCGTACCGAGGGCGACCCCGGCGTCGTCGAGGGCCGCGTAGAAGGCGACCGCGTACACGACGAGCGACGACGCCCCGAGCGCCACCCAGCGCCGGCCACCCGGCCGCGTCACGGCACGCACGGCGCGACGCCCTGTGAGCGCCGCGAAGACCAGTCCGCCGAGGCCGAAGGTGACCGCGCCGAACACGGCCGCCGGGACGCCGGGCGCGAAGTGCGTCGCGGTGCCGGTGGTCCCCCACACCGTCGCGGCGACGAGGACCGCCGTCACGCCGCCGGCGGACCGGGAGGCGCGGGCCGACCCCGCCGCGTCGCTCACGACACGTGGACGGTGGGACGCCGGGCCACGTCGGGTTCGGCTTCGCGCAGGACCTCGCGGGTGACCGGGGCGACGTCGCCGACGCCCGTGAACACGAAGCGGATCGCGTTGCGGATCGGGTTGCCCTCGTTCCACTCGAAGTAGATCCCGGGCACGACCCCGGCGATGTCGCGGATCGCGAGCAGCGTCGACGCGATGGTGTTCGGCACGTTGCCGGACCGCACCCGGAGCACACGGTGCCCGTGGACGACGTGGCCCTCGACCAGCAGGTCCTCCTCGAAGTCGGACGAGTCGGCGGGCAGGACCTCGAGGAACATCGTCGGCACGCGTGCCGGGATGCCCGAGTCACGTCGCTCCTCGCGGCCCTTCGCACGGTACGCGGCGGCGGTCCCCGCACCCGGCTCGTTCGCGATGATGCACACGGCACTGAACTGGTCGGCGTCGGCCTCGATGAACTGCCGGGCGACCGCGTCGAGCTCGATCGACGAGGCACGGAGCTCGAACGACCGGCGGACGCGGGACACGAGCGACACGACGACGATGGCGATGATGAACACCGCCGCGATGCGGACGCCGTCGGGGCGCTCGATGACGTTCGCGACCGTGGTGTAGACGAACACGACGGTGATGACGCCGAACGCGACCGTGCGCTTCCGCTGCTGCTTCCGGCGCGCCGACAGGGTCACGGCGAACGCGGCACTCGTGATGAGCACGAGCACGCCGGTCGCGTAGGCACCGCCCTGTGCGTCGACGTCGGCCTGGAACAGGATCGTGATGGCGAAGGCGATGAGCGTGAAGATGATCACGAGCGGCCGTGTCGCCCGTGCCCACTGCGGCGCCATGCCGTACCGGGGCAGGAACCGCGGCACGAGGTTCAGCAGGCCCGCCATGGCGCTCGCGCCGGCGAACCACAGGATCGCGACCGTCGAGAAGTCGTAGACCGACCCGAACACGTTGCCGAGGTACTCGTGCGCCAGGAACGCGAGCGCGCGGCCGTTCGCCTGCCCGCCGGGCTGGAACTCGTGCTGCGGGATGAGGAACGTCGTCACGATCGACGACGTGATGAGGAACGTGCTCATGATGACCGCGGCCACGGTGAGCAGGCGGCGGGTGCCGCGGATCCGTCCCTCGGGTCGGGCACTGGTGTCGTCGGTGGCGTCGCCGCGGACCTGTGGCATCACCGCGACGCCGGTCTCGAAGCCGGACAGGCCCAGGGCGAGCTTCGGGAACACCACGAGCGCGATCCCGATCATGACGAGCGGGTTGCTGTGCTGCGTCGTGAGGCTCGTCCACCAGTCGCCCACCACCACGGGGCGCTCGAACACGTGCCACATCGCGACGCCCACGACGACCGCGTTGAGCGCGAGGTACACCGCGACGAGGCCGACCGCGATGCCGATCGCCTCCTTGAATCCGCGCAGGAAGACCACCCCGAGCAGGAGCAGCAGCGCCAGGGTGAGCGGCACCGGGATCTCGGTGAACCACTCGGGCGTGAAGGGGTTCTCGGCGATGTGCGCGGTCGCGTCGGCGGCGGACAGCGTCATCGTGATCATGAAGTCGGTGACCGCGAACCCGAGCAGGACGAGCACGAAGAGCTTCCCCGCCCACCAGGGCAGGAGCTTCTCGAGCATCATGATCGAACCGGCGCCCTTGAAGCTGTCCTGCGCCACACGGCGGTACACGGGCAGCGCGCCGAACAGCGTCACGAGCACGAGCACGACCGTGGCAATCGGGGAGAGCAGCCCGGCGGCGAGGGCCGCGATCGCCGGCTGGTAGCCGAGCGTCGAGAAGTAGTCGACGCCGGTCAGGCACATCACGCGCCACCACGGGTGGGTCTTCTCGACCTCGACCTGGTGCGGGCCCTGGTGGGTCGCCCCCTGGTCGGCGCCGTGCAGCATCCACCGGCGCAGCCGGTCGCTGCGGTCGGCGGGTCGCTCGGGGGCGTCGCGTCGAGCGGCGGGCTCGGCTTCGGTCGCGGTCACGAGAGACGATGGTAAGCGGTCGCGGGCTGTCCCGGGAGCGCGGGACGGCCGGGTGTGGACAACCGCAGGTTCCACGTCCGCCCGGCGGCTACTTCGCGCTGATCCGCGTGTACTTGTTCACCGCCCACGGCACGAACACGACGAGCATCACGGCGATGCCCACGAGCACGGTGAGCACCGGGTGCTGCATCGTCCACACGTCCGGCACCGGCGCGGACCCGACGTTGCCGAACAGCTCCCGCGCGGCCTGCACGAGGGACGACACCGGGTTCCACTCGGCGAACACCCGCAGCACGAGCGGCATCGTCTCGCTCGGGACGAAGGCGTTCGAGATGAACGTCAACGGGAACAGGATCATGAACGAGGCGTTGTTGATCACCTCGGGCGTCTTCACGCTCATCCCGAGCAGCGCCATCACCCAGCTGAACGCGTAGCTGAACAGCAGCAGCAGCGCGACCCCGGCGAGGAACTCGTGCGGTGCCGACTGCACCCGCCACCCGACCGCGAGCCCCGTCAGCATCATGATCACCATCGAGATGCCGTTGAGCACGAGGTCGGAGTTCGTCCGCCCGACCAGGACCGCCGACGCCGACATGGGCAGGGTCCGGAAGCGGTCGATCAGCCCCTCCTTGAGGTCCTGCGCCATCACCGACCCCGAGAACGTCGCGCCGAAGACGACCGTCTGCGCGAAGATCCCGGCCATCAGGAACTGCGTGTAGTCCGTCCCCCGCACCTGGATCGCACCGCCGTACACCTGGCTGAACAGCAGGACGAACATGATCGGCTGCAGGACCGCGAACACGAGCATGTCCGGCGACCGCTTGATCTTCACCAGGTTGCGCTTCGTGACGGTCCAGCCGTCCTCGAACCACACCGCCACCGGAGACGTGACCGCGACGGGCAGCTGACGGCTCGTCGCCGTGCCGACGGCGGTCACCGGACCGACTCCGAGGTCGCGCCCGCGGCGTCGGCACCGTCCGGCGGGTCGCCACCACCCGGCCTGGAGGCGCGGCCTGCCTCCGCCCCGTCGGCCCGGCTGGACGTGTCGGCCGCGTCCGGTGCCCCGCCGCGGCGACCACGTCGTCGCGAGCGCGCCGGACCGCCGTCGCCGTCCTCGTCGTCGCCGGTCGCCACGTGGCCGGTGAGCCGGAGGAACACGTCGTCGAGCGTCGGCCGGCGCATCCCGGCGTCGTGCAGCGCGATGCCGGCCTCGCCGAGGTCGGCCAGGACCCGCTGCAGTGCCGACGGCCCCGCCTCGACCGCGATGCCGAACGTCCGGCCGTCACCCGAGGACTCGACGTCCCCGACGCCGTAGCGGCGCAGTGCCGTCGTGGCGGCGTCCCCGTCGGCCGGGTCGACCAGGGTGACGACGACCCGGTGCCCGCCGACCTGGGCCTTGAGCTGGTCGGCGGTGCCCTGCGCGATGACGTGCCCGTCGTCGATGACGGCGATGTCGTCGGCGAGCTGGTCCGCCTCCTCGAGGTACTGCGTGGTGAGCAGCACGGTCGCTCCGTCCGCGACGAGCCCCTCGATGATGCCCCAGAGCGCGAGACGGCTGCGCGGGTCGAGCCCGGTCGTCGGTTCGTCGAGGAACAGCACCCGCGGGTTCATGACGAGTGCCCCGGCCAGGTCGATCCGGCGTCGCATGCCGCCCGAGAACCCCTTCACGGGGCGGTCCCCCGCCTCGGACAGGTCGAACACGTCGATCAGCTCGCGCGCCCGGTCCCGCGCGGTCCGTCGACCCAGGTGGTAGAGCCGCCCGATCATCTCGAGGTTCTCGAACCCGGTCAGGTTCTCGTCCACCGCGGCGTACTGCCCGGAGACGCCGATCGAGCGCCGGGTGGCCTGCGGGTCGGCGACGACGTCCACGCCGTCGATCGTCGCCGTCCCGCCGTCCGGTACGACGAGCGTGGTGAGCACCTTCACGGTGGTGGTCTTGCCCGCGCCGTTCGGCCCGAGGAGGGCGGTGACGGTGCCCTCGGGGACGGACAGGTCGAGCCCGGCGAGGGCGTGCACCGGGCCCGACTTCGACCGGTACGTCTTGGTCAGCCCGGAGGCTTCGATGATGGCCATGGCGGTCCTCCTGCGGTCGTGCAGTACGTCAGGTGCCCCGGCGACCCCGCACGTCACACGTCGAAGTCGCCACCGAGGTCGCCGAAGCCGCCACCACCGAGGTCGCCGCCGCTGAAGTCGCCTCCGCCGCCGCCGCCGGTGCCGTCGTCCCAGCCCGCGTTCTCGTACCCGCCGCCGTCGCCTGCGCCGTCGGCGGGATCGCCACCAGTGTCCTCCTGACCACCGTCGCCCGCAGCATCGGTACCGCCGTCGAACGATCCGGGGTCGGGCAGGAACGCGCTCATGACCGCCGACCCGATGACGTAGCCCGCCACGGTGCCGAGGACCGACGCGCCGACCATCCGGCCGAACGAGGGCCCACCACGCTGGCCGAACCCGCCCGCGCCGCCGCCCATCCCGCCGAGCGAGCGCTCCATGAAGCCGGGCTGGCGGATCTCGGACCGCGTCGCCGCCTGGGCCAACGAGCGCGGGTCGTCGCCGCGCGGGGCCTCACCGGCGGGGGCGGTGCGGGTGAACTCGTCGTAGACCATCCGGCGCTGCTCGGGCGTGAGGGTCGCGAACGCCTCGGCGTGCACCTCCTCGATGCGCTCCGGCGGGGCCGTGCGGAGCAGGTAGCGGTACCGCTCGACCGCGCGCTCGTCGTCGGTCGTCGCGCCGGCGCCGGACTGCCCACCCGGCTGGCCGCCGCCCTGCGGACCGCCCCACTGCGGAGCGCCGTACGGGTCCGCAGCCCCGCCCTGCTGCGGTGTCACCTGGTACGACTGCTGCCCGTACCGGTACCCCTGCTGCTGCGGTGCGGCCGGCTGCTGTCCCCACTGGTCCTGCTGGGGACGGTCGCGGTCCGGACGGCCGAGCAGACGGTCGAGGAATCCCATGGCGATGCTCCTTCGTGCGCGGTCCGCCCCGGTCGGGACGGTGCGTCGGGTGCCACCCTAGGCAGCCCCGTCGTGCCCCGGCTGAGCGGCTGCACAGAGTCGGCCGGGAGCCCACGGGGCGTCGCCCGACCGCGCGCTCCACGCCCGGTCCCACGCGCATCGCCCGTGAGGACCGCCGGTCGGCCCGGGTGGGCGTTCCCACCCACCGGACGGGAGGCGCGTGGCGGGGCCGTCCCGCGCCTCCCGTCCGACGCGTCGCGGGACGCCCCGCCGGGCCGGTGCGGCGGCCTCCACCGCACCGGGTCACCGAGCCGGACGGGAGGCGCGTGGCGGGGCCGACCCGCGCCTCCCGTCCGACGCCTCGGCGTCGACCGCCCGCGCCACGCAGGCCGGACCGGTCACCGGTCCGCGCTGCGCCCGGGGGTCAGCCCGCGGCGAGCGCCGCGGTCCACACCGCGTGCAACTCGTCGGCCGCGCCCGGGTGCGCGACCAGGAACGGCTCACCCTCCCCGGGGAAGCCGTCCACCGGGCCCTCGCGGGTCATGACGACACCGCCGGCCTCGTGCACGAGGAGCACGGCCGCGCCGTGGTCCACCGGGTCGAACGCCGGGACGCACCCGCCGACGCCGCGGCCTGCGGCGACCTGCGCGATCGTCAGCGTGCTCGAGCCCATCACGCGGAGGGCACAGGAGCGCTCGGCGAGGGCCTCGACCAGCGCGCCGAACGACCGGCGGTCGCGCCGTCCCCCGAACTCCGCGCCCACGACCGCGCCGGCGAGCGGACGCGGGCCGTCGTCGAGCAGCAACGGCGTGTCCCGCAGGACGGCCCCACGGCCGCGTCGGGCCTCGAGCACGTCGCCGCGCCACGGGTCGGCGACGACGCCCACGAGCGGACGACCGCCGCGGGTCAGGCAGAGCGACATCGCGGTCCACGGCACGCCGTTCACGAGGTTCGTCGTGCCGTCGACGGGGTCGAGGTACCACCGGTGCCGGTCGCCGGGGGCGTCGCCGTACTCCTCGCCGGTGAACCCGTGGGTCGGGAAGGCCGCACGGACCCGGGCGCGGACGAGTCGCTCGACCGCGCGGTCGACGTCCGTGACGAGGTCACCGGGGGAACGCTTCGTCGACACCCGACCGACCGGGTGCTCGCGGGTGAAGGCGACGACCTCGTGCGCGATGCGGTGCGCGAGGGCCTGCGCGCGGGTCGCGACCTCCTCCTCGGTGGGCTCCCGCTCTGGACCCGACCAGCCGTCCCGCTCGCCGCCGACCAGGGCCGCGCGGGTCGAGGCCACGTCGTCGGTCGCGATCAGGTCGACGCCGAGCCGGGCGGCCCAGCGGACCGGTTCCGGCTCGTCGACCGTGTGCACGGCGACGCGGAGCCCGAGGTCGTGGGCGGCGGCCAGGGTGGCGGGGGTCAGGAAGACGTCGTCGAGCACGAGGGTCGAGGGGGTCGAGGGG
>NZ_MCIG01000085.1 GCF_001705035.1 Curtobacterium sp. UCD-KPL2560 | reverse complement strand
GCCCCCGCACCCGCCGGAGCCCCGGCACCCGCAGTACCGGAGGCAC
Source organism: Curtobacterium sp. UCD-KPL2560 (assembly GCF_001705035.1). Taxonomy (GTDB): domain Bacteria; phylum Actinomycetota; class Actinomycetes; order Actinomycetales; family Microbacteriaceae; genus Curtobacterium. Next base: position 12,694 of record NZ_MCIG01000085.1, on the reverse strand, counting down.
CCGCCGCAGCACCGTCCCCGGCGTCCCCACCGCTCGGCGCAGCGTTCGCCGCCGTCCCGACCATCGCCGGGTCGGCCGCGGGCAGGTCTCCGCCCGCCCGCGTCTGGTCGAGGTACGCCATCATCGACTTCGCCACGCCGAACTTGGCGCTGTACCCGGTCGTGCCCCGCAGGAAGGGCCAGTTCGCCAGGCTCACGCTGCCCTGCACGTTGCCGATCCAGGTCGCGTTCGTGTACTTCGTCGAGGACGCCACGAGCCAGTTCTGCACGTCACCGTCGGTGGTGCCGGTCTTGGCGAACTTCGGCACGGCGTCCCCGGGGTTCGCCGTCGCCGCGGTCCCGTTGCCGGTGAGCACCCCCTGGAGCGCGTGGTCGACGGTGCCGGCGACGGCCGCCGAGACACCTCGGGTGCACGAGGCCGGGGTCGGCGTGATCTTCCCGCCGTCGGCCGTGGTCACGGAGTCGATCGCGGTCGCGGTGCACACGATGCCGCCGTTGGCGAAGCCCGCGTAGGCCTCGGCCAGGTCGATGGGCGACAGCGTGTTCGTCCCGAGCACGGACGCCGGGTTGGAGTCCGGCGGCGTCCCGTTCGACTGGTGGATGCCCATGGCCTCGGCGGTCTTCGCGATGCCGCACAGGTCGAGCTGCTTCGCCATCGAGCCGAACGCGGTGTTGATCGACTCCGAGGTCGCGTCCTGCACGGTCATCGTCGCCGGCACCTTCTCGGCGTTCGCGACCTGCCAGGGCTTCCCACCGACGCCCGTGCACGAGTTCGTGAACTCCGACTGCGGGAAGGTGTGCTCGGTCGTCGACACCGACTCGGACAGGGTGTGTCCGTGCGCGAGCCAGTCGGCGAGCGTGAAGACCTTGTACGTCGAGCCGGTCTGGAAGCCCCCGGAGTTGCCGTAGGCCTGGTCAGCGCTGTAGTTCACCGCGGTCTGGCCGGCGGTCGCCGAGTCGGACTGCGTGTACTCGGTGTTCTGCACCATCGACAGGATGCGCCCGGTCCCGGGTTCGACGGTGACGTTCGACCCGCCCGCGTCGACGCCCGCCATGGTCGTCGGGACGTACGCGGAGAGCGCGGCCTGGCCCTGCGCCTGCAGGTCGAGGTCGAGCGAGGTGTGGATCTCGAGCCCCTTGGTGTCGAGCGTCTCGATGCGGTCGGCGACGGTCGCTCCGAACGCGGGGTCCTGCAACACCTGGGCGCGGACGTAGTCGCAGAAGTACCCGGCGTCGTACCCGCTCGCCGCGGCCGAGCACCCGTTCGAGGTCTCGGTCACGTGCGGGGTGATCGGTGTCGCCTTCGCCTGGTCGAGCTGCGCCTTCGTCACGTCGTGGTGCACGTACATGCGCTCGAGGACGTAGTCGCGCCGTTCCTTGGTGGCCGCGTACCCGTTCGCCTGCCCGTTCGACTTGTCGTCCGGCCGGTCGATGCGCAGGTTCGAGGGGTTGTTCAGGATCGCGACGAGGGTCGCGGACTGCTCGAGCGTCAGGTCCTTCGCGTGGACGCCGAAGTAGTACTCCGCCCCGGCCTCGGCACCGTAGACGCGCCCGCCGAGGCCGACGAGGTTGAGGTACCCGGTCAGGACCTGGTCCTTGGTGTACTTCTTGTCGACGGCGATCGCGTACCGGATCTCCTGGAGCTTGCGCTGCGGCGTGACACCGGCGGCGTCCTCGTAGCACGCGGCGATCTTCTTCTGCGTGTCCGCGGCGTCCTTGCCGGTGAGCTGCTCGCACTGCTGCACGAGGACGTTCTTGACGTACTGCTGGGTGATGCTCGAACCGCCCTGCACGTCGCCGCCGACGACGGTCGCCGCGACGCCGCGCACGGTGCCGAGGACGTCGACGCCGCCCTCCTGCTCGAAGCGCGGGTCCTCGGTGTCGATCGCGGCGCGCTTGAGGGACTCCGCCATCGCGTTCGACGCGACGTCGGTGCGGTTCTCGGCGTAGAACGACGCGATCTTGACCTGCTGGCCGCCCTTGGTCGCGTAGACCGAGGACACCTGCTGCGGCGTCTGGATCGCGAGGTAGCTCGGCAGGTCCTCGAAGAACGACACCGCTCCCGAGGTCCCCTCGCCGGCGACCGCGACGGCCGGTGTCACCGCGACCGCGACGAGCATGCCGGCCAGGCCGGACATCGCGCAGAAGGAGAGGAAGGCACCGGTCCACCGCATCGCACGCATGTCGGAACCGTACGGTCGACCCCTGGGCCGGTTCTGCCGGGGAGCCGCGACCGGCTGCGGCGGTCCACAGGAAGCCCCTCAGACACGGCCGGGAGGCGCGGCTCGCGCCCGGCGCGTCCCCGGCGGTCCGCCGCCGGGCCGGACGGGAGGCGTGACCCGCCTCCCACGCGTCCGCTGCGGTCCCGGGGCCGCCGCTCAGTCCCGCGGCTGCAGGTCCTGCGGCCGCAGCAGGTACATGTCCGGCCCCGGCTGCGGCCCACCCGTCCCACCGGAACCCCGGCGCGCCTGGTGGCGCACGAGGTCGCCCCGCCCGACGGCGATGAGCGCCACCTCGTGCAGCGACGACGTCCCGGGCTTGAGGTAGTCGTTGTGCCCGACCGGCCGGCGGAACAGCCCGGCCGTCCCCTCGGGCACACCCCCGGACAGGTCGAGCAGCGTCGACCCGAACCCTGGCGACCCCGGGTCGGTGCCGAAGTACCCGGTCCCCGCGACCGGGTCGTCGTGCGCGTCCCCGACGAACACCTCGCCCCTGCCGACCGCGAGCTGCTCCGCCGACCGGACGTCGCTGCCGGGCGACCCGAGCACCGTGAGGGTGTCCGCGCGCATCCGGCCGGAGGACAGTGCGGTCATCGCCGTGGTCGACCCGTACGAGTGCGCGACGACGTTCAGCCGCGGCCGGACGTCCCCGCGGACGGCGTCCAGGCCGGCGACCACGCGTTCCAGCCGTTCGGCCCCGGTGTCGGCGAGCCCGAGCGACAGGATGTTCGACATGTCCGGCGTCCGGTAGCCCATCCACGCGACCACCGCGACGCCGCTCCCCCGCGCCGGGTCCGGTGCGGCGAGGCCCGCGACGGCGGTCTGCTCCTGGTACAGGCCGTCGGCGGTGTCGGCGAAGTCGTGCATCTGCCCGGAGACCGTGAAGAACATCCCGGGCACGACGACCGTGACGTCGGCCGCGGTGGCGAGGTCCCCGACGGCGATCGCGGCTCGGCCGGAGCCGCGGGTGTCCAGCGCGACGAGCACGCGGTCGGGCGACCCGGGGTCCGGCGACAGCGCGGCCTCGACCTGCTGGAGCATGCCGTGCAGCGCGCTCCCGTCGCCGGAGGCGGCCAGGCCTCGCGCCAGGGTGCTGCGGTTCGCCCGGTCCCGGACGTCGTACGGGACCCCGTCGAGGTTGCCGACGACCGCGGGCGCGTGGTCGACGAGCCGGGAACGTGCTGCCTGGTCGAGACCGGACCACCACGTCCGGACCGCTGCCGGGGTCGGCGGGCGGTCCTGCGCGGTCGCGAGGACCCGCGCGTCCCGGTCGGCCCGGGCGAGGTCCGCGCCGTCGACGGTGCCGAGGTCGGCGAGGAATGCCGAGCCGCGCGACCCGACGAGGTGGTCGAGCGCCGCGTGGTCCTCCACCGCTGGTCCGGACGTCGGGGCGCCCACGACCGAGGAGGTCCCGGCGGGCACGACTGGGGCCTCGACCACTCCGGGGGAGTGCATCGAGGCGGTGAGCAAGGCCGCGGCGATGAGCAGCATTCGGGTCTCCCCTGGGAAGGCCGTCTCGCCGGCCCCCACAGGCGACGAGTGATGCTCTATCGAGTGTAAGCAGATTCCCGCGCCGTGGACATGCGTCGTGCAACTTGTCCCCCGAAGCCGCTGCTCCGGGTCGCACGACGCGGCGGTGCGGGCCGTCCCGACGGGCCTATCCCGCGGCGTCCTCCGCGCCGGCGTCGGCGTCGGTGCCGGCGTCGGTGTCGGCGTCGGCGTCGGCGTCGGGTGCCAGGGCGGCCGGGCCCTCGGTCACGAGCAGCCGGAACTGCTCGGCGTCGATGATGCGGACGCCCAGCTGCTCGGCCTTCGTGAGCTTCGAGCCGGCACCGGGGCCCGCCGCGACGAAGTCCGTCTTCTTGCTCACGCTCGACGCGGCCTTGCCGCCCGCGGCGATGATCGCCTCCTGCGCTCCTTCACGGGTGTACCCCTCGAGGGAGCCGGTCGCGACCACCGTCACACCGCTGAGCACCCCGCCCTCGACCGCGGCACCGGGCCCCGGGTGGTCCGGCGTGGTGAACTGCACGCCCGCCGCCGTCCACCGGTCGATGATCTCCCGGTGCCAGTCGACCTCGAACCAGTCGAGCAGGGCGTCCGCGATGATCCCGCCGACGCCGTCGACCGCCGCGAGGTCCTCGCGCGAGGCCTCGCGGATCCGGTCGAGCGAGCCGAAGTGGTTCGCCAGGGCGCGGGCGGCGACCGGCCCGACGTGGCGGATGCTCAGGCCGACGAGGATCCGCCAGAGCGGCTTCGTCTTCGCCGCCTCGATGTTCGCGAGCATCTCGAAGGCGTTCTTCGACGGGTACCGACTCGGCTCGCCCGTGTGGTCGGCGCCGCGGGCCTCGGGGTCGAAGGGCGGGTCGGTCTTCTTGCGGGCACGACTGAACGGGGTGACACGCTTGGGGGTGCCGTCCTCGTCGGTCTTCTCCATGCCGGTCTCGGCGTCGCGGACGATCACCTCGATCGGGACGATGTCCTCCATCGTGAGGTCGAACAGCCCGGCCTCGGTGACGAGCGGCGGCGTCTCGGGACGGAGCGGCTGCGTGAGCGCTGAGGCTGCGACCTCCCCGAGGCCCTCGATGTCGAGCGAGCCGCGCGAGGCGATGTGCTCGACCCGACCACGGACCTGTGCCGGGCAGCTCCGCGCGTTCGGGCAGCGGAGGTCCTTGTCGCCCTCCTTCGCCGGACGCAGCGGGGTGCCACACTCGGGGCAGTCCGCGGGCATGACGAACTCGCGCTCGCTGCCGTCGCGGAGCTCGACCACCGGGCCGAGCACCTCGGGGATGACCTCGCCGGCCTTGCGCAGCACGACCGTGTCGCCGATGAGGACGCCCTTCGCCTTGACGACGTCCTGGTTGTGCAGGGTCGCCTGGCGCACGACGGAGCCGGCGACCTCGGCCGGGGCCATCACGGCGAACGGCGTCGCCCGGCCGGTGCGCCCGACGCTGACGACGACGTCGAGCAGCTTCGTGTGGACCTCTTCCGGCGGGTACTTGTAGGCGATCGCCCAGCGCGGCGCCCGCGAGGTCGAGCCGAGCTCCTCGTGCAGCGCGAGGTCGTCCACCTTGATGACGACGCCGTCGATCTGGTGCTCCACCGCGGACCGGCGTTCCCCGGTCGTGCGCACGAAGCCGAGCACCTCGTCGATCGTGTCGAAGACCCGGTAGTGCGTGCTCGTCGGCAGACCCCAGGTCTGCAGCAGTTCGTAGACCTCGGACTGCGCGTGCACCTCGGTCTGCTGCTCGAGCTCGCGGACCGGCCACGCGCCGATGCCGTGCACGAGCATCCGCAGCCGTCGGAGCCGGTCGACCATCAGGGCGCGCTTCGCCTCGGACTTGCCCTCCTCCTTCTGCCGGAGGGAACCCGCGGCGGCGTTGCGCGGGTTCGCGAAGACCCGTTCCCCGGCCTCGCGCTGCCGGGCGTTCAGCTCGTCGAACTGCGCCACCGGGAAGAAGATCTCGCCGCGGACCTCGACCAGGGGCGGGTGTCCGGTGCCGGCGAGCTGGTCGGGGATCGTGCCCATCGTGCGGACGTTGCCCGTGACGTCCTCGCCCACGACGCCGTCGCCGCGGGTGGCCGCGGAGACGAGCCGTCCGTGCTCGTAGCGCAGGTTGATCGCGAGGCCGTCGATCTTCAGCTCGGTCAGGAACCGGACGCGCTCGGCACCGGCGTCACGCTGCACCTTGACTGCCCAATCGGTGAGCTCGTCCGGGCTGAACACGTTGTCCAGGCTCAGCATGCGCTCGGCGTGCTCGACCGGGGCGAACTGGACCGTCTGGGCCTGACCGCCGACCGTCTGCGTCGGGCTGTCCGGCGTGAGCAGGTCGGGGAAGCGCTGCTCGATCGCGTCGAGCCGGTGCACGAGCGCGTCGTAGTCCCCGTCGGACACGGTCGAGCCGTTGCCCTCGTAGTACTGGTCGCGCAGCTCGCCGATCCGGACGCGGAGGCGCTCCACCTCGCGCTGGGCCTGGGCGGCGTCGAGGTCGGCCGGGGCCATCGTCTCGAACGTCGTGTCGGCGGGCGTCGTGTCGCTCATGCCCTCAGTTCTACCGTGCACGTCCGACGCCGGTCGCAGCGACCGCGCGGGCCGGGAGCGGCGTGGCCCCGGCGGCTCCGAGCCCGGATCCGCCGGGCACGAGCGCGGACCCGCCGGCTCCGAGCGTGGGTCCGCCGGGCTCGGCCAGCCCCGACTCAGGCGGGGACGGGGACCGCCGACACCGTCCGGTCGATCGTGCACTGCCCGAGCACACGGGTGCCGACGTAGACGACCGCGGTCTGCCCGGGCGCGACGCCCGACAGGGGCTCGTCGGGGTCCACCACGAGCGAGCCGTCCTCGACCCGTGCGGTCGCGGGCACGGGGTCGCCGTGCGCGCGGATCTGCACCTCGCACGCGAACGGCACGGTGGGGTCGGCCGGCGCGGACCCGGCCCAGGTGTACCGGGACCCGGCGAGCGAGGACACCTCGAGCGCCTCCTTCGGGCCGACGACGACGGTGTTGTCCTTCGGTCGGATCTCGAGCACGAACCGCGGCTTGCCGTCCGGTGCCGGCCGACCGAGGTGCAGCCCGCGGCGCTGTCCGACCGTGTAGCCGGTCGCGCCCTCGTGCTCGCCGACCACGGTGCCGTCACGCTCGACCACGTCGCCGGGGGCGGTGCCGACCCGGTCCGCGAGCCAGCCGCGGGTGTCGCCGTCCGGGATGAAGCAGATGTCGTAGGAGTCGGGCTTCTGCGCGACGGTCAGGCCCCGCGCCGCGGCCTCGGCCCGGACCTCGTCCTTCGAGGGCGTGGCACCGAGCGGGAACATCGCGTGCTCGAGCTGCTCGGCCGTCAGCACGCCGAGGACGTAGGACTGGTCCTTCGCCCACGCTGCCGAGCGGTGCAGCTCCCGCGCGCCGTCGTCGCCCGTGACGATCGACGCGTAGTGCCCGGTGCAGACGGCGTCGAAGCCGAGCGCGAGCGCCTTCTCGAGCAGCGCCGCGAACTTGATCCGCTCGTTGCAGCGCATGCAGGGGTTCGGGGTCCGACCGGCCTGGTACTCGGCCACGAAGTCGTCGACGACGTCCTCCTTGAACCGGGCCGAGAAGTCCCACACGTAGTACGGGATGCCGAGCGCGGAGGCGGCACGCTGGGCGTCCATCGAGTCCTCGATCGTGCAGCACCCCCGGCTGCCGGTGCGGAGCGTGCCGGGCATCCGGCTCAGGGCGAGGTGCACGCCGACCACGTCGTGCCCGGCGTCGACGGCCCGGGCAGCGGCCACCGCCGAGTCGACTCCACCACTCATCGCCGCCAGGACACGCATGCGTCCAGGGTAACTCCGCGGCGGGCGTACCGTGGCTGGACGATGACCACCACCGCGCACGACGCCTTCGACCGCAGGACGGTCGTCCTGTCGGGCTTCCTCCCCGCAGCGCTGTTCGCGATCGGCGAGGGCGCGATCATCCCGATCATCCCGATCGCGGCGGACTCGCTCGGCGCCGGGCTCGCCCTCGCCGGCTTCGTCGCGGCGCTCATCCTCGTCGGCGAGCTCATCGGCGACGTGCCCTCGGGGGTCGTCGTCGGTCGCATCGGCGAACGGAACGCGATGATCGGCGCGGCCCTGGTGTCGGTCGTCGGCCTCGTCACCTGCACGGTCGCACCGAACCCCTGGGTGCTCGCGCTCGGGGTGTTCCTCGTCGGCGTCTCGACCGCCGTCTTCGCGCTCGCCCGGCACGCCTACATGACCACGGCGATCCCGCTCCGCATCCGCGCCAGGGCCCTGTCCAGCCTCGGCGGGGTGTTCCGCTTCGGCTACTTCGTCGGCCCGTTCGTGTCGGCAGCGGTCGTCCACCTCACCGGCACGACCCAGAGCGCCTTCTGGATCCACGTCGTCTGCTGCCTCGCGGCGGCCGCGGTCCTCCTCGTCCTGCGCGACCCCGCGACGGGCGCACGCGGTCTCCGTCTCCCGCACCGCGCCTCCCGGCCGGGGCCCGACGCGACCAGGCCGCACCGCGCCTCCCGTCCGTCGCCCGACACGACCGCGCCGCCCGCCGCCGCCGGCGGGCAGGACGCGACCACGCTGGCCGCCGCCGGGCCGGACCCGACCCCGCTGCCCGCGGCCGCCGAGGGGGCCGACGCGACCACCGACCGGCGCGACGCCGCCGGGCACGAGGACCCGGGCACCCTCCCGCAGGAACCGACGACCGACACCGGCGCGCAGCTCGTGCAGGCCGAGGCGCACGGCCTGTTCCGCACCATCCGCGAGAACCGGGCCGTGCTCGCGCGCCTCGGCAGCGGTGCCGCGCTCATCGGCGCCCTCCGCGCCGGACGCCAGGTGATCCTGCCCCTGTGGGCCGTGAGCGTCGGCCTCGACGACGCGACCGCAGCACTCGTCATCGGCATCGCCGGGGCCGTCGACTTCGCGCTGTTCTACACGAGCGGGCAGATCATGGACCGCTGGGGGCGGCTCGCGAGCGCCCTGCCGTGCATGCTCGGCCTCAGCGTCAGCTACTTCCTGCTCGCCTGGAGCGGCCACCTCGACGCCCGGGTCGGCTGGTTCGTCGGCATCGCGATCGGCATGTCCCTCGCGAACGGCGTCGGGTCGGGGATCCTCATGACGCTCGGGGCCGACCTCGCGCCGCGGGGGAACCCGGCTCCGTTCCTGGGCGCGTGGCGCTTCACCGGGGACTTCGGCTCGGCCGCGGCTCCGCTCGTGCTCTCCGGCGTCACGGCGGTCGCGTCGCTCGCGCTCGCGAGCGGGGTGATGGGCGTGCTGGGGCTGGTCGGTGCGGGCGTGCTGCTCCGGTACGTGCCGCGGTACCTGCCGCGTCGGTTGCGCTGAGGCGGGGCGCGCTCGTCGCGCCGGTCACGGTCGGCGCGTGCGTCGCGTGGGCGCGTCCGTCCCGTCGTCGCGGTCGGCGCGTGCGTCGCGTCGGCGCGTCCGTCCCGTTGTCGCGGTCTGCGCGTGCGTCGCGTCCGTCCCGTCGTCGCGATCGTCGGCCGGGAGGCGCGGTGCCCGTCCGCCCCGCCGGTCCGGCCGGGCGAGTGCCCCGTAGACTGCCGGTGCTCGCGGGAGTGGTGGAATCGGTAGACACGCAGGATTTAGGTTCCTGTGCCCCAGGCGTGAGGGTTCGAGTCCCTCCTTCCGCACGACGGATGCACCGGCGCACCTCATCCCCCTGAGGGATGGTCCCCAGGACGACGGGCGGTACCCTCAGGGTGCGGGAGTCCCCCGTGACCCCGACTCCCGACCGGAAGAACCATGCACGCGCTTCCCCTCGCCCTGATCCCGTGGCTCGACCCGCAGTACATCCTCGACCACTTCGGCGCCATCGCCGTGCTCGTCGTCTGCGCCATCGTCTTCGCCGAGACCGGCCTCCTCATCGGGTTCATCTTCCCCGGTGACAGCCTGCTCGTCATCACCGGCCTGTTCGCCTTCGACCGCGGCGGCCAGATCGGCGGCATCCCGATCTGGGTGGCCGCCCTGATGATCGGCGCCGCGGCGTTCCTCGGCGGTGAACTCGGCTACTACATCGGCAAGAAGGCCGGGCCGCCGATCTTCGAACGCAAGGAGAGCGGCCTGTTCTCGAAGGCGAACGTCGACCGCACCAACGCGTTCTTCCACCGCTTCGGCCCGCTCGCGGTCATCATGGCGCGCTTCGTCCCGGTCGTCCGCACGTTCGCCCCGATCGCCGCCGGCGTCGGGCGGATGGACTACAAGAAGTACTCGCTGTACAACGCCATCGGTGCTGTCGTCTGGGGCGTCGGTGTCACGTTCCTCGGGTACGTCCTCGGCTACATCCCGCCGGTGGCGTACATCGTGCGCAACTACATCGACGTGATCCTCATCCTCGCGGTCGTCGTCACGGTCGTGCCCGCCGGCCTGCACTACTGGCGGACGGCGCGCAAGGCGAAGCACACGGCCGAGGCGGAGCAGCGCGCGGCCGACGGCCAGCGGCCCGTCGGGCAGTAGCGGCCCTCCCGGTCCACTGGCCGGCCCCGGCGGCGGACGCCCCGGACGACGACACGCCCCCGTTCCCGGGGGCGTCTCGTCGTGGTGGTGGGGTCTCGCGGCCGGTCGTCCTGACCACCGCGTCGGGCGCGGGCGTCAGCCCTCGGCCGTCGGGCGCGGGCGTCAGCCCTCGGCCGTCGGGCGCGGGCGTCAGCCCTCGGCCGTCGGGCGCGGGCGCGGGCGTCAGCCCTCGGTCGTCGCGAACCACTCCCGCACGATCGGCGCGATCCCGCGGAACGCCTTCGACCGGTGGCTCAGGGCGTTCTTCTCGTCGCGGGTCAGCTGCGCCGCCGACCCCTGAGCGTCGTCCGGGTGGAACACCGGGTCGTACCCGTGCCCGCCGTCACCGACCGGCTCCGTCAGGACCTCGCCGTTCCACACCGCCTCGAACACGTGCTCGGTGCCGTCCGGGGTGACGAACGCGGCGGCGCAGACGAACGCCGCGGTCCGCTCCACCACGCCCTCGAGGTTCGCCAGCAGCAACGCGATGTTGTCGGCGTCCACGCGGGTGCCGGCGTACCGGGCGGAGTGGATCCCCGGTGCACCGTCGAGCGCGTCGACCGCGATGCCGGAGTCGTCGGCGAGCGCCGGCAGTCCGGTGTGCGCGACCGCTGCCCTGGCCTTGATGAGCGCGTTGGCCGCGTAGGTGTCACCGTCCTCGACCGGCTCCGGCCCGTCGTAACCGACGAGTTCGACGCCGCCGAGGGCCTCGCCGAGGATCCCGCGGAGCTCGACGACCTTGCCCTGGTTGTGCGTCGCGAGCACGACCGTCCCGGTCACGAGGCCACCCCGAGCACCTCGCGCTGGATCGCCGCGAGCGAGGCGTTGCCCGCCAGCCCGAGGTCGAGCAGCGTGTCGAGCTCGGCGCGGTCGAACGGCGCGTGCTCGGCCGTCCCCTGCACCTCGATGAACTTGCCCGAGCCCGTCGTGACGATGTTCATGTCGGTGTCGGCGGCCGAGTCCTCGGTGTACGCGAGGTCGAGCATCGGCACGCCCTTGACGATGCCGACCGAGATCGCCTGCACGCTGTCGGTGAGCGGCGTGGCCTTCTTCGCGATGAAGCCCTTGCCCCGGCCCCACTCGATCGCGTCGACCATGGCCACGTACGCGCCGGTGATCGACGCGGTCCGGGTGCCGCCGTCGGCCTGCAGCACGTCGCAGTCGATGACGAGGGTGTTCTCGCCGAGGGCCTTCGTGTCCACGACCGCGCGCAGCGAGCGGCCGATCAGGCGGGAGATCTCGTGCGTCCGGCCGCCGACCTTGCCCTTGATCGACTCACGCTGCATCCGCTCGTTGGTCGAGCGCGGCAGCATCGAGTACTCGGCGGTCACCCAGCCGGTACCCTTGCCGGCGAGCCAGCGCGGCACGCCGTTCGTGAAGCTCGCGGTGCAGAGCACCTTGGTGTTCCCGAACGAGATGAGCGCACTGCCCTCGGCCTGCGCGCTCCACCCCCGCTCGATCGTGACGGGGCGGTGGTCGGTGGTGCTGCGGCCGTCGATGCGGGTCGTGGTCGTGTCGGTCATGGTGTCCTCTCGGTCCGGCCTGGAGGCGCGGTGCGGGTCGGTCGCGGTGGTCGCGGTGGTCGTGCGGCCCCGTTCAGGGCGCGGTGCGGGGCAGCGTGATGGCTCCGGTCTGCAGGTGGCCGACGCTGGACACCTCCGGGCCGAGGAACCGTCGGGCCAGGCGGATGAACCCGTTGCGGTCCTCACCGGTCGCGTCGAACGCGTACGTGGGCGGTTCGGTCACGGTCCGCTCGAGCCCGTGCTCGACGAGCCGGCGGTACACGTCGTTGGCGGTCTCCTCGGCGCTCGAGACCAGCGTGACGTCCGGCCCCATCACGTACTGGATCGCCGCCGACATGAGCGGGTAGTGCGTGCAGCCGAGCACGAGGGTGTCGACGTCGGCCGCCCGGATCGGTTCGAGGTACTGCGCCGCGACCGAGCGGAGGGCCGGCGACGAGGTGTCCCCCGCCTCGACGAACTCGACGAACCGCGGGCAGGCGGCGAGCGACAGCGTGACGTCGGCGGCGACGGCGAACGCGTCCTCGTACGCCCGCGAGGCGATCGTCCCGACCGTGCCGATCACACCGATGCGCCCGGTCCTGGTCTGCTTGACGGCGGCGCGGGCGGCGGGCTGGATGACCTCGACCACGGGGATGCCGTACGCCTGCTCGTACCGCTCCCGGGCGTCGCGGAGGACCGCGGAGGAGGCCGTGTTGCACGCGATGACGAGCGCCTTCACGCCCTGCTCGACGAGGTCGTCCATGACCTCGAGGGCGTACCGCCGCACGTCGGCGATCGGCTTCGGGCCGTAGGGCGAGTGCACGGTGTCGCCCACGTACCGGATGCTCTCGCGCGGCAGCTGGTCGATGATCGCCCGGGCCACCGTGAGCCCGCCGACGCCGCTGTCGAAGACTCCGATCGGTGCATCCGTCACACGCCAAGCGTACCCAGCCGCGCTCCCCCACCCCGCTCGTCCCCACAGTGC
>NZ_MCIG01000084.1 GCF_001705035.1 Curtobacterium sp. UCD-KPL2560 | reverse complement strand
CACCGAACGACCCGCCCCCGTAGCTGCCCCCGCGTCCGCCGAGGAGTCCGCCGAGCACGATGCCCGTGACGAGTCCGCCGAGCTGCGCGCCGTTCCCGCCGCCCTGCCCGGGCCACCCGCCCATGTCGTCGTTCGCCGCGTCCATCGCCGCCGCCGCGTACTGCTCCGCGGCCCGTGCGGCCTGCACGGCGCGAGCGGGGTCGGTCGTGGCGAGCTCGACCGCGTCGTCGAGCGCCCGCTCGGCTTCGGACAGGCGGGTCCGGGCGGTCGTGCCGACGCCGCCGCGCCGCATCCTGATGAAGTCGCGCGCCTGGCTGATCCGGCTCCTGGCGTCCCGCAGGGCGTCGTCGAGCGCCCGCCGTGCCCGCTCCTGCTGTTCCTGGACGCCACGGGCCGTCGCGAGGGCGGCGTCGATCTCCGTGTTCGCCTTCGTCAGGACGTCCACCGCTGCGACCGGGTCCCGCGGGTCGAGACCCTGGCGGAGCACGGACTCGGCCCGGGAGACCGCGGCGGCGAGGCCGGGGTCGTCCGACCGCATCGCGCGCGCCGCGGCGACGTCCCCCTCGATGTCCGCCCGCATCGCGTCGACCCGTGCTGACGCGTCGGCGAAGGTGCGCTCGGCGGTCGTCGCGCTGCTGGTGAGCTGCTGGACCTGCGCCAGGGCGTGTTGGCCGTCGCGGACCGCGATGACCGCCTCGCCCTTGTCCCCGGCGGCGATCGCCGCGGTGGCTGCACCGGACCGCTCCGTCGCGTAGTCGAGCACCTTCCGGGCCTGGTCGACGTTGTCCGACACCGTGGCGAGCGTCCGGCCGGTGTACGCGGCACGCACCCGTTCGAGTGCGGCGTGCGCCTCGGTGAGGGCGGTCGGGGCCGCCGCCACCGCGGTCGCGAGCGCTGCGGCGGCGTCCTCGACGCCGGACTCGAGGGCACGGAGCTGGTCGAAGGCCTCGGTCTGCTGCTCGATCGCGGCGTGGGCCTGCTGGCAGATGGCGATGATCTGGTTCGCCCACTCCGCGCGCTGCTGGGGGGAGTCGGGGACCTCGTCGTCGAGCTGCTGCTGGTAGCTGAAGGCCTGACGGACGGAGCGCTTCGCCGCGGCGACGGCGTCGGCGAAGGGCTTCGCGGCGTCGGCGCCGAACTGGGCCGTGGCGAACCCGACCTCTTGTTCGGCGGTCTCGAGTTCGTCGTCGATGGTGACCAGGGCTGCGCCGGCGGACCGTTCGAGCCCCGCGAGGGACTCCTGCTGCGCACGGGTGGCCGCAGCCGTCCGGCGCTTGTTCCGGGCCCGGAGGACGAGCACGACCACCACGGCGACGACGACCACGGCGAGCAGGAGCACCCACAGGGCCGTGAGGTCCGGCGGCGCCTGGGTGTCGGCCAGGCCGGTCGCGAACGCCGTCGCCGCGCCCGCCCAGTCCCCGTTGCGCAGCGCCGGCACGGCGTCCTGTTCGTAGGCGGACTGCACGTCGCTGCGGGACAGCGCGGTCTCGTTCGTCTGCTGGACGTCGGCGATCCGGTCGTCGACCGCGACGGACAGGACGATGCTGTCGGAGTCGATCTGGTTCCGCTGCATCACGGCGTCGCCCCAGGCGGTGTGGTCGCTCGGGTTCGTGAAGGTCGGCACGAACACGACGTAGAGCTGCGTCTTCGTGCTGTCGTACAGGTCCTGGACCGACCGCTCGACGCGCGCCCGCTGCGAGCTCGACAGGACGCCCGCGTCGTCGAGCACGTAGGCGCCGCGCAGGTCGACCGGGTCGGTCGCGTGGGCGGCAGCAGCGGGAGCCGTCACCAGCCCGACGGCGAGCAGGACGGCGGCGATCCGGGACACCACTCGACCGACACCCCGGGAGGGTGCGCGGCGGGCAGGTCGTGTCCCCCTGTCACCGCTCGTACCGGGTCGTGCCGATCGGCCGTCCACCGCTCGCATCCGTCCTCCGTTCGTCGCCGGGTGTGCTGCCCGGGACCCCCGGGAGCAGCACCCTGGAGCCGCTGTCGCCCCGATGCTATCCAGGCGACGCACACAGCGGTCGGAGTGTGGACGAAGCGCGGAGGTCCGGCTCCATCTGGAGAGTTTGTCCCCCGTACCGGGGTATGCTGGCGGCCACTGTTCGACGACGAACGGAAAGGGGAGCAGCGATGGAGCGCACAGCCAGCACAGAGGTCGTCCCGCTGGAGGACGGCTACCACCGGGTCTCGACCCCGGCGAGCGGCGTGATCGGGTTCGTCCGGGAACAGGACGGCCGGTACGAGGTCCTGCGCGGTCGGGTCCGTCAGGCCACCAGGTCCGAGGGTGCCTACAGCACCATGAACGTGGCGCTCATCGCGCTCACGCACGCCTGATCCGGTTGCATCCCGCGCGGTCGCGCCCGGACCACACGGCTCCGGGCGGCTCCGACACCGTGCGGTCGCGCGGACTGGTGCAGTCCGACGACGTGCACGGTCGGGCTCCGGCGGACACCCTGCCCGACGCGCGGGTGCAGGTGTCCGTCGTCAGTGACGCCGTCGGCGCCCGGGAGGCGCTGGTCGCCGCCGTCGCGTCGGCTGCGGGTGTCGACCTGCCAGCGGTGCGCGCGGGGCGCGTCTGTCTGCACTGCGCTTCGACGGACCACGGTCGCCCGTGGGCGGCCGCGAGCGGCCGCCCCTTCCCCGTCAGCACGGCCTCGACGTCCGGCGTCGTCGTCCTCGCGGTCGCCGTCGGCGCCCCGGCGGGCACGGAGATCGGCGTCGACGTCGAGCGGGTGTCCCGTGTCGCCGCCGCACCCCTCGACGTGTCCGTCGTGGGACAGTCGTCCGACGACCGCGACCGGACCGCTGCGTGGACGGTCACGGAGGCGGTCCTGAAGCGCGACGGCCGCGGCCTGCGCGTCGATCCCTCGGCCGTCCTGGTCGACCTCGACGAACAGACCGCCACGTTCGAGGGCACGACGCAGCGGGTCGAGGTCGCGCACCTCGACGCGGACCTCGTCCTCGCGGTCGCCGCGGGCGGGCTCCCGGTCGTGCTCGAGGTCGACCCGTCGGTCAGCTCCTCGGGCGGGTGAGGACCTCGGCGCCGTCCTCGGTGACGGCGATGGTGTGCTCGGTGTGCGCCGTCCTGGCCCCCGTCGCACTGCGGAGCGTCCAGCCGTCCGGGTCCGTCACGAGCCGGTCGGTGTCCGCCATCACCCAGGGTTCGAGGGCGAGCAGGAGTCCCGGTCGGAGCACGAGGCCGCGGCCCGGTCGTCCGGTGTTCGACACGTGCGGGTCCTGGTGCATCGTCGTGCCGATGCCGTGCCCACCGAACTCGGTGTTCACGGGGTATCCCGCGTCGGCCAGGACGGTACCGATCGCGTGCGACAGGTCGCCGGTGCGTGCTCCGGGTCTCGCGGCGGCGATCCCTGCTGCGAGGGCTCGTTCGGTCGCATCGATCATCGCTGTGTCGGCTGGGTCGGGGGTGCCGACCACGAAGCTCACCGCGGCGTCGGCGGCGATCCCGTGGAGCGTCACGGCGAGGTCGAGGGTGAGCAGGTCGCCGTCCACCAGTGCACGGTCGTGGGGGAGCCCGTGCAGCACCGCGTCGTTGACGGCCGTGCAGACGTGGTGCCCGAACGGCCCGCGGCCGAACGACGGTGCGTAGTCGACGTAGCACGACACGGCCCCCGCTTCCTCGATCAGCCTGCGGGTCCACGCGTCGATCTCGAGCAGGTTCGTGCCGACCCGGGTGTGCTCACGGAGCGTCTGCAGGATGTCGCCGACCAGGGCACCGGTGCGCCGGGCGCGGTCGACCTCGGCGGGGGAGAGGATCTCGATCATCCGCTGATCGTACCGGTATGATCATCCCGGCATTAGTATCGGATCATGGTCCGCCTCCCTCTCAGTCCCGACGAGCTCGAACGCGGTCGTCGGCTCGGCGCCCTGCTCCGGCACGCCCGCGCCGACCGGTCGATGCTCGACGTCGCCCTCGAGGCCGGCATCTCGCCGGAGACCCTGCGGAAGATCGAGACCGGCCGGATCGCCACGCCGTCCTTCGCGACGATCGCCGCGGTTGCCGGCGTGGTCGGGGTGTCGCTCGACGCGCTGTGGGCCGAGCTGCACCCGACGCGCGTCGGCACCGCGGCTCCGACCCGTGACGGCCGGGGCCCGGCGGGTCCCGCGCACTGACACCGCCCCCTCGCTCCGTGCCCGGGCAGCCGCGACGTCGGGCCGCGCGACCGCGGACGGCGCCCCGGCCCGTGCGCCCCGGCCCGGACGAACGAGCAGCCGCGTCCCCGACGTGCACGCTCCGGCCCGGCCGACGGGGGTCAGGCCGGCAGTGCCGGGACGCCCGTTCCGTCCACCCAGGGACCCGTGACGGCGCGGACCTGCGCGACGTCCAGGCCGGCGGCCTCGGCGAAGGCCGCGTACACCGATGCCGGGTCGACGTTCCCGAACCGGTGCCGGGCCGTGATCGTCCGGAGACCGGCGGCGAACGCGGCGTCACCGACGGTCCGGCGCAGCGCGTGCAGGGCGAGGGCGCCACGCTTGTAGACCCGGTCGTCGAACATGTCCCGCGCGCCGGGGTCCGCCACGACGAGGTCCTGGGGTGCCGTCAGCAGCGCCTGGCGGTTGCGCGCGGCGAGCACGTCGGCGCTCTCGCCGCCACGGTGCTCCGACCAGAGCCACTCGGCGTGGCAGGCGAACCCCTCGTGCAGCCAGATGTCCTGCCAGCGGCCGAGCGTCACCGCGTTGCCGAACCACTGGTGTGCGAGTTCGTGCGCGATCAGCCGGTCGGTGCCGTGCTCGCCGTCGACGTGGTTGCGGCCGAACGTCGCGAGGCCGTGTGCCTCGAGTGGGATCTCGAGGTCGTCGTCCGTCACGACGACCCCGTAGGACGCGAACGGGTACGGACCGAACCACTCCTCGAACAGGGCCACCATGTCGGGGACGCGTCCGAAGTCGGTGCGCACCGCGGCGGCCAGGTCGGCGGGGTGGTGGACCGTGACCTCGTGCCCGCTGCCCCGCACGGTGGTGCTGCGGTAGCGCCCGATCTGCACGGTCGCCAGGTAGGTCGCCATCGGTTCGGTGACGGCGTAGGTCCACGTCGTGCCGGCACGGGCACG
This sequence comes from Curtobacterium sp. UCD-KPL2560, assembly GCF_001705035.1. Lineage (GTDB taxonomy): Bacteria > Actinomycetota > Actinomycetes > Actinomycetales > Microbacteriaceae > Curtobacterium. Next base: position 7,781 of record NZ_MCIG01000084.1, on the reverse strand, counting down.
CTCGCGGCCGAGCAGGGTGCCGTTCGCGAGGACGTGGTAGCCGGCCTCGGCCGTGATCGTGAACCGGTAGGTCGCCTTGTCGTCGGGCCGGTCGTTGCAGGGGAACCACGACGGCGCCCCGGTCGGCTGCGCCGCGACGATGACGCCGTCGGACAGCTCCTCCCACCCGATCTGCCCCCACGGACTCCGGAGCGGTCGGGGGGCTCCGTGGTAGCGCACGTGCAGGGTGAAGTCGGCTCCGGCGGGCAGCGGCGCGGCCGGCGTGACGGTGGTCTTGTGCGCCGACGAGGACACCTTCGCCGCCCGGACCCCGTCGACGTCGACCCGGTCGACCCGCAGCCCGTGCAGGTCGAGGACGACCCGGTCGAGTGGCTCGAGCGCGTGCGCGGTGATCGTCGCCGTGGCGTCCAGGCGGTTCGTGGCGACGCGGTAGTCCAGGCGCAGGTCGTGGTGCCGGGCGCTCCACCGACGGTCGCCGCTGTGCGGGGTGTAGGGGTCGACGTCGGGGTTCGGCTTCACGGTGCGGTCGAGTCTGCCACGGCGTCGACCGTCCCGGCACCGGACCCGGCCGGGGCGTCCGCGGTGGCCCCGCCGGGGGACGCCGGTCCCGCCGACTCCGCCGACTCCGCCGACTCCGCGTGCGGCGCGGGGACGGGCGGCGCGGACGTCCACGGGGCGATCGGGTTGCCGGACCACCACGTCCCGGCCGGTACCTGCTCGCCGCGCATCACGAGCGAGGCCGGTCCGACCGTCGCGCCCGCACCGATGCCGGCCGCGGGCAGGACGACGCTGTGCGGCCCGAGGGTCGCGCCGTCGTGGAGCGTCACCGTGTCGAGCTGCATCACCCGGTCGTGGAACAGGTGGGTCTGCACGACGGTGCCGCGCGCGACCGACGCCCCGTGGCCGATCGAGACGAGGTCGGCCTCGGGCAGCCAGTACGTCTCGATCCAGGTGCCGCGGCCGATGCGCGCCCCGAGGCTGCGCAGCCATGCCGCGAGGGCCGGCGTGCCGGTGGCCTGCTCGGCGAACCAGGGGCGGGCGACGGTCTCGACGAAGGTGTCCTGCACCTCGTTCCGCCACACGAACGACGACCACAGCGGGTGTTCCTGCGCGGTGATCCGCCCGACGAACAGCCACTTCGCGCCGGTCGACACCACGGCGGCGACGGCCCCGGCTGCGACGAGCACGGGGCCGGCGGCGAGCACCGTCCACCCGAGGCCGACCGCCGACCACGTGGCGATCAGTGCTCCGGCGACACCGAGGGCGATCGCGCCGGAGACCACCGGCGCGACGAGCCGGAGCAGTTCCCACGCCCCGCGGGCGACCTTGAGCCGCCGCGGCGGACGGAAGGTGCGCTCCTCGTCGAAGCGGGTGGCGGCCCGCCGGAGCCGGACCGGGGGCGACCCGAGCCAGGAGGATCCGCGCTTGGCCTTCCTCGGCACCGCGGAGAGCACCGCGACGAGGGCCTCGCGGGGGACCGAACGCCCGGCGCCGGTCATGCCGGAGTTGCCGAGGAACGCGCGTCGGCCGACCTTCGACCGCCCGATCCGGATCCGTCCACCGCCGAGCTCGTAGGTCGCGACCATCGTGTCGTCGGCGAGGAACGCCCCCGACGCGATCTGCGTGAGCGACGGGATGAGCAGCACGGTCGAGATCTCGGTGTCGCGACCGACCCGGGCACCGAGCAGCCGGAGCCACGACGGTGTGACCAGGCTCGCGTACAGCGGGAACAGCAGCGTCCGGGCGGCGTCGAGGACCCGCTCGGTGCACCATGCCTGCCACCCCTGCCGGGACCGCACCGGGTGGCGGCCCTCGTGCAGGCGCAGGGCGAGGAGCCGCACCGCGGCGACCACCAGGACGGCGTACACGGCGCCGGCCACGAGGGTGCCGAGCGGGACGACGGCCAGGCCGTGCAGCACGGCCGCGCCCACCGAGGGGGCGGGCCCGACGAGCGCGGCCACGACCGCCACCCCCGCCGCGACGCCGACGACGGGCAGGCCGGCCACGACGACCGAACCGGCCCCGTACGCGAGCAGCCACCGGCGTCGGGTGTCGGGGCGCGCCTCCCGGCCGTGCCGAGCCGAGCCGACGCGCTCCGCCGGCGACCCGGCCCACCGCTCCCCGTCGGGCACGCGACCCGTGACGGCGGAGCCGGCCTCGACCTCGGCACCCGCGCCGACGTGCGCGCCCGGCAGCAGGGTGGAGCGGCTGTGCACGACGGCGTCCGCGTCGATCCGCACCGCGCCGAGCCGGAAGACGTCCCCGTCGACCCAGTGTCCGGCGAGGTCGACCTCGGGTTCGACGGACGCCCGTTTCCCGACCGTGAGCATGCCGGTCACGGGCGGCAGGGTGTGCAGGTCGACGTCGCGGCCGATGCGGGCGCCGAGTGCTCGCGCGTAGTAACTGATCCAGGGCGCACCCGCTGTGGAGGGGCCGTCGACCGCCTGGGCGATGCGCTCCGCGAGCCAGACCCGCACGTGCACCGAGCCGCCCCGCGGGTGGTCGCCCGGTCGGACCCCGAGCAGCACCGCGCGGACGAGCACGACCGTCAGTGCCATCTTGCCGACCGGTGTCACGAACACGGCGACCGCGACGACGAGCGCCCACCAGGGGAGCGCGGGCAGGGCGGGGAGCGTCGTGGCGTGCAGGACGGTCGAGGCGAGTGCCGTCCACGTCGTGACGCGGAGCCCCCGGAGCACCTGCACCGGCAGGCCGAGCAGGGTGAGCAGGAGCCCGGTCGCGGGTGGCACCGGCGCGACCGGGCGTCGTGCGGCGGTGACGGGGCCGCTGTCGTCGAGTGCATCGGCGAGGGCACCGATGCGGGGGTGGTCGTAGACGTCGGCGACCGTGGTCGTCGGGAAGCGCTCCCGGATCGCGGAGACGAGCTGGGCGGCGGTGAGCGAACCGCCACCCGCGGCGAAGAAGTCGTCGTCGACGCCCGTGACCGGTACGCCGAGGATCGCCGACCAGCGCTCGGCGATCCAGGCGACGGTGTCCGGCAGCAGCGCGGTGTCGCCCGCGCCCGGCAGCGGCCACGGTAGTGCGGCCCGGTCGACCTTGCCCGAGGTCCGGGTCGGCAGCGCGTCGACCACGGCCAGGAGCGGGACGAGGGCGGCGGGCAGCTCCTCGCGCAGCCGGGCGTTCGCGGCCGCGGTGTCGAGCGTCGTCCCCGCTGCCGGTGCGACGTAGCCGACGAGCACCTGGTTGCCGGCGGGTGTGCGCTGCACGACGGCGGCACCACCGGCGACGCCGTCGAGGGCCTGCAGCGCGGCGTCGACCTCGCCGAGCTCGATGCGGCGGCCGCCGAGCTTCACCTGGTCGTCGGCGCGGCCCTGGAAGACCAGGCCCTCGGGCTCGTACCGGACGAGGTCGCCGCTGCGGTAGGCCCGGTCCCAGCCGAGCTCGGGGAAGGGTGCGTACTTCTCGGCGTCCTTCGCCGGGTCGAGGTAGCGGCCGAGCCCGACGCCGCCGATGACCAGCTCGCCGACGCCGCCCGGGGCGACCCGGTGGCCGGTCTCGTCGACCACGGCGAGGTCCCACCCGTCGAGCGGCAGGCCGATCCGCACAGGTTGGCTGCCGTCCATCCGGGCACCGCACGCGACGACGGTCGCCTCGGTCGGCCCGTAGGTGTTCCAGAGCTCCCGGTCGTGTGACGCGATCCTCGCCGCGAGCTCGGGCGGGCAGGCCTCGCCGCCGAAGACGACCAGGCGCACCTGCTCGAGGGCGTCGTCGGGCCAGAGCGCCGCCAGGGTCGGCACCGTCGACACGACCGTGATGCCGTGGGCGATGAGCCACGGGCCGAGGTCGACACCGCTGCGCACGAGCGACCGCGGCGCCGGCACGAGGCAGGCGCCGTGTCCCCACGCGAGCCACATCTCCTCGCACGAGGCGTCGAACGCCACGCTCAGTCCCGCGAGCACGCGGTCGCCGGGACCGATCGGCGCGTCCTGCAGGAACATCCGCGCCTCGGCGTCGACGAAGGCCGCGGCCGACCGGTGCGTGACGGCGACGCCCTTCGGGACCCCGGTCGACCCCGAGGTGAAGATGACCCAGGCGTCGTCGTCGACGGTCGGGCGTGCCGCTCGGGCGTCCGGGTCGACCACGGGGGACTCGGCCGCGTCGGGCGCCCCGGAGACCCGGAGGACCCCACCGGCACCGAGCACACCGACGACCCCGGCCTCGCCGAACACCAGGGCGGCGCGCTCCTCGGGGTCGTCGGCGTCCACGGGGACGTACGCGGCACCGGCGGCGAGCACGGCGAGCACCGAGAGGTACAGGTCGCGTCCGCCGGACGGGATGCGGACCCCGACGCGGTCGCCGCGCCGGACGCCGCGCCGCGCCAGGTCGTCGGCCTGTTCGCGCACGAGCCGCAGCATCGTGGCGTGGTCGACGGCGCCGACCGGGTCCTCGAGCGCGAGGGCGTCGGGGTGCGCGGCCGCCGTCGCCTCGAGGACGTCGAGCAGGGTGCGCGGGGCGGGTGCGTGGTCGCCGCGGGCCAGTTCGGCCTGCGGGGACGTGGGGGCGGTGCCGGTGCTCATCGGCGCGGATCATAGTGACGCCGGGTGTCGTGCACGCGAACTCCGCGTGCCGGCCCGCACCGCAGGCGACGGGCCCTGCGGACCCGGCCACGGGGGACGGTCGCCGCAGGCGACATCGAGCGCAGCCGATCGAGCGCTGGCGACGGGCCCTGCGGACCCGGCCACGGGGGACGGTCGCCGCAGGCGACATCGAGCGCAGCCGATCGAGCGCTGGCGACGGGCCCTGCGGACCCGGCCACGGGTGACGGTCGCCGCAGGCGACATCGAGCGCAGCCGATCGAGCGAAGCGAGAACGTCTGCTTGCGAGGGAGTTTCCTGTGCCCCCAGGAGGATTCGAACCTCCGCCCCTGCCTCCGGAGGGCAGTGCTCTATCCCCTGAGCTATGGGGGCTCGTGGGTGTCACCAACCGTAGCAGGTCCGCGACCACCCACCGGACAGCGCGTGTCGCGTCGTCCCGGTGGGACGCACCGGACGGGAGGCACGGTGCGGGCCCGACCCGCGCCTCCCGTCCGGCTCCTGGTCACCGGAGGGCGCCGGGCGGTGACGGCTCGTCGGCTCGCGTCGGGTGCACCGGCACGGCCCTGGGGGCCGCGCCGTCAGCCGGCGGGCGTCGCCGACCCGCCGGGCTGCACCGCGGCGTGCACGGCGTCGACCACGGGCTGCGCACCGCCGGGCTCGGTGAACAGGGGTGACTCGGTGGTGATCCAGTAGGGGTCCGGGAACGCGTCGGCGCGGCCGACGCCCTTCGTGAGCGAGTAGTAGCCCTCGACCCCGTAGGTCGGGACCGAGCCGCCGCGCTCGTACAGGGCGTCCTTCAGGGTCGTGAGCGACTTCTCAGGCAGGTGCGCGACGGCCACCGTGATCGTCGTCGACGGGTCGTCGGTCGCGACGAGGTGGCAGACGCGACCGCGCTGCCGTTCGATGGTCGCGGCGGGGGAGCCCTTCGCCGGGGTCCAGTCGGTGTCCCGCCGGAAGGTCTTCCCGTAGACCTGCAGGGCGTCGTCCGGCAGCAGCTCGGCGCAGGTCTGCGTGACGGTCGTGCCGATGGGCTGTCCGGACGCGCTCGCACTCGGCGCGCCGCCGCCGGACCCGCCGGAGCAGGCCGCCAGGAGCGTGGACGCGGACACGGTGAGCACGGCGACGGTGATCGCCCGGGCGCGGCTGCGGGAGGTCATCCGGCCATGATGCTGCACGGCCCTCCGGCATCGGCCCGGAGGCGGCTGGGTGTCCCGGTAGACTCGACCCTCGTGACTCCTGCCGAACTCTCCGCCGCGTACCTGTCGATCCTGACCGGGATCGTCGAGCGACGAGGCGCGTCCGACACCGTGACGATCGACGACTCCCACGTGACCCTCGAGCGTCCGCGGAACCGTGCGCACGGCGACTGGGCCTCGAACGCCGCGATGCAGCTCGCGAAGCGCATCGGCACGAACCCGCGCGAGCTCGCGACCGAGATCGCCGGCGAGCTGACCGAGCTCGACGGCGTGGCCTCGGTCGACGTCGCCGGCCCGGGCTTCATCAACATCACGCTCGAGGCCGCCGCCGCGGGTGAGATCGCGCGGACGATCGTCGACTCCGGCTCGGCCTTCGGCAACGGCGACCTGTACGAGGGCGTGCGCATCGACCTCGAGTTCGTGTCGGCGAACCCGACCGGGCCGATCCACATGGGCGGCGTGCGGTGGGCCGCCGTCGGCGACAGCCTGGCGCGCGTGTTCACGGCGCAGGGCGGCCTCGTCACCCGCGAGTACTACTTCAACGACCACGGTGCGCAGATCGACCGCTTCGCCCGGTCCCTCGTGGCCTCCGCGCTCGGCGAGCCGACGCCCGAGGACGGCTACGGCGGCGCGTACATCGGTGAGATCGCTGCTCGCGTCATCGCGACGCTGCCGGCCGGCACCGACGTGCGGGACCTGCCGCGCGACGAGGCGCAGGAGCTCTTCCGCCGCGAGGGCGTCGAGTTCATGTTCGCCGACATCAAGCGTTCGCTGCACGACTTCGGCGTCGACTTCGACGTGTACTTCCACGAGAACGCCCTGCACGAGTCGAAGGCCGTCGAGCGTGCGATCGAGCGGCTGCAGTCCCTCGGCAAGATGTACGAGGCGGACGGCGCGCTCTGGCTCCGCACCACCGACTTCGGCGACGACCGCGACCGTGTGGTCGTCAAGTCCGACGGGCAGCCGGCGTACATCGCGGGCGACCTGGCCTACTACCTGGACAAGCGCGAGCGCGGGTTCGAGCGGAACCTCATCATGCTCGGCGCCGACCACCACGGCTACGTCGGTCGCATGATGGCGATGTGCGCGGCGTTCGGCGACGAGCCGGGCACGAACCTCGAGATCCTCATCGGGCAGATGGTGAACCTGCTCAAGGACGGCCAGCCGTTCCGGATGTCGAAGCGCAACGGCACGATCGTGTCGATGGAGGACCTCGTCGAGGCCGTCGGTGTCGACGCCGGCCGGTACGCACTCGTCCGGTTCGCCAGCGACACCGCGATCGACATCGACCTCGACCTGCTCACGAAGCGGACCAACGACAACCCGGTCTTCTACGTGCAGTACGCCCACGCCCGCACGCAGTCGGTCGCCCGCAACGCCGCCGCCTCCGGGGTCGACCGGTCGGCGTTCGACGCCTCGCTCCTGACGCACGAGACCGAGAGCGCCCTGCTCGGGGCCCTCGCCGAGTTCCCGCGCGTGGTCCGACAGGCCGCCGAACTCCGCGAGCCGCACCGCATCGCGCGCTACACCGAGCAGCTCGCGGGGCTGTACCACCGCTGGTACGACGCCTGCCGCGTGACGCCGCTCGGCGACGAGACCGTGACCGACCTGCACCGCACCCGCCTGTGGCTGAACGACGCGACCGGCCAGGTCGTCCGCAACGGGCTCGGCCTGCTCGGGGTGAGTGCTCCCGAGCGCATGTAGCGCTGGCGGCGCGGCGCTGGCGGCGCGGCGCGCTTCGCGCGCGCGGCGCCGGCCGCGGACGCTCCGCACAACCGGAAGCACGTCGCACCACGGATCGCCGTGGCGCGACGTGCTTCCGCTTGTTCGGGAGCACGTCGCGCCACGAAGCGCACAGCGCGCCCCGCCGCGCCGCGCCCCGCGAACGCGGCGCCCAGTGGGCGGCGTCGGCCGCGGACGCTCCGCACAACCGGAAGCACGTCGCACCACGGATCGCCGTGGCGCGACGGGCTTCCGCTTGTTCGGGAGCACGTCGCGCCACGAAGGGCCCGGCGCGCGCCCGGCGCCC
>NZ_MCIG01000083.1 GCF_001705035.1 Curtobacterium sp. UCD-KPL2560 | reverse complement strand
GCGGACAGACGAACGAGCCCGCCCCCGGCAACCAGGTACTCACACGACCTCTCACCCGCGCGCAGACCCCGCTAGCGTCAGCACCATGGAATTCAGGTACCTAGGCAACTCAGGTCTCAAGATCTCCGAGATCACCTACGGCAACTGGCTGACGCACGGCTCGCAGGTCGAGAACGACGTCGCCACCCAGTGCGTGCGGGCAGCGCTCGACGCCGGCATCACCACCTTCGACACGGCCGACACGTACGCGAACACGGCGGCCGAGACCGTCCTCGGCGAGGCCCTCAAGGGCGAGCGTCGCCAGTCGCTCGAGGTCTTCACGAAGGTCTACTGGCCGACCGGGCCGAAGGGCCACAACGACGTCGGGCTCAGCCGCAAGCACATCATGGAGTCGATCAACGGCTCGCTCGAGCGCCTGCAGACCGACTACGTCGACCTGTACCAGGCCCACCGCTACGACCACGAGACCCCGCTCGAGGAGACCATGCAGGCCTTCGCCGACGTGGTGCGGCAGGGCAAGGCGCTGTACATCGGCGTCAGCGAGTGGAACGCCGAGCAGATCCGCGCCGGTGCCGCGCTGGCCAAGGAGCTCGGCTTCCAGCTCATCTCGAACCAGCCGCAGTACTCGATGCTCTGGCGGGTCATCGAGGGCGAGGTCGTGCCGGCCTCGAAGCAGCTCGGCCTGTCGCAGATCGTCTGGTCGCCCATCGCCCAGGGCGTGCTGACCGGCAAGTACAAGCCGGGCCAGCCGCTGCCCGAGGGCTCCCGCGCCACGGACGAGAAGGGCGGCGCGGACATGATCAAGCGGTTCATGCGCGACGAGGTCCTCGAGGCCGTGCAGCGCCTGCAGCCCGTCGCCGAGCAGGCCGGCCTCACGCTCGCCCAGCTCGCGATCGCGTGGACCCTGCAGAACGAGAACGTCGCGAGCGCCATCGTCGGCGCCTCGCGTCCCGAGCAGGTCACGGACAACGTGAAGGCCGCGGGCGTGACGCTCGACGCGGATGCACTCGCCGCCATCGACGAGGCCCTGGGTGACATCCCGGAGCGCGACGCATCCAAGTCGGTCAGCCCGGCGCAGCGTCCCGCCTGACGCGACCACCCGACGGACGGGAGGCGCGGTGCCAGCCGGCACCGCGCCTCCCGTCCGCTGCGTGGTGGCGGCCGCGACACGCACCCTGACCGGCTTCGCAGCGGTGCGGAGGAGGTTCGGGGGCGGGGACCGGTACGGTCGTGGTGCGAACAAGGAGCATCATGAGCAAGTCCCTGGTCATCATCCCGACCTACGACGAGGCGGAGAACGTCCGTCCCATCGTCGCACGCACGCTGGCAGCGACCGACGGTGACGTCCACGTGCTCGTCGTCGACGACAACTCCCCGGACGGCACCGGTGACATCGCGGACGCGATCGCCCGTGAGACCGACCGCGTGCACGTGCTGCACCGCACGGTGAAGGACGGCCTCGGCGGCGCGTACCTCGCCGGTTTCGCGTGGGGGCTCGAGCGGGGCTACGGCAAGCTCGTCGAGATGGACGCGGACGGCTCGCACCACCCGGAGTACCTCCCGCGCATGCTCGAGCTCGCCGACACGAACGACCTGGTGCTCGGCTCCCGGTGGATCAGGGGCGGCGAGGTCGAGAACTGGCCGTGGTACCGCGAGTTCCTGTCCCGCGGCGGCAACCTCTACACGCGGATGGCCCTCGGCATCGCGGTCCGTGACGCCACGGGCGGGTTCCGGGTGTTCACCGCGGACGCCCTCGAGCGCATCGACCTGTCGGGCATCGCGTCGAAGGGCTACTGCTTCCAGGTCGACCTGTGCTGGCGCGCTCTCGAGGCCGGTCTGCACGTCGTCGAGACGCCGATCGTCTTCACCGAGCGCGAGTTCGGCGTCTCGAAGATGAGCGGCAACATCGTCCGCGAGAGCCTCACCCTCGTCACGAAGTGGGGGATCGACCGCCGCCTGCGCGAGGTCCGGTCGCTCGTGAAGGACCACCGCCGACTGCCGTCCGTCCGGACGAACGCGCACGTCGCCGTCGACCGGACCTGACCGGCCTGAGCAGTCCCGTTCGGAGCGGCGCGATGCCGCGGGTGGTGACCCGGGCTCCGGCCCGGTGACCCGCGCCGCGCGTCGCGCCCGGGGCCGCACCGGCGCCGCGGATCGTGGTCCGCTGCGCGGGTCGCGGGCGTCGGCCGTGCGGATCGCGTCCGACGCGCCGAGCGCGGCAACCCGCCACACGACGGACGGGAGGCGCGGTGCCGCTGGGCACCCGTGCCTCCCGTCCGTCGTGTGGACCGTCAGACGGTCGTCAGCGCACCACGACCACGCCACGGGACGCGAAGCGGACGAGCCCGTCCTCGACCGAGGCCTCACCGAAGCGGTAGAGCTCCTCGCCGGCCGCGTCGGGCACCGGGACCTCGGCGGCGTCGTCGGCGAAGTTGACGACCACGTGCACCGGTGCGGCGTCCGGCCCGAGGAGCCCGCGCGTCAGCACGAGCCACCGGTCGTGCTCGTCGAAGCGGACCGCGTTCGCCTCGTAGCGGTGGTCGACGAACGCCTGGTCGGTGCGGCGGAGCGCGACGAGCACCCGGTACGCCCGGAGGATCGCGGACCCGCGGTCCGACGAGGCGTCCGCCCAGTCGAGCTTCGAGTTCGTGAACGTGGACGGGTCCTGCGGGTCCGGGACCGTCGACTCGTCCCAGCCGTGCTCGGCGAACTCCTTGATGCGTCCCTCTGCCGTCACCTTGCCGAGCGCCGGCTCGGGGTGCGAGGTGAAGAACTGCCACGGCGTCGTCGCGGCGAACTCCTCGCCCATGAACAGCATGGGCGTGAACGGACCGAGCAGCGTCAGGGCGGCGGCGATCACGAGGGACTCGTCGTCCAGGGTGGCGGCGAGACGGTCGCCGGCGGCACGGTTGCCGATCTGGTCGTGGTTCTGGTTCGCGACCACGAGGGCGGTCGCCGGCGAGGTGCCGCGGTCGATCGGACGCCCGTGGCGCTTCCCGCGGAAGGACGACCACGTGCCGTCGTGGAAGAACCCGTGGTCGAGGACCTTCGCGAGCGCCGACAGCGGGGCGAAGTCGGCGTAGTAGCCGTTCGTCTCGCCGGTGAGGGCGACGTGGACCGCGTGGTGGAAGTCGTCGGACCACTGTCCGGCGAGCCCGTACCCGCCGGCCTCCTGCGAGCGGAACATGACCGGGTCGTTGAGGTCCGACTCGGCGATGAGCGACAGCGGGCGGCCGGCGAACTCCGAGTAGGCCTCGGTCTCCGACGCCATCGCCTGCAGCACGTGCGGGCGGGTGGTGTCGCGGATCGCGTGCACCGCGTCGAGGCGCAGCCCGTCGACGTGGTGGTCGCGGAACCACATGCGGACGTTGTCGAGCACGTAGCGCCGGACCTCGGGGTGCTCGACGTTGACCGAGTCACCCCAGGTGTTGCCGAGTCCCTGCAGCAGGTACGGACCGTACAGCGGCAGGTAGTTGCCGCTCGGGCCGAGGTGGTTGTAGACGACGTCCTGGATGACGCCGAGCCCGAGCGAGTGCGCGGTGTCGACGAACCGGTCGTAGGCGTCCGGGCCGCCGTACGGGTGGTGCACGGCGAACCAGCCGACCCCGTCGTAGCCCCAGTTCCACTCGCCGTTGACGGCGTTCACCGGGAGGAGTTCGACGAACTCCACGCCGAGCTCGACCAGGTGGTCGAGCTTTGCGGCGGCGGCGTCGAGCGTGCCCTCGGGCGTGTACGTGCCGACGTGCATCTCGTAGATGACGCCGCCGCGGGCCGGACGACCGGTCCATGCGTCGTCGGTCCAGGCGAAGCGCTCGGGGTCGACGACCTCGGACGGGCCGTGCACCCCCTCGGGCTGGTAGCGGCTGCGCGGGTCGGGACGGACCGCGTCGTCGTCGTCGATCCGGAACCCGTACCGGGCGCCCACGACGGGGACGACCTCGTCGGTCGTCCACCAGTCGTCGTCGCCGCGGGTGAGCGCGTGCTCGACGCCGTCGACGACGAGTCGGACGCGCTCGGGGTTGGGTGCCCAGACGCCGTAGCGTGCGGGAACGGTCATGCGTGACCCTCCAGGATCTCGATCTCGGCCTGCTGGTCGAGGACGGTGCCGTCGGCTTCCGCCGCGGTGTCGGAGCGGTCCCGGGTGCCGGAACCGTCCGTGGTGGTGGACGTGGTCGCCGTGGTGGCGGTGTCGTCACGCTCGGCGAGGTCGGCCGGGACGAGCAGCGCGACCGGGTAGTCGGCGAGGAGCTCGGACAGGGCGATGCCACGCGCGGCCGGGAAGCGTCGGCCGGTGAGCAGGTCGACACGCTCGAGCGGCACCGGGTGCACCAGCGTGTCGCCCCAGCCGCCGACACGCTCCAGCCCGACCGGGAGCCGGGTCGCGACCGTCACCGCGCCGCCGCGGTCGAACGCGAGGACGTGGTCGGCCGCGATCCCGGTCGCCTCGAGTTCGAGGTACCGGGTGAACAGCTCGGGGTGGTCGCGGCGGACACGCAGCGCGCGGCTGGTGACGAGCACCTTCGCGGCGCCGTCGATCCCGACCGCGGGGAGGTGCTCGGGGCCCGCGTCCTCCGGCCCGTCGAGGGTGGCGAGGACGTGCCGGAGCTCGGCGTAGTCGACCGGTCGACGGTTGTCGGGGTCGACGAGCGAGCGGTCCCACGCCTCGGTGCCCTGGTAGACATCGGGGACGCCCGGCATGGTCAGCTGGACGAGCTTCTGCGCGAGGCCGTTCGACCAGCCGGCGGCGTCGACCGTGCGGTCGAGCTCGTCGAGCACGGCGACCACCTCGGGGTCGTCGAACGCGGCGTCGACGAGGGCGTGCATCTGCCGCTCGAAGGCCTCGTCAGGCTCGGTCCAGGTCGTGCTGTCGCCCGCTTCGCGCGAGGCCTTCTCGGCGTAGGCGTGCAGGCGCTCACGGCTCGCCGGGCGGGATCCGACGATCGCCTGCCAGAGCAGGTCGGCGAGGACCGCGTCGGGCAGCGGTGCCAGCGTGTTCAGCCGCTCGAGCGCCGCCGACCACTCCGAGCCGAGTTCGGCGAGCACCGCGATGCGCGCACGGGTGTCCTCGCTCCGCTTGGTGTCGTGCGTCGTCAGGGTCGTCATGGTGTGCGGCCAGCTGCCCTGGCGGTCGCGCTGCGCCTGGTGGAAGTCGCGCACGGACACCGCGAAGACGCTCGGGTCCGCGCCGACCTCGCTCAGCGAGCTCAGGCGCGAGGTGCGGTAGTACGCGGTGTCCTCGACGCCCTTCGCCATCACCATGCCGGACGTCTGCTGCAGCCGGATCGCGGCGGCGTGCTGCGGGTCCACGAGCGCCGGGGCGATCCGGTCGATCACGTCGTCGAGGTCGGGGCGTGCCTCGGCGGCTCCTTCGAGGGCGTCGATGAGGTTGTGGACGCCCTCGGGCAGGTAGGTCCGGTAGACGTCGAACGAGGCGACGATCTCGGCCACCGCGTCGACGATCCGCTCCTGCGGCACGTCGGGAGCGGTCGGCGCGAGCAGCCGGGCGAGCCGGGCGACCTCGCTGCCGAGGATCCCGTCGGCGATGCCGCGTCGGGTGTCGTGGGTGAGCTGCTTCCAGTCGCCCGGCTCCGCACCGGAGGCGGCGGTCAGGGCTTCCTCGCCGACCGGGTCGACGAGGACGCGGTCGAGCAGGCCGAGGGCGTCGTACCCGGTCGTGCCGTCGACCGGCCACGACGAGGGCAGCTGCTCGCCCGGCTCGAGGATCTTCTCGACGAGCGTGTACGCGCCGCCGGTCAGCTCGTGCAGGTCCTGCAGGTAGCCAGCCGGGTCGTACAGGCCGTCCGGGTGGTCGATCCGCAGGCCGTCGACCAGCCCGTCGCGGAACCAGCCGCCGATCGTGGCGTGCGACGCGGCGAAGACCTCGGGCTCCTCGACTCGGATCGCGGCGAGGGTGTTGACCGCGAAGAACCGGCGGTAGTTGAGGTCGTGGTCGGCGCGCTTCCAGTGCACGAACTCGTAGTGCTGGCGGGCGTGCACGGCGGTCACGTCGTCGCCGTCCTGCACGGAGCCGGCCGCGGTCGGGTACGCGGTCTCGCCGACGCGGAGCACGGGGCGGTCGGCGTCCGACCGGTCGAGGGCCACGGCGTCGAGCAGGCGGTCGTCGAGCACCGGGATGCGGACCTTGCCGTCGCCGGCGTCCCAGTCGACGTCGAACGCCCACGCGACGGGCGAGCCCTGGCCCTGCTCGAGGAGGGACCACCACCACGGGTTCACCTCGGGGGTGGCGACGCCGACGTGGTTCGGCACGATGTCCACGAGGACGCCGAGGCCGGCGGCGTGCGCGGCCTCGGCGAGACCGCGCAGGGCCTCGTCGCCGCCGCGCTCGGTGTCGACGTGCCCGTGGTCGACGACGTCGTAGCCGTGCTGCGAGCCGGGCTCGGCCTGCAGCACGGGGGAGAGGTACACCCAGTCGGCGCCGAGCTCGCGGATGTGGTCCACCACCTCGGCTGCCCGGGTCAGGTCGAAGTCCGCCGTGACCTGGAGTCGGTAGGTGGAGGTGGGGACGCGTCGGGTGCTCACGCGGGTGCTCCTGTGCTGTCGGGTTCGTCGAGCGCGTCGGGTCCGTCGTGCTCGTCGTTCGTCGTGCTGGTGTCGTGCTCGTCGGACGGGGCCGCTGGTGCGTCCGAGCGCGGGCTCGAGCTCGAGCCCGCGACCGGCGCGTCCGCCCCGGCCTCGGCCCCCGGCGCGGTGCCGGGAGCGGCGACGGTCGGGTCCGCGTCCTCGGCCGCGTCTGCGCCCGTGTCGGCAGCGGCAGCGGCAGCGGCATCCGCAGCCGCAGCAGCATCCGCGCCCGCGGCGTCGGTGCCGTCCTCGGAGGCCGACGCCACGGGCGCACCCGCGGGGTTGGCGGTGGTCGGGGTCGTGGCGCCCGCTCCGGTGACGGCGTCCGAGCCGACCTCGACCGGCGTGGTCGAGACGACGTGGTCGGGTTCGGCGCGGAGCACGATCATCGAGCGCGCGGGGACGTCGAGCGGTGTGCCCGCCTCGTGCACCTCGTCGCGGGCGCCGGGCTCGGCGGTGTCGATGCGCACCGTCCAGCCGGGCGCGTACTCCTCGGGCGGGAGGATGAACATCACGACGTCGTCGTGGGCGTTGTAGTACGTCAGGAACGCGACGTCGGTGACCCGCTCGCCCCAGCGGTCACGGCCGCGGATGCCGTCGCCGTTCAGGTACATGCCGACGCTCTTGCCGAAGCCGGAGTCCCAGTCCTCGGGGTCCATGGCCTCGCCGGAGGGCGTGAGCCACACGACGTCGGGCAGGGGCTCGCCCTCGCCGCGCCGGACCGGGCGGCCGTTGAAGTACCGCGTGCGGCGGAACGTCGGGTGGTCGTGCCGGAGCTTGACCACGTCGGCCGTGAACTGGACGAGGTCGTCGTCGGCGAGCTCCCAGTCGATCCAGCTGATCGCGGAGTCCTGCGCGTACACGTTGTTGTTGCCCGACTGGGTGCGGCCGAGTTCGTCGCCGTGCGCGATCATCGGCACGCCCTGGCTGAGCAGCAGCGTGGCGAGGAAGTTGCGTCGACGCTGCAGTCGGAGCGCGTTCACGGTGTCGTCGTCGGTCGGACCCTCGACCCCGGAGTTCCAGGACCGGTTGTGGCTCTCGCCGTCGTTGTTGTCCTCGCCGTTGGCCTCGTTGTGCTTCTCGTTGTAGGCGACGAGGTCGTACAGCGTGAAGCCGTCGTGCGCGGTGATGAAGTTGATGCTCGCCTTGGGCGTGCGGCCGTCGTGTTCGTAGAGGTCGGCCGAACCGGAGATGCGCGACGCGAACTCGCCGAGCGTCGCCGGTTCACCGCGCCAGAAGTCGCGCACGGTGTCGCGGTACTTGCCGTTCCACTCGGACCACTGTGGCGGGAAGTTGCCGACCTGGTAGCCGCCGGGGCCGACGTCCCAGGGCTCGGCGATGAGCTTCACCTGCGACACCACCGGGTCCTGCTGCACCAGTTCGAAGAACGCCGCGAGCCGGTCGACCTCGTAGAACTCGCGGGCGAGCGCGGCCGCGAGGTCGAAGCGGAAGCCGTCGACGTGCATCTCGGTCACCCAGTAGCGCAGCGAGTCCATGATGAGCTGCAGCGAGTGCGGGTGCCCGACGTTGAGCGAGTTCCCGGTGCCCGTGTAGTCCATGTAGTAGCGCTTGTCGTCGTCGACGAGCCGGTAGTACGCGGCGTTGTCGATGCCGCGGAACGACAGCGTCGGGCCGAGGTGGTTGCCCTCGGCGGTGTGGTTGTAGACGACGTCGAGCACGACCTCGATGCCGGCGCGGTGCAGCTCGCGCACCATCGCCTTGAACTCCTGCACCTGCTGGCCCTGGTCGCCCGAGGCCGAGTAGTGCGAGTGCGGGGCGAAGAACCCGATGGTGTTGTAGCCCCAGTAGTTCGACAGCCCCTTCTCCTGCAGGGTCGAGTCGTTCACGAACTGGTGCACGGGCATGAGCTCGAGCGTGGTGACGCCGAGGCGCTTGAGGTGCTCGATGACCGCCGGGTGCGCCACGCCCGCGTACGTTCCGCGCTGTTCCTCGGGCACGTCGGGGTGGGTCTCGGTGAGGCCCTTGACGTGCGCTTCGTAGATGACCGTCTCGCCGTAGGGGATCCCGGGTGCCCGGTCGCCCTGCCAGTCGAAGAAGGGGTTGATGACGACGCCCTTCATCATGTGCGAGGCGGAGTCGTCGTCGTTCGTGGAGTCGGGGTCGCCGAACGTGTACGAGAAGAGCGACTGGTCCCAGTCGATCTCGCCGCTCGTCGCCTTGGCGTACGGGTCGAGCAGGAGCTTCGACGGGTTGCCCCGGACCCCGCTCTCGGGGTCGTACGGCGCGTGCACACGGAAGCCGTACTCCTGTCCCGGGGCGATGTTCGGCAGGTAGGCGTGCCAGACGTACGCGTCCACCTCGACCAGGTCGACGCGTTCCTCGTTCCCCGCGGCGTCGAACAGGCAGAGCTCGACCCGCTCTGCCACCTCGCTGAACAGGGCGAAGTTGGTGCCGCTGCCGTCGTAGGTCGCGCCGAGTGGGTACGGATTGCCGGGCCAGGTGTGCAAACGGTCCTCCAGTGGTGGGTCCCGCCAACATATCGGCGTGACCTGCCCGCGTCCGCAGACGAGGCCCCGCAGTGGACAGCAGCGCGCGGGCCACGGGCTGTGGAGGAACGGCCGAGTAGCCTCGCGCGCATGACTGACATCGTGAGCCAGATCGCGGACAAGGTGCGCCCGGTCGGCGTCTCCACCAACTACGGCGAGCCGATCGAGGTCGGCGACCAGACCCTCATCCCCGTGTCGCTCGGCTGGTACGGCTTCGGTGCCGGCGGCGACGGCGACAACGGAGGCGGCGGGGGCGGTGGCCTCTCGATCCCGGTGGGCGCGTACGTCCGCCGCCCGGGACAGGACCTGCAGTTCGAGCCGAACCTCATCTCCCTGCTCGCGGTGAGCATCCCGACCATCTGGGTGACCGGCAAGGCGCTCGCGAAGCTGGTGCGCGCACTCAAGAAGTGACCCGATGACGGACGGGAGGCCCGTGGCGACGCCGCCACGGGCCTCCCGTTGCGTCCGTGGTCGCGTCACGCGACCGACGCGACCGGTCTGCGCACGGGTCGCGGCGCGCGACCGGCGCGCGTCTAGACTGACGCCTACACACACGGGAGTCCGGGTCCACCGGGCTGAGAGGGAGCGAACGGCGCTCCGACCGTCGAACCTGATCCGGATCATGCCGGCGCAGGGAGGAGTCAGCACCATGCCTGCAACCATGCAGTCCACCGCACCGTCCACGACCACCGGGCGCTCGCTGCGCTGGCGCGTCGTCGACATCGTCGTCGCGAGCGTCCTCGCGGTCGCCATCGGCGTCGTCTTCAAGCTCTGGGAGTTCGGCTACGAGCCCCTCAGCACCGTGAGCGCGCTCGTCCTGCCGGGCTCGCAGTCGCTGTTCGGCGGCGTCTGGTTGCTCGCCGGACCGGTCGTCGCGATCATCGTGCGGAAGCCCGGCGCCGCACTGTACGCCGAGATGGTCGCTGCCTCGGTCGAGGCGCTGCTCGGCACCCAGTGGGGATGGCTCACCCTCGAGGCCGGACTCGTCCAGGGCCTCGGCGCCGAACTCGTCCTCGCACTGTTCCTGTACCGCGCCTACCGCCTGCCCGTGGTCGTCCTCGCGGGCGCCGCAGCCGGCCTCGCGATGGGCCTGAACGACACGGTGCTCTGGTACCCGGGCCTGGACGCCGGCTTCAAGGTCGTCTACGTCGTCTGCGGCATCGTCTCCGGCGCGGTCATCGCCGGTGCCGGGTCGTGGCTGGTCGTGCGGGCGCTCGCCGCCACCGGGGTGCTGTCGCAGTTCGCCGCGGGACGCGAGCACACCAAGCGGTCGAGCGCGGCCTCCCGAGCGTGACGACCGTGTCCGCGGGCGCCGGTCACACCGCGGCGGGGCCCGCGGACGCCGGCGCCGTCGAGGCCGTGGGTGCGCCCTCCGGGTCGAGCGGCGCGGCCGGCATCGAGTTCCGTGACTGGGGCTGGCGCTACGCGGCGCGCGACAGGTGGGCCGTGCGCGGCGTCGACCTGGTGATCCGCCCGGGGGAGCGGGTCGCCGTCGTCGGGCCGTCCGGCGCGGGGAAGTCGACGCTGCTGCGTGCGGTCGCCGCCGTGCTGCCCGACGAACCCGACCCCGACGACGACACCGCCGCCGCGGTGCAGGGCACGGTGCTCGTCGACGACCGGCCGCCCGGATCGGTGCGCGGGCGTGTCGGGCTCGTCATGCAGGACCCCGAGGCGCACACCGTGATGTCGCGGGTCGGGGACGACGTGGCCTTCGGCTGCGAGAACACCGGTGTCCCGCGGGACGAGACCTGGCGCCGGGTACGCCACGCGCTCGACGTCGTCGGACTGGACCTGCCGCTCGATCGCTCGACGACCGCGCTGTCCGGCGGGCAGCGGCAGCGGCTCGCCCTCGCCGGCGTGCTGGCCATGCGTCCGGGCGCCCTCGTGCTCGACGAGCCGTGCGCCAACCTCGATCCCGCGGGGGTCGCCCAGGTCCACGACGCGGTCCGGGCCGTGCTCGACGAGACCGGCGCCACCCTGCTCGTCGTCGAACACCGGATCGGCACGTGGCTCGACCTGGTCGACCGGCTCGTGCTGCTCGAGCCCGAGGGCGGGGTCGTCGCCGACGGGCCGCCCGCGGAGGTGCTCGCCGAGCACGGTGCGGCGCTCGGCGCGGCCGGCGTGTGGGTGCCCGGGTCGGAGCCGGCGCGGGGATCGGCACGGTCCGGTGACGCGGCGCGGTCCGGTGGCGCGGTGCTCCGGCTGTCCGGGGCGGGAGCCTCCGGGGGTGTCCTCGGTGCGCCGCTGCTCGTCGCGCGCGACCTCGGCACCGCACGGGGCCGACACCACCCGGTCGGCACGGGCATCGACGTCGAGGTCCGAGCCGGACGAGTCCTCGCGATCACCGGCCCGAACGGCGTCGGCAAGTCGACGCTCGGGCTGACGCTCGCGGGCCTCCTGCCGCCGGCCGCCGGGTCGCTCGCCGCGACCGACACGCTGCGGGGCGGCGACAGCGCCGGGCAGGGCGCGGTCGGTCCCGCTCCGTCGGCGTGGACCAGTCGCGAGCTCGCCGCCCGCATCGGCACCGTGTTCCAGGACCCCGAGCACCAGTTCGTCGCCCGGACCGTCCGCGAGGAACTCGCCACCGGTCCGCGAGCCCTCGGCCGGACGGACGTCGACGAGCGGGTGCAGCGGGTCCTCGACGACCTCGGGCTGCAGCACCTCGCCGACGCCAACCCGTTCACGCTCTCGGGTGGTGAGCAGCGGCGCCTCGCGATCGGCACGGTGCTCGCCGCGGAGCCGTCGGTCCTCGTGCTCGACGAACCGACGTCCGGTCAGGACCGGGCCACCTGGCAGGCCGTGGTCGACCGGCTCGGTGCGCTCGCCGACACCGGGACCGCGATCGTGGCGGTGACGCACGACCGTGACCTCGTCCGGGCGCTCGACGCGGACGAGGTCGTGCTCGGGGAGGACGGGCTGCGACCGGCCGGCCTCGGGACGGCGGGGCCCGAGGGCGTGGCCGGTGCTGGTGCCGGTGCCGCTGAGGCACCCGCGTCCGCAGCTGCGCCCGTGCGCGCTCCCGGGCGTTCCGCGGACGAGGTGGGCACGGCGGTGGGGGCGACCACCGGCGGCGCCGAGCCGGTGTCCGGGACGCGAGCCAGGCCTCCCGTCCGACCCCGCGGCATCCGCGGGGTGCAGCCCGTCGCGTCGCTGCTCGGGGTGCTCGCACTCGGGACGTGCCTGGTCCTCAGCCTCGACGTGGTGTCGGCGGCGGTCGCCCTCGCGCTCGAGGTCCTGCTGCTCCCGCTCCTCCGCCTGCCGTGGCGGACCCTGCTGCTGCGGACCGCGCCGCTCCTGGCCGCCGTGCCGCTGACCGCCCTGAGCATCGCGCTGTACGGACGGCCGTCGGGGCGGGAGTGGTTCGATCTCGGCTTCGCGCACGTCACGGACGGGTCGCTCGGACTCGCGCTCGCGACCGCCCTCCGGGTCATCGCCGTGGGGCTGCCCGCCGTCGCGCTGTTCGTCCGGGCCGATCCCACCGACCTGGCGGACGGGCTCGCGCAGCTGCTCAAGCTACCGGCGCGCTTCGTGCTCGGCGCGCTCGCCGCGATCCGGATGATGACGCTGCTGGGCGACGACTGGCGCCAGCTCGGCGCCGCGCGGCGTGCCCGCGGGGTGGCGGACACCGGGCGGCTGCGACGCGGTGCGTCGATGGCGTTCGCGTTGCTCGTCCTGGCGCTGCGGCGTGCGACGACCCTCGCGGTCGCGATGGAGTCGCGGGGGTTCGGCGCGCCGGGTCGGCGGACGTGGGCTCGGGCGGCGCGGTTCGCCGGACCGGAGTGGGCGATGCTGGCGGTGCTCGCCGGGGTCGGGGCGGTGTCGATCGGGGTGTCCGTCGC
>NZ_MCIG01000082.1 GCF_001705035.1 Curtobacterium sp. UCD-KPL2560 | reverse complement strand
GCGTAGGGGCGGTCCGGTGGGGTCCGGTCCGGTCCGGTCCGGTGGGGTCCGGTCCGGTCCGGTCCGGTCCGGTCCGGTGCGAGGTCCTACAGGGACCGGCCGCGGGCCGCGGGCTCGCAGTAGCCTCCACCGGAACCGTGCTCTCGCTCGGTCCGGTGGCCGTCCGCTCCGCGATGGAGCATCCCGAGGAAGGACCGTGTCGTGACCGCCGACCTCTCGAGCCCGTTCGCCGGTCAGGGCTGGACCCAGATCGGTGAGCTCCTGCTCGCGTTCGTGCTCGCCTCGTCCATCGGGCTGGAACGGCAGCTGCGATCGAAGAGTGCCGGGCTCCGCACGCAGGCGATCGTCGGGACGGCTGCGGCGCTGATGATCCTCGTGAGCAAGTACGGCTTCTCGGACGTCCTCGGTGACCACGTCGTCCTCGACCCCTCACGGGTCGCGGCACAGATCGTCTCCGGGGTCGGGTTCCTCGGTGCCGGGCTCATCCTCACCCGTCGTGGCGCCGTCCGCGGCCTGACGACCGCCGCCGCGGTCTGGGAGACGGCCGCCATCGGGATGGCAGCCGGTGCCGGCCTGTGGGTGCTCGCCCTCACGGTCACCGCGCTGCACTTCGTCATCGTGTTCGGGTACACCGCGGTCCTCCGGCGGCTGGACCGACGCGCACGAGGATCCGTCGGTGTCGAGGTCACCTACCGCGCACGACGCGGCGTGCTGACCCAGATCCTGACGCAGGTCACGGCAGCCGGGTGGAGCGTGACCGCGCTGACCCAACTCGAGCGTGCGGAGTCGGACCTGACCGGTGTCCGGCTCGAACTGACCGGGAGCACCGACGTCGGGGCCCTGTTCGGTCCGATCGGGGACCTCCCCGACGTGGTGGCACTGACGCCGGGCGCTGCCGACGACCTCGAGTAGCTGGGACACCGTCCGCAACGTTCCGTGGATGGAGCAGTCGACGTCGAGTGCGAGGGCGCGACCCGACGGTTGCTGCTCCATCGACGGCCCGGGAGTAGGGGCTGGCGGGCAGCCGCGCGACCGCCGCGCACGCGGATCGTGGTCGGCCGATCCGGTGCTTGACAATCTGGCCGGCATGCCTCATTGTCATGGAATCGATTCCATGGAATCGATTCCACCGAAGCCCGACGGAGTGCTCGACGATGAACAACGTCACCATCAAGGACGTGGCCGCCCGTGCCGGCGTGTCCCCGGCGACCGCGTCCCGGGTGATGTCCGGCAACGCTGCGACGTCCCAGGAGTCCCGCGACGCCGTCGAGCGGGCAGCCCGCGAGCTGGACTTCCGCCCCAACCTGCAGGCCCGCGCACTGCGCTCGACCCGCTCGGACACGATCGGCCTGCTGGTGTCGGACGTCCGGAACCCGTTCTTCGCCGACCTCGCGCACACTGTCGAGCAGGCCGCCCTCGCCGCCGGGTACGTCACGCTCCTCGGCAACGCGAACGAGCGCGCCGACCAGCAGAACCGGTACCTCGACACGCTGATCGCGCGCCGGGTCGACGGCGTGATCGTCGCGCCGCAGGGCAACGACACCGGGACGGTGCAGCAGCTCGTCGACCGGCAGATCCCGACCGTCTTCGTCGACCGCGTCATCCCGGGCATCCGGGTGCCGAGCGTCACCACCGACAGCCGCACCGGCATCCGTCAGACGGTCGCGCACCTCGCCGCACTCGGTCACACCCGCGTCGGGTACATCGCCGGTCCGCAGAGCGTCAGCACCGGTCGCGAGCGCTTCGACGCCTGGCAGGACGCCGTCGCCGACAGCACGCTGAGCCGTGACCCGGACCTCGTCGTCTTCGGTGACTTCCAGGCGGCGTCCGGCTCGGCCGGGGTGACGACGCTCCTCGGTCTCGACGAACCGCCGACCGCCATCTTCGCCGCGGACAGCCTGATGGCCGTCGGTGCGATCGCCATCCTCAACAAGCTCGGACTCCGGGTCGGGGTCGACATCGCCCTCGTGGCGTTCGACGACATCGAGTGGTTCTCGCTGCTGGAGCCGGCCCTGTCCGTCGTCGCGCACAGCGTCGAGGACATGGGCCACACGGCGGTCGACCTCCTGCGCGACGTGATCGACGGCGGGACGCCCGACTCGGTCCGCCTGCCGAGCGAGCTGATCGTCCGTTCCTCCTCCGCCACCCCCATCCGTCCCGACGGCCGGGCCGCATCGTCGCGCCCCGTCGCACCGTTCCCGGAGCAGTGACATGACCGACTCCCCCCTCCTGACCCTCGAGCGCGTCAGCAAGTCCTTCGGCCCCGTCCGGGTGATCAGCGACGTCTCGATCGACGTCCACGCCGGTCGCGTCCAGGTCCTGCTCGGCGAGAACGGCGCCGGCAAGTCGACGCTGATCAAGATGATGTCCGGCATCCACCAGCCGGACGGCGGCCGCATCCTGGTCGACGGCGTCGAGGTCGCGCTGCCGTCCGTCACCGCCGCCGAACGGCTCGGTATCGCGACCATCCACCAGGAGCTCAACCTGGTCGGGTCCCTCAGTGTGGCGGAGAACGTCATGATGGGCCGGATCCCGAAGCGCTTCGGGATGGTCGACCGCAGGGAACTCCGGAAGCGCGCGGCCGCGGCGGTCGCGGTCATCGGACTCGACGTCGACGTCGACACCCCGGTCGGCGAGCTCGGCATCGCCCGCCAGCAGCTCGTCGAGATCGCCAAGGCGTTGAGCATCGACGCGCGCATCCTCATCCTCGACGAACCGACGGCGGCCCTGACCCGTCACGAGACGGAGCAGCTGTTCCGCGTCGTCGCCGACCTGCGCGCCCGTGGCGTCGGGATGCTCTTCATCAGCCACCACCTCGAGGAGATCGCCGAGATCGGCGACACCGTCGCGGTCCTGCGCGACGGACACTTCGTCGCCGAGGTCCCGGCGTCGACCCCCGAGGACGAGCTCGTCACGCTCATGGTCGGCCGCAGCATCGAGGAGCAGTACCCGACGGGCGCGGCGGTCGTCGACCGCGACGACGTCGTCCTGCGCGTCGAGGGCCTCACCGCCGCCGGCCGGTTCAGCGACGTCTCCTTCGAGCTGCACGCCGGCGAGATCGTCGGCGTCGCAGGGCTCGTCGGCGCCGGGCGCACCGAGGTCGTTCGCGCGGTGGCCGGGGTCGACACGTACGACAGCGGCGAAGTGCACCTGCGCGGGCGGAAGCTGCCGAAGCACGACATCGCCGCGGCCATCCGCGCCGGGCTCGGCCACGTCCCGGAGGACCGGAAGGGCCAGGGCCTCGTCCTCGGCGCGTCGGTGAACGACAACCTCGGCTACGCGACCCTCCGGTCGACCGCCCGCGGTGGACTCGTGGACTTCGCCGGGCAGAAGCGGCGCGCCCAGGAGGTCGCCGACAAGCTGCGGATCCGCATGCACGACATCGAACAGCCGATCGGGTCGCTGTCGGGCGGGAACCAGCAGAAGGCCGTGTTCGGTCGCTGGATCCTCGCGGGATCGAGTGTGCTGCTCCTCGACGAACCGACACGCGGCGTCGACGTCGGCGCGAAGGTCGAGATCTACGAGCTCGTCAACGCGATCACCGCGGCAGGCGGCGCGGTGCTCATGGTGTCGAGCGAACTCCCCGAGGTCCTCGGCATGAGCGACCGGATCCTGGTCATGCGGGACGGCCGCATCGCCGGTGAACTCGCCGGCGCCGACGCGACCGAGGACGCCGTCATGACCCTCGCGGCCCGGGACCTGTCCGACGCGACGTCCCCCGACGCCGCCTGACACCCTCCGTGCCGAGCACGCACCCCGTCCCCCGCGTACAGCGCAGTACCGAGCAAGGAAGCACCCGCATGTCATCGACCACCCTGCAGCCCGCACCGCGTCCGCGTCTGGCGCCGCTCACCAGGTTCCTCGCGAACAACGGGGCGCTCGTGGGCCTCGTCGTCCTCTGCATCGCGCTCTTCATCGCGACGCCCGACTTCCTCACCACCCGGAACCTGCTCAACATCGGCGTCCAGGTGTCGACGGTGGCCGTCCTCGCCTTCGGTGTCACCTTCGTGATCGTCGCCGGCGGGATCGACCTGTCCGTCGGCTCGGTCGCGGCGCTGTCCGCGATGGTGTCCGGCTGGTTCTTCGCGAGCGCCGGCCTGCCCGGGTGGCTGGCCCTGGTCGGCGGTCTGGTCGCAGGTCTGGCGACCGGCGTCGTCAACGGCCTCGCCAGCGCGTACGGCAAGCTCCCGTCGTTCATCGCGACGCTCGCCATGCTCAGCGTCGCCCGTGGGCTCACGCTGGTGATCTCCGACGGCAACCCGATCCCGACCTCGCCCGAGGTGACCTTCCTCGGCAGCGACATCGGGTGGCTCCCCGTGCCGATCATCGTCCTGGTCGTCGCGGCCCTCGTGGCGTCGTTCGTCCTCAACCGCACGGTCATCGGCCGCAGCATGTACGCCGTCGGCGGCAACGCCGAGGCCGCACGCCTGTCCGGACTCCCCGTCAAGCGCATCGTGGTCGTCGTCTTCGCCCTGTCCGGGTTGTTCGCGGCGCTCGCGGGTCTGCTGCTGGCCGGCCGCCTCGACTCCGCACAGCCCCAGGCCGCGAGCGGGTACGAGCTCGACGCGATCGCCTCGGTCGTGATCGGCGGTGCGTCGCTCGCGGGCGGTGTCGGTCGCATCTCCGGCACCTTCGTCGGTGCGCTCGTGCTCGTCGTCATCCGCAACGGCCTCAACCTGCTCAACGTCAGCTCGTTCTGGCAGCAGGTGGTCATCGGCGTCGTCATCGCCCTGGCCGTCGGGGTCGACGTCCTCCGCCGCAAGACGCGCAGCAGCTGACCCTCCCGCTCGTCCTCCTCCCTTCCTCCATCCCCTCCGCACCACTCGAACAAGGACACAACGATGAAGTTCTCCTCCTTCCAGAAGATCGCCACGGTCGGCGTCGTCGCCGGGCTCGTCGTGCTCGGCACCGCCGGCTGCAACCGTACGAGCGGCGGTGCCGCCGGCGGCGCGTCCGGCGACAAGGTCACGCTCGCACTCTCGACCCTCAACAACCCGTTCTTCGTCGAGGTCCGCAACGGTGCGCAGGCCGAGGCGAAGAAGCTCGGTGTGCAGCTCGACGTCGTCGACGCGCAGAACGACTCCGCGCAGCAGGCGAACCAGCTGCAGACCGCCTCGGCCGGCAGCACGAAGGCCGTCATCGTCAACCCGGTCGACTCGGACGCCGTCGGCTCGAGCGTGAAGGCGCTCAACAAGGCGGACATCCCGGTCGTGGCCGTCGACCGCACCGTCAACGGCGCGGACGTCGACTCCTTCATCGCCAGCGACAACGTCGCCGGCGGGGAGCAGGCGGCGGAGGACCTGGCGAAGGCGATCGGCGAGAAGGGCACGATCCTCGTGCTGCAGGGCCAGGCCGGCACCTCGGCCAGCCGCGACCGCGGCGAGGGCTTCGCCGAGGGGCTCAAGAAGTTCCCGAACATCACGGTCGTCGGATCGCAGACCGCCAACTTCGACCGTGCGACGGCGCTCGACGTCACCACCAACCTGCTGCAGGCCCACCCCGACGTGAACGGCATCTTCGCCGAGAACGACGAGATGGCCCTCGGCGCGATCAAGGCGCTCGGCTCCAAGGCGGGCTCCTCGGTGAAGGTCGTCGGCTTCGACGGCGAAGCGGACGGCATCGAGGCGATCGAGAACGGCACCCTGGCCGCCACCGTCGCCCAGCAGCCGGCGAAGCTCGGCGCCCTCGCCGTCGAGCAGGCCGTGGACGCGATCAAGGGCAAGGCGAAGAAGACCGTCCAGGTCCCCGTCGTCACGGTGACCAAGAGCAACGTCGCCGACTTCAAGTGAGCAGCGCCCCCGGCACGGTCGTCGTCGTCGGCTCCGTGAACGTCGACCAGGTCGTCACCGTCACACGGCACCCGCGCCCGGGCGAGACGCTCATCGGGACCGGTGTCGAGCAGCTGCCGGGCGGGAAGGGCGCCAACCAGGCGGTGGCCGCGGCCCGGCGAGGGGCGACGACCGCGATCGTGGGGAGTGTCGGACGTGACGCGGCCGCGGACGTCGCCACGAGCCTCCTGGCCGGCAGTGGCGTCGACCTGACGCACCTGCGCGCGGTGGACGCCCCCACCGGCTTCGCGGCCGTGACCGTCGGCGCCGACGGGGAGAACACGATCGTCGTCGTGCCGGGCGCCAACCTGGCGACCGGCGCGGCGGCGGTCGCCGCCGCCGCACCGGTCGTCGCGGGCGCGAGCGTGGTCGTCCTGCAAGGTGAGATCCCCGCGGACGGCATCACCGCGGCGGCAGCGGCCGCCACGGGGCGGGTGGTGCTGAACCTCGCCCCGGTCGTCCCGGTCCCCCGCGACGTCGTGCTCGCAGCGGACCCGCTCGTCGTGAACGAACACGAGGCGGCACTCGTCCTCGCGCAGCTCGACGGGGACGATCCCGGCCAGGCGCAGATGGGTGCCGCCGAGACCGACCTGGTCCGGTCCTTGCTCGCCCACGGGGTGCGGTCCGTCGTCGTCACCCTCGGAGCTCGCGGAGCGCTGGTCGGCGGCGCGCACGGTGCCGGCGACGACCTGCTCACCGTCCCGTCGCCCCGCGTGCACGCGGTCGACTCGTCGGGCGCCGGCGACGCGTTCGTGGGTGCGCTCGCGGCGAGCCTGGCGGCGGGCACCACGCTCGCCGCAGCGGTCCACCACGCCGTCCGCGTCGGCGCGTACGCCGTGCAGCGCGTGGGGACGCAACCGTCGTACCCGACCCTCGACGACACCCTGCCCGGGGCCGTCGCAACCGATCCGACCCGGGGGACCACATGAAGAAGTCCGGCATCCTCAACGCCGAGCTCAACGCCGCGCTGAGCAGGCTCGGTCACGGTGACCTGGTCGTCGTCGCCGACTGCGGCCTGCCCGTGCCACGAGGGGTCCCCGTCGTCGACCTCGCCGTCGTGCACGGGGTGCCGGGCTTCCGCGACGTCGTCGACGCGCTCCTCGGTGACGCCGTCTTCGAGAGCTGCACCGCGGCGGTCGAGAGCGTCGGCACCGTTGCCGGAGACTGGATCAGCGACCGGTTCCCGGGGCACGCGACCGTGCCGCACGCCGAGCTCAAGGCGCGGTGCGCGGATGCGCGTGTGTTCGTCCGGACCGGCGAGGCGACGTCCTACGCCAACGTGCTCCTGACCTGCGGCGTCCCGTTCTGACACCGGCGCGACGACGGCCGCGGTCGGGTCGACGGCGTCCCGCCGCTCTGTCGGTCGCGCCAGGTCCGTGACCGATCGTGTCGCCGCGCCGCGCTGGCTGGTCCCAGCGCGGGGACCAGCCGGTCCCTTCCGTCCGTCGGGTGGTCACCGGACGGACGGGAGGCTCCTCCCGCGGCCCCGCCACTCCGCTCTCGGTCCTCGCGGGCCGCCCCTGACGCCAGGGTTGGCAACTGCTGCCTCCGCATCGGCCGGGAGACGGTCGTGCTGACGGTCGCTCCGCCTGCCGGCGTGATCGCGCTCGTGCCCTCGGTTCTTCCTGTGGAGCTCCAGTCCGAGCCGTCGGCGGACCCAGTACTGCTGCGATCGCCCGCCGGGCACGAGGAGACCGCCGTCCTCGGCTCCGCGAGCGCCTCTGCTGGATCGCCGACGAGCCTCACCGTCTGCGGCGCAGTCCCGTTCGTGTCGAGCGGAGGACTGGGGCTGTGGACCGGACGCCGTGACGGCCCCCGAGTGCGCCGCCGCTCCGCCTCTCGGAGCTTCGACCGCTCGCGCTGGAGACGCCACGCTGCATCCCGGGCCCAGTCACGGGCGGTCGCTTCCGTCACGTCGTCCAGCGCGGCGTACGCGTTGAGGAGGTCACGCTGCGCCAGAGCGCCGCTCCGTCGCACCCCGGTGGCCGCGAACGAGCGGAAGGACGATCCGGTGGCGGCGAGCATCGAGGTGTTCCCGGTCCGCCGGCCGTCCGACAGGAAGAACCAGTCGTCCCACTTCTCGACTCGGAAGCGCGTGTCCTCGTCCAGCGGGATCCGGCATGTGCAGAGCCAGCTCCGCACGAGGACCGAGCCCGGGCCGCGGACACCGGTCGAACCGAGCCGCTCACGGCCGCGGATGAGGATCGTGGGCATGGTTCGGATCGGCGGTGAACGCGCGCTCGTAGATGTCGTAGACGACTGCGGCCTTCGCGTCGTTGTACCGCACCGCTCCGCTCGCGCGCACTGCGCTCGCCTTCGCCTCGGCGTAGGTCGCTCGGTCCTCGGGGTGGGCCCGCAACCACTCCACGAACAGCCGGTGCCGTCGGGGCTCCACTGCGTCCGGCTGCCACACGTGCAGGTTGGTGTTGGGTTCGCCGAGGGTGAGCTCGCGGTGCGGATCTCCCGCGATGGCGTCGCGGAAGACCAGACGGAACCCGACCGCTTCGAGCTTCGGCAACCAGGCTTGCTCGTCGAGCACGTCAGGCACGAGCAGGTCGACGTCGATGACGGGCTTGGCCACCATCCCCGGCACGGCGGTGGAGCCGACGTGCAGGACGGTGCGGTCCGACCCGAGTGCGCTCGCGACGAGGTCGCGCACACGGGCGAACGATGCTTCCCACCGTCGGTCGTAGGCCTGCGGCGGACCGGGTTCGGTCTGTCGGAACGCCACGCGCTGGGACTGACGGGCGGCGTTGCTTCCGATGGCGATCGGGCGCCAGAGGGGATGTGTGGCCACCGTCACATCATGTCTCCTCGACCGGTCTCAGGAACCGATCGTCGATCGGGCAGCGTCGTCAGGACGAGCTCCGTCCCCCTCGGCGCGGCCCAGGAGAACACCGGCGCGACCTGCCCGGCCTCGACGAGCGACACGACACAGACCACCAGTGCCACAGCGGCCAGTGCGATGGAGACACGTGCCCACGGGCGCGAGACCGCTCGAGCAACAATGAGGAGATCGAAGCGACGGACGGCCGTCGATCGTCTCGTTCCGTCCGCGGATCTGCTGACGGCGCGGCAGCGGTGTTCGCGCTGAGGCCCCCTGAGCTGAGGCGCCCACGTGTCGGGAGCCGATCGACTGCCTGAACGACCGGTGCCCCGCCGCGCGGTCAGTAGCCCCGGCGGTGGAGCGCTCGGAAGACGAACACCCAGGCGATCAGGAGCAACAGCCCGACGGTGCCGACCCACCGCTCGGCTGTCCCGCCGTCGAACACCGCCCAGAAGCAGACCAGGGCCGACAGGCCGGTCCCGACAGCGATGGGGATGCGCCAGACCGTCGTCCAGGTCCTCGTGGCGGGTCGGTCCGACTCATCCGGGTTGGTCATGACGCGAGCGTACGGGTCTGTCACGGCATCCCGACAGCGGATCCGCTCCGGAGATGGGCCGGCGTTCATCCGAAGAGGACGACGCCTTGGAAGAGCCCGCCCACGAACGACACGCTGCCAGCAGCACCCAATGCGGACGGTCTCGGGTCCGAGGCATCGCAGCGGCGGATGGTCGCTGACCGACCGCGTCCAGCACGAGGCCTGACCGTCCGGTCATCGGTCGGTCATCGGAACGGCTCCGAGGTCGGCTCGACCGTGTCCAGCACGATGCGCACCGCCTGTCTCGCTGCGTCGGGAACGAGCCCCTCCTCGTCGAGTGACGTTGCCGCGACCCAGCTCGGCTCGTACTCGTTGCGCGCCGAAGCTCGGCGCAGTTCGGGTCCGCCGAGCGACACCGCCGTGGACGTCACCCGTACCGCGAAGTACACGGCAGGTGTCTGCTGGTCGACGGGGACGTCGAGCAGATCGCCCACGTCGCCGTCGAGCCCGGTCTCCTCGAGGAGCTCACGTCGGCACGCCTCGCGCAGGTC
Source organism: Curtobacterium sp. UCD-KPL2560 (assembly GCF_001705035.1). Taxonomy (GTDB): domain Bacteria; phylum Actinomycetota; class Actinomycetes; order Actinomycetales; family Microbacteriaceae; genus Curtobacterium. The sequence continues at coordinate 3,304 of NZ_MCIG01000082.1, read as the reverse complement.
CTCACCCGCTTCGACGCCGCCGCCCGGCAGCACGCAGTAGCTCCGGCCGTCCCTGCGCCGTTTCACCACGAGCACCCGCTCGTCGAGCGTGACGACTGCCACCGACCGGATACGCACGACGACAGTGCACCATGCGCGGCCGCGATCCGCGAGACGCCTCGACGGCAGATCGGCTCCGGCGACAGCGCGTCGAGCAAGGATCTCGGACCAGACGTGCACCGGAACGCTCGAGGAGTGGCATGCTACGGCTGTGACGAACGGCGAACAGCTCTTCGCGCCGGAGGTGCGCGGCACGTTCTACCGGGCCGTCGACCCGCGCTTCCGCCGGTCCGCGATCGCCGGCTCCCGCGCGGCGGGACGGTACTCGCGGGCGGACCAGCCGACGCTGTACCTCAGCTCGTCCGTCGAGGGCGTGGAGGCAGCGCTGATGGCCCATCCCGGAACGCGGTCGGCCGACCCGGTGGTCCTCGATGTCGACGTCGTGGCCTCCCGGATCATCGACCTCCGCGATCCGCCCACCCGTGCGGCAGCCGGCGTCGACCTCGCCGACGCGACCGCGCCGTGGCAGCAGGTCGTCGCCGAAGGTCGCGTCCCGACGTCTTGGCTCGTGCGCGATCGCCTGACCGAGCTCGGCGCGGACGGCCTGATCGACCCGTCGCGCAAGCACCCCGGGCTCTGGCACCTGGTGTTGTTCCGGTGGAACGAGGACGACGCGCCCAGGGTCCACGTCCGAGGTGCAGCGGCGGACTGACGGCCCCGTCGGTCCCGGCGAGATCTGCGGACGACGGCGACGGCGCCGCCAGCCGATCGGGCACCGGGGCGAGCAGCTGCCCAGGACGCACGCACCGCGCGCGGCCGGGGCGTCCGGCCACGCGCTAGCGCTTCAGGTTCGTCAGCTCCTGCAGCACCTCGTCCGAGGTGGTGATGATGCGCGCGTTCGCCTGGAACCCGCGCTGCGCCACGATCAGGTTCGTGAACTCCTGCGACAGGTCGACGTTCGACATCTCGAGCGTGCCCGAGGCGAGCTGTCCGACGCCGGGCTCCCCCGGTGCGCCGACGGTGGCCTGGCCGGAGTTCGCGGTCGCCCGGTAGCCCGAGGCTCCGGTCTTCTCGAGCCCGGCGGGGTTCGCGAACGTGGCGAGGGCGATGCGGCCGATCGCGAGCGAGGCGCCGTTCGAGAACGTGCCGACGAGCGTGCCGTCCTTCGCGATCGAGTAGCCCTGCAGCGCGCCGGCGGCGGCACCGTTCTGCGACGAGATCGAGGACGTGTCGAGCGCCGCGAAGCCGGTGAGCTGGGTCAGGTCGACCGCGATGCCGCCGACCTGCATCGAGCCGCCGCTGGTGAGCTTGCCGTTGCCGTCGAAGGCGATCGCGCCCTGGACAGCGGTACCGCCGTCGACCTGGCCGCTGACGTTCCAGCCGGCGTCCGAGCGTGCGAAGGTGAGCTTCAGGACGTGCTTCTGGCCCGCCGCGTCGTACACGGTCGACTCGCGGACACGCTGCCCGTTGAGTGCGGTCTCCGACGGCAGGTTGCCGGTCATCGCGGCGGTCGTGGTGCTGACGGCGGGGGCGGCGGCTTCGAGCGGGAGACGGATGTCGCCGAGCTGCCCGCCCTGGTTGACGACGCCGTTGGTCGCGGGGTAGCCCTGCACGATCTTGCCGTCGGCGCTCACGAGCCGTCCCTCGGCGTCGAAGTCGAACGCACCCGCACGCGAGTAGACGGTGTCGCCGCCGAGGCGGGTCACGAAGAAGCCGTCGCCCGAGATCATCAGGTCGGTGGCCTTCCCGGTCGCCTGTGCCGAGCCCTGCGCGAAGTTCGTGGACACACCGGCGACCTGCACGCCGAGGCCGATCTGGGCGGGGTTCGTGCCGCCGATGCCGGTCTGCGGTCCGCCGGCGCCCTGGGTCATCTGCGACAGGGTGTCCTGGAAGACGGTGGACGACGACTTGAAGCCGACGGTGTTGACGTTGGCGATGTTGTTGCCGGTGACGTCGAGCATCTGCTGGTGCGAGCGGAGGCCGGAGATCCCGGAGTAGAGCGAGCGGAGCATGGTGCGACCTTTCAGAGGAAAGAGCGAGGGAAGAACGAGGAACGAGCGAGGAAGAGCAGGGGACGAAGCAGAGAAGGGACGAACCAGCGCCGAGCGGCGCGGACCCGTCAGGCGCCCCGGATACCGGAGATCACGTCGAGGTCGACCTCCTTCCCACCCACGGTGACGGTCGGCACGCTCGCCGCGTAGGACACCGCGGTCGCTGTCCCGGTCACGGCCGTACCCGACGCGGCGTCGGTGTAGGTGACCTGCTTGCCGACGAGGTTCGCCGCGGCCATCCGCATCTGCAACGAGAAGCCCTCGTTCGCGGTGGTGGTCTGGTTGGTGATCTGCTCCATCATCGCGAGCTGTGTCTGCTGGCTGATCATCTGGTTCGTGTCCATCGGCGAGGACGGGTCCTGGTTCCGCAGCTGCGTGACGAGCAGCTTCATGAACACCTCGGAGTCCATCGTCTGGGACTTCTTCGTCGCGCTGTTCGCGGTCAGGGCCGCGGCCTGCGCGGCCTGGTCGACAGTGCCGGTGATGCCGTCGATGGGCATGGTGCCTCCTAGGCGAGGACGTCGAGTCCGACGCTGCGGACGGTGGACGGACGGGTGGTGACCGGCGTGGCGGCGGCGGGGCGCGCCTCCAGGCCGGTGTCGGGCCGGGCCGCGCCCGGCGCGGGCCGGTCGTCGCGGGAGCCGGGGTGGTTCTGCGAGGACAGGTCGAGGGTCGTCGCGACCCCCGCGCCGGCGTCGCGGCGCAGGTCCGGTAGGACCTGGCGGACCGCCTCGCGGCCCGCGTCCGAGGCGGCGAACAGCTCGACGTGCATGCCGTGCGCGGTGACGAGCGCGCGGACCGTCACCGGTCCGAGCGCGTCGGGCTGCACCTGCACGGTGACGACGTGCTCGCCGTGACCGGCGTGCGCGAGCGTGAAGAGCGGGCGGACGAGCTGCTGGGCGAGCGGCGCGGGTGCCGCTGCCGGCGCGGGTGCTGCCGGAGCGGCCGGCGCGGCGGCCGTCGTGGCGGGGACGACGAACGGCGTCTCGCCGCCGCGCGGGGCGGCGACGGCCGGGAGGCCCGGATCACCCTGGCCGGACGAGCGCGCGTCCGTCCCGTGGCCGGCCCGTTGGTCGGCGGTGCCGCCCGCGGGGAGGGTCGCGACGATCGGCGCGGCCGGCCCGACCGCGGTGGTCGCGGCCGTCGTGGTCGCGGCCGTCGTGGTGCCGGCCGTCGTGGTGCCGGCCGTCGGGCTCGGGACGGTCGTCGGCGCG
>NZ_MCIG01000081.1 GCF_001705035.1 Curtobacterium sp. UCD-KPL2560 | reverse complement strand
GGTCCGACCCGCGCGCGTCACCGATCCGGGCACCCCCGCACCCGAAAGGCGCACCCCGTGCAGCACACCCGTACCCTCGTCGGCATCGCCCTCGCCGCCGCGGCCGTCGTCACCCTCGCCGGCTGCTCGGCGACGAGCAGCGCGGCGACGTCGAGCGACACCGACTGGAAGACCGCCACCAGCGCCCAGGCAGGCGGCGGCATGGACGCCCTCGTGCAGGCCGCGAAGGCCGAGGGCAAGCTCAACGTCATCGCCCTCCCGCCCACCTGGGCGAACTACGGCAAGATCATCGCCGGCTTCGAGAAGAAGTACCCCGGCATCACGATCACCTCGGCGAACCCCAACGGGTCGAGCGCCGACGAGGTCGCCGCGGTGAAGTCGCAGAAGGGCCAGTCCACCGCCCCCGACGTGCTCGACCTCGGCAACGCCGTGATGCAGCAGAACCTCGGGCTGCTCACCGACTACAAGGTGGCGAACTGGTCGGACATCCCGGAGGACCTGAAGGACGCGGACGGCAAGTGGACCCGTGACTACACGGGCTTGATGTCGATCGGCTACGACTCCTCGAAGATCACCAAGGCGCCGAAGGACCTGAACGACCTGCTCGGCAGCGAGTACAAGGGCAAGGTCTCGATCGCGGGCGACCCGACGCAGGCGAACCAGGCCGCGAGCGCCGTGTACCTCGCCGCGCTCGAGAACGGCGGTTCGGCCGACGACATCACGAAGGGCGTCGACTACTTCGGCAAGCTCAAGCAGGCCGGCAACTTCCAGAACGTCCTGCCGACGCAGGCGACGGTGGCCTCGGGCGAGACCCCGGTCGTCGTGCAGTGGTCGTACAACAACCTCGCGTGGGGTCCGGCCGCCGGTGCGAGCGGGAACAAGAACTGGAAGACGGTCATCCCGGAGGGGAAGGCCCTCGGCTCGTACTACTCGCAGGCCATCAACAAGGACGCCCCGCACCCGGCGGCCGCGCGGCTCTGGCAGGAGTACATCGCCAGCCCGGAGGCGCAGAACCTGTACCTGCAGGCGGGCGCCTTCCCGTCGACCCTCGCCGCGATGGAGCAGTCCGGCAAGGTCGACGCCGACGCCCTCAAGGCCGCCGGTGGCATGCCGAAGGACACCGTCGAGCTGACCGACGCGCAGGTCACCGAGGCCGCGAAGGTCCTCGCTGCGAAGTGGTCCACCACGATGGGGTCCTGAGGCGCATGACGACGGCACCAGCGGCGGGGCCACGGACCGCGGGTCCGGCCGCCACGAGCACCGCACCCACGTCCGACCCCGCCGCCGGTGCCGGCCAGCCCGGCACGACCGCCGGGCACGGCAGCCCCGGCACGTCCGGACCGGCCGCGACCGCTCGCCGCGACGCGGCCCCCCGTGTCCGGCGTCGCCCCGGCCTCGCCTGGCTCGGGCTCACCCCCTTCGCCGCGTACGTCCTGCTGTTCCTCGCCGTCCCCGCCGCGATCGCGGTCGGCAGCGGGTTCACCACGGGCGACGGCGCGTTCACCCTCGCCAACCTCGCCGCGTTCTCCGACCCGTCCGTCCTCCGTGCGTTCGGCGGCTCGTTCGGCCTCTCGGCGGTCTCGGCCGTGATCGGTGCCGTCGTCGGGGCCGTCGTCTGCTGGGCGCTCGCCGCGCTCGACCCGGACGGGCTCGTCCGGTCCCTGATCGACGCCGCGGCGAGCGTGCTCGCGCAGTTCGGCGGCGTCATGCTCGCCTTCGCCTTCATCGCGACGATCGGCGCGCAGGGCCTCGTGACGACGTGGCTCGTGTCCACCCTCGGTGTCGACATCAACGCGAACGGCACGTTCCTGTACACGGTCCCCGGGCTCGTCCTGCCCTACGTCTCGTTCCAGGTCCCGCTGATGGTCCTCACGTTCATGCCCGCGCTCGAGGGCGTGAAGACCCAGTGGGGCGAGGCTGCGGCCACCCTCGGCGCCCCGCGCGGGACCTACTGGCGCCGGGTCGCGCTGCCGGTCCTCGCCCCGGCGTTCTGGGGATCGCTCCTGCTCCTGTTCGCGAACGCGTTCTCGTCCTTCGCGACGGCCGCCGCGCTCATCTCGCAGGGCGGCATCGTCCCGCTGACGATCCGCGCGCAGCTCACGAGCGAGACCGTCCTCGGCCTGCAGAACGTCGCCGGGGTGCTCGCGCTCGGCATGGTCGTCGTGATGGCGGTCGTGATGGGTGCCTACGCGCTGCTGCAGCGCCGGGCAGCACGGTGGCAGCGGTGAGTGCCGTCGGCACGCGTCCGACGGGAGGGCCCGGCGGCCCGCGTCGGACGGCAGCCGCCGTCGGCACGCGTCCGACGGGCGGCGCGGCGGCCACCGCCGGCCCGCGTCCGCCGCGTGGCCGGGCGGGCCGGTCTGGAGGCGCGCCCCGCCCCCGCCGCTTCGGCGTCGCCCCGTCACGGGTCACCGCGGCGATCGTGCTGGTCGTCGTCGGCCTCGTGACCGCCGTCCCGTTCGTCGCCCTCGTGCAGTTCACCTTCCGCCAGGGGACCGACGGCGGCCTGACCCTCGACCACTACGCCGCGATCGTCGACCCGGCGAACGCGGCCACCTACCAGCCGGTGTTCGACGGGCTCGGGGCGTCCCTGCTCATCGCCCTCATCACGGTCGGGATCGTGCTGCTCGTGCTGCTGCCCGCGCAGGTCATCACCGCGATGCGGTACCCCCGGCTCCGGCGCGTGCTCGAGTTCGTCTGCCTCGTGCCGATCACCGTGCCGGTCGTCGTGCTCGTCGTCGGGTTCGTCCCCGTGTACCAGGTGGTGGCGCAGGTCCTCGGGTCGGACGCGTGGACGCTCTCGTTCGCCGTCGGGATCGTGGCGCTGCCGTTCGCGTTCCGTCCGATCGCGACCGCGCTGACCGCCGTCGACGTCACGACCCTGTCCGAGGCCGCCCGCACGCTCGGGGCCTCGTGGTGGACCGTGACGTGGCGCATCCTGCTGCCGAACCTCCGCCGCGGGATCACCGCCGCGTGCTTCCTCACCATCACCGTCGTCCTCGGCGAGTACACCCTCGCCTCGTTCCTGTCCCGGACCACGTTCCAGACCGCGCTGCTGCTCGTGCAGTCGACCGACCCGTACGTCGCGGCGGTGTTCTCGCTCGCCGCACTGCTGTTCGGCTTCGTGCTGCTCGTCCTCATCGGCCGCGTCGGGGTGTCCCGCAGGTCCCGCACCAAGGAGTCCGCATGACCGTCACCGCCCCAGCCGCACCGGCGTCCCTCGCCGCCGAGGGTGCGGCCGTCGAGCTCGAGGCCGTCGAGAAGCACTACGGCACGCACCGCGCCCTGGCCGGGCTGTCGCTCCGCATCGAGCCGGGGGAGTTCGTCTCGCTGCTCGGACCGTCGGGCTGCGGCAAGACCACCGCGCTCCGGGCGCTCGCCGGGCTCGAGGCGATCGACGCCGGCGCGATCCGCATCGACGGTGCCGACGTCGCGCACACCCCGGTGGAGCGGCGGGACATCGGCATGGTGTTCCAGCAGTACTCGCTGTTCCCGCACATGACGGTGCGCCAGAACGTGTCGTTCGGGCTCGAGATGCGACGGGTCCCGGCCGTCGAGCGCCGCTCCCGGGTCGTCGACGCGCTCGACATGGTGCACCTCGGGGACTTCGCCGACCGCTACCCGCACCAGCTCTCGGGCGGCCAGCAGCAGCGCGTCGCCCTCGCCCGCGCGCTCGTCACCCGCCCCCGGGTCCTGCTGCTCGACGAGCCGCTGTCGGCGCTCGACGCCAAGGTGCGCGTGTCCCTCCGCGACGAGATCCGACGCATCCAGAGCGACCTCGGCATCACCACCGTGTTCGTCACGCACGACCAGGAGGAGGCGCTCGCCGTCTCCGACCGGATCGCGGTGATGCACGACGGCGGCATCGAGCAGGTCGGGACGCCCGAGGAGCTCTACCGCACCCCGTCGTCGGCGTTCACGGCGGACTTCGTCGGGCAGTCGAACCGGCTCCGGGGCGACCTGCGCGGCGGGGACGTGTTCGTGTACGGCTTCCGGGTGCCCGCGCTCGACGGCTCGGTACCCGACGGTCCGGTGATCGCACACGTCCGGCCCGAGGACGTCGCCTTCGCCGCAGAGGGCGTCACCGGCACGGTCGTGGCCTCGAGCTTCCTCGGCTCGATCCGGCGCACCACGGTCCGGCTCGACGACGACACCGTCGTGACCGTCCAGCACGAGGTCGGTGATCGCCGCACCCCGGGCGACCCGGTCGCGCTGCGCCTGCTCGGCGCCCCGGTCGCGGTCGCGCCGCTCGCGTAGCGCGCACGTGGTCGCGGCGCGTTGCGCTGCGACCCCACGCGCTGGGCGACACCTCGCGGGGCACGCTGCCCGTGGACTGTCGCTGCGGCCGTGACGTCGGCTCCGCGCCGCGGACGGGAGGCGCGTGGCGGCCTGGCACCGTGCCTCCCGTCCGGCGTCTCCTCACCACCGCGACCGACTCGGCGGACCTGCGCTCGCGCTGCATGTGGAACATCAGTCCGGTAGGCTCGCCGCACGGAACCGAGGGGGTGCTGATGGATCGCAGGACCGGGACGTCGGCGGCGGCCGTCGCCGTCCTGCTCGTCGGGTTCGGCGCGGTCGCCGTGCTCACGGGCGTCCAGACGGGCTCGGACGTGCGCTGGGTCGTGATCGCGAGCAGGGTCGGCATCGGTGTGGTGTCCGTGCTCGCCGGCCTCGCGCTCGTACGGCTGCGGGAGCGTCGCCCTCGGCGACGGCGGGACGGGCCCCGGCGACGGGGTCGTCGCTGAGCTGGTGACCCGCCGGGGCCGGGTCAGCGCTCGAAGCGCGCCTCCCGCTCGTCGGCCAGTGCGGCGGCGACGCGGGCCCGCATGTCCGCGGACATCTCGGGGAGCGCGTCGAGCGGTGCCCAGAACGCCTCGGTGTTCTCGCCGTCGGCGGGCGCGGGCGTGCCGGAGACCCAGCGGCACGCGAACACCAGGTCGAGGTACTGCGCGCGGTCCCCGTTCGGGTACGTCATCTCGGGCAGGACCTGCACCCACGCCAGACGTTCGGCGACCGCGACGACGTCGGCCTCCTCGAGGACCTCGCGTTCGGCGGCGACCGCGGGCTCCTCGCCCGGGTCGACGATGCCCGTCACAGGCGTGTACGCGCCCGTGTCAGCGCGACGGACGACGAGCAGCTCGCGGGCGTCGCCCTCGCCGCGGGTCACGACGGCGGTCACACCGGTCAGCCAGAGCAGGTCCGTGCCGATCTTCGCGCGGAGGGACAGGACGAAGTCGGGGGTGGGCATGCCCTCACGCTACCGCCCACCCCTGTCGCGAAGTGGTCATGACCAGTACGCTGGCGGCGTGGAGATCATCATCCTGCCGACGCCGGCCGAGGTCGGGCGTGTGGCCGCAGCGAAGATCGCGTCCGTCGTGACCGAGAAGCCGTCCGCCGTCGTGGGCCTGGCGACCGGGTCGAGCCCGCAGGGCATCTACGCCGACCTGCGACGCCGGGTCGAGGCGGGGGAGGTGTCGTTCGGCGCCGCCCGCGGCTTCGCGCTCGACGAGTACGTCGGCATCCCGCTCGAGCACCCGGAGTCCTACGCGAGCGTCATCGCCCGGGACGTCGTGGAGCCGCTCGGGTTCGACCCCGCTCGGGTCCGCGTGCCGGACGGCCGGGCCGCCGATCTGGCGTTCGCGGCCAAGGAGTACGACGCCGCGATCCGCGCCGCCGGTGGGGTCGACGTGCAGATCCTCGGCATCGGGGCGAACGGGCACATCGGGTTCAACGAGCCGACGTCGTCGTTCGCCTCACGCACCCGCATCAAGACGCTCGCGCCCTCGACGCGCGAGGCCAACGCCCGCTTCTTCGACTCGCTCGACCAGGTGCCGACGCACTGCATGACGCAGGGGCTCGGGACGATCCTCGAGGCCCGCGAGCTCGTGCTCGTCGCCCAGGGATCCGCGAAGGCCGACGCCGTCGCCGCCGCGGTCGAGGGGCCGCTGTCGTCGTTCGTCCCCGGGTCGGCGCTGCAGCTCCACGAGCACGCGACCGTCGTCGTCGACGAGGAGGCCGCGGCCGGCCTGCGCCTCGCCGACTACTACCGGTACACGTACGCGAACAAGCCGGAGTGGCAGCGGTTCGAGTGACGGCCCGCTGCGGCGCGGGTGCCGGCCGGGCTGCGGACGTCGTGTGAGGGTGCGGTGCGCGTCGGGTGTCAGCGGGCGGCGGACAGGCGGGCGAGCCCCTCGCGCAGGGTCTCCTCGGAGCACCCGAAGTTGAGCCGGGCGTGCCCGACCCCCTGCCGCCCGAAGTCCCGCCCGTTCGTCAGCGCGACCTTCGCCCGCTCGACCAGGAGCAGCGCGGGGTCGTCGCCCCACGGCAGGGCCCGCAGGTCGAGCCAGGCCAGGTACGACGCCTGCGGCTGCCGGTACCCCGCGCCGGGCAGCAGTGTGCCGAGCTCCTCGGCGAGCACCCGTCGGTTCGCCGCGAGCTCCGCCAGGACTGACGCCAGCCATGGCTCGCCGTCGCGGAACGCCGCCACGCTCGCGGTGTAGCCGAGGATGCCCGTCCGCTCGACGACCTCGACGGGCAGGCCGTCGAACCAGCCCCGGGCACGGTCGGACGCGCCCACCATGAGCGCGCACTTCGTCCCGGCCAGGTTCCACGCCTTGCTCGCGCTCGTCAGGGCGACCCCGTGCTCGACCGCCTCGGGCCCACAGGTCAGGAAGGGCGTGAACACCGCGTCGGCGTGCGTGAGCGGCGCGTGGATCTCGTCCGACACCACCACGGCGTCCCACTCGGCCGCGAGCTGCGCGAGGGCGACGAGCGACTCCCGGGGGTGCACGAGCCCGAGCGGGTTGTGCGGGTTGCAGAGCAGCACGGTGCGGGCGCCCTCGGAGAAGGCCCGGCGCAGGCCGTCGAGGTCGATCCGCCACCCGGCCGTGGTGCCGAACGGGTCCGGTTCGCCCTCGGGGGCGACGAGCGGGACCTCGGTCACGACCCCGCCGGCCTCGTGCACGTAGTCCCAGAACGGCGGGTACACGGGCGGCATCACGACGACCTGGTCACCCGGGGCGATCACCCGGCGCAGCACCTCGACGGCCGCGACGGACACGTCCGTGGTGGTCCGGACGAGGTCGGGGTCGACGTCCCACCCCCACCGGCGAGCGGCGAAGTCGGCGAACACCTCGGGCAGGACCCGGGTGTGCCCGAGGTAGCCGGTGTCCCCGTTCGTGACGGCCCGGACGAGGGCCTCGCGGATCGGTTCGGCGGGCACGGAGTCCATCTCGGCGACGAACATCGGCAGCACGTCGGCGGGGTACGCGGTGTACTTCTCGCTCGTGCGGTCGCGGCGGGCATCGAAGGGCGAGACCATGACGCTCATGTGGCCATCCTGGCACCGAGGGGGTCGGGGTGTCGGACGGGCTCGGCGCGGGCGGGCGCTCCGCACGGACGGCGTGCTCGGTGCGGACGGGTGCCCACCCAGACGGCGTGCGCACCGTGGTCCGCGCGGCGCGCGTCGTCAGTCGGTCGGCAGCTCGCGCCCCGCGCCCCACACCCGCAGCACGTCGAGCCCTGGCGACAGCGCCACCAGGTCCGCCGCGTACCCGGGTGCGATCCGCCCGAGCCGGTCCCCGGCCCCGAGCGCGGCAGCGGGGACGGCGGTGAGCGCACCGACGGCGTCGGGCAGCGAGACCCCCGCCGCCGAGACCGCGAGCCGCAGGGCCTGGTCCTGGGTGAGCGTCGACCCCGCGATCGTGTCGGTGCCCGCCACGCGCGCGACCCCGTCGGTCACGGTGACGGCGAGTGACCCGAGCGCGTACGAGCCGTCCGGTGACCCGGCGGCACCCATCGCGTCGGTGATGAGCGCGACCCGTCCCGGCGCCCCGCGGAGCAGGACACGGGCGACGGCGGGGTGCACGTGCACGCCGTCGAGGATGAGTTCGAGCGTCACCCGGTCGTCCTCGAGCGCGGCGGCGATCGGTCCCGGCGCACGGTGGTGCAGCCCCGGCATGGCGTTGCACGCGTGCGTGAGCAGGGTGGCGCCGGCGTCGAACGCGGCCCGGGCCTGGTCGTACGAGCAGACGGTGTGCCCGACGGCGACGGTGACCCCGGCAGCGGTGAAGCGGCGGACGGCGTCGAGCGCTCCCGGCAGCTCGGGCGCGATCGTCACCTGGCGGAGGACACCGTCTCCGGCCTCGAGCAGGGTCTCGACGGTGGCCGGTGTCGGGTCGAGCAGGAACGAGGCGTTGTGCGCGCCCTTGTTGTGCGGCGAGAGGAACGGCCCCTCGAGGTGCACGCCGAGGACGAGCGGGTCGGTGGCCGCGACGGCACGGATGCGGTCGAGCGATGCCACCAGGGACGGGATCGGGTTCGCGACGAGGGACAGCACCGACCGGGTCGTGCCGTGCGCTCGGTGCACGGCGAGGGCGGCGTCGAACGTGTCGTCCTCGTAGGCGGCTCCACCCCCGCCGTGGCCGTGCAGGTCGACGAACCCGGGCGTCAGGACGGCGTCGCCGAGGTCGACGACCTCGACGTCCGCACCCGGACCGCGGCCGGGCGAGACCGGGTCGAGCCCCACCGTGCCGAGCCCCACCGTGCCGGCCCCGACCGCCTCGATCACGTCACCCGCGAGCAGGACCCAGCCGTCGGCGGTGGACCCGGCCGCGTCGACGACGTGCGACGCGCGGACCAGCGTGCGCCGCGCCTCCAGGCCGGGGACCACGCCGGGGACGGGACCGGACCCGGGGACCCGGCCGGCGCCGGACGCGTCGCTCACGCCGTCTCCCGACGGAACGCGACCACCCCGGACACCGCCGCCACCAGCACGAACACGAGGCCGACCACCGGCAGCCCGATCGACACCCAGCACGCTGCGGCGGCAACGACCAGCGCGGTCTCGACGATCACCTTGCCGACGACGTCGGTGTCGATCGGCGACCGCGGGGACCGGAAGAAGAACCACACGACGGCGGCGAACAGCGGCGCCCCGACCATGAACAGGTACCCGGGCCAGGGCAGGATCCACGACCAGTAGCCCCAGATCGCGAGCGACAGCAGGCCGAACGCGCACACGACGATGCGCAGGACGCCCCACCCGTCCAGGCGGTGACGGGGCGCTGCCGGGTCGACGGGCGGTGGGACCTCGCCCCAGTCGACGGGGCTCTGCGGTGCGTTGGTCATGCGGTCCTACCTGAAGATGATGGTGCGGGCGCCGTCCAGGAGCACGCGGTCCTCGGCGATCCAGCGGACCGCCTGGGTGAGGGTGCGGGACTCTTCGTCCTGGCCGATGGACACGAGCTCGGACGGGTCCTTCGTGTGGTCGACCCGGACGACGTTCTGCTCGATGATCGGGCCCTCGTCGAGGTCGCTCGTCACGAAGTGCGCCGTCGCACCGATGAGCTTCACGCCCCGCGCGTGCGCCTGCCGGTAGGGGTTCGCGCCCTTGAAACCCGGCAGGAAGGAGTGGTGGATGTTGACGGCGCGGCCCTCGAGCGCGGCGCAGAGCTCCGGCGACAGGATCTGCATGTACCGCGCCAGGACGACGAGTTCGATGTCGTGCTCGTCCACGGCGTCGAGGACTCGCTGCTCCATCGCCTGCTTCGACGCCGCGTCGGTGACCGGACGGTGCTCGAACGGCACCGAGTAGAACGCGGCCAGCTCGGACAGGTCGGGGTGGTTCGACAGGACGAGCGGCACCTCGATCGGGAGCTGCCCGCCGCGCTGCCGGTACAGCAGGTCGTTCAGGCAGTGCCCGGCCTTCGACACGAGCACGAGCGTGCGGAGCGGCCGACCGACGACGTCGAGCTGCACGCGGGCGTCGTACCGCTCGACCACGGGCGCGAGGGCCTGCTCGAACGCGGCGCGGTCGACCGGCGCCATCACCTGCAGGCGCATGAAGAACGTGTTCGTGTCGGCGCTCGAGAACTGCTGCGACTCGGTGATGTTGCCGTTCGCCGCCACGACGGCTCCGGAGACGGCGTGCACGATCCCGGGCCGGTCGTCGCAGACGAGCGTGAGGGTCCAGTGCGTGGGGGTCGGGTCGGTCACCGGATCAGGGTACCGGGCGCGGTGCGCCCGTCCGCGGTCGGGTGCGTACCCGTTCCCGGCCCCGTACCCGTCCCCCGTCTGCGTTCCCGTCCCACCGTCCCGGGATGGAGCAGACGACGTCGGATCACGGGCCGCTACCCGACGTTTCCTGCTCCATCCGCGCGGCCGGGAGGCGCCGCCCGCTCAGCGCGCGTCGGCCCGGGCGAGCGCACGGTCGGCGAGCGTCAGCACGGACAGCAGCACCGCGACCCCGAGCATCACCCACGCGAGCACGTGCAGGTCCGGCGTGGTCGGGGCCTGGCCGAACACTCCGCCGATGAGCGAGGACGCCGCGATCGCGCCGATGTAGATGCTCGTCCGGGACAGCCCCGCCGCGGTCCCGATGTACTCCGACGGCACGACCCGGTACAGCGCCGCCTGGTTCGACACCGAGGCCAGGGCCTGCGGCACCCCGAACAGCGCCGGCACCACGAGCAGCAGCACGAGCGGCGACCCGGCGTGCAGGAACAGCAGGAGCGCGGCGCCGACGAGCGGGACGAGCGCCGCGACGACGAGGGGTCGGCGCACCGCGGTCCTCCGGGCGACCAGGAACGACACGACGCCGGCGACCACCGCGGCCGGGAGCTGCAGGTACCCGGCGACGTCGCTCGGGTAGCCCGCGACGTCCTGCACCCACTGCGAGAACCCGTACGTCATCGTGTACGCGAGCAGGTACGTCAGGAAGAGCCGGGCGTACGTGCGCGACAGGGCACCGTTCCGGGCGAGCAGGCGCACGTCGACGAAGGGCCGCACGGCGCGGAGTTCCCAGACGACGAGGGCGACGAGCAGCGCCACCGCGACGCCGAGCAGCCACCACCAGCCCTGCCGCAGGTCGAGCAGGAACACGAGCAGCGCCGACACCGTCCCGGTGGTGAGCAGCATGCCGACCGGGTCGAGCGCCGTGCGCACCGGCAGCTCGTCGGGGTCGCGCGGGCGGAGCCGGTCCGAGGGCAACCACAGCGCAGCGACCACGATCCCGAACACCGCGAGCGGCACGTTGACGAGGAAGATCGCGTGCCAGCCGAACGCCGCGACGAGGACCCCGCCGAGGGGTGGCCCCGCGGCGGCGGACACGAGCGAGGTGATCGACAGCGCGCCGAGGACGAGCGGCGGCGTCGGTTTGCCGATCCGGGCGGAGTGCTGCCGCAGCGTGGTGAGTGCCGCCGGGTACGCGGAGGACGTCCCGATCCCGATGAGCACCCGCGCGGTGATCGCGCCGCCGAAGCCCGTCAGCACCTCGGGCACGACGCCGGCGACGCCGACGATGACGAGTCCGGTGAGGAACACCTTCTTCGGCCCGAACCGGTCGGCGAGCTTGCCCATCGTCGGCTGGGCCACCGCGCTCGCCAGGTACAGGGCGGCGACGAGCCAGATCGCCTGCGACGCCCCGATGCCGAGGTCGCGTGAGAGCGGGGCGAGGGCGACGGCGACCATCGTGGTGTTGATCGGGTTGAGGAGCGGCCCGACCAGGACGGGGACGAGGAGCTTGGCGCCGAAGCCGCTCCCGGTGGTCGGGACGGCACCGGTGTCGGGACGGTTCGCGGTGGTGGACGTGGCGGGCTTCTTCCTGGGTCAGGGTTCGGTGAGCGGGGCGAGCAGCGCGACGGCCCGGGCGACCGTGTCGCGGTCGGCGTCGGACAGGGTCGCGAGTCGCTCGGCGAGGACGCCCGTGCGGGTCGACCAGGCCTCCTCGCGGGCGCGTTCCCCGGTCTCGGTGGCGCGGACGAGGGTGCGACGCCCGTCGGCGGGGTCCGGTCGTCGCTCCGCCAGGCCGAGGTCGACGAGTGCCTGGACGGTCGCGCCCATGGACTGCGGTCGGACGCCCTCGGCGCGGGCGAGGTCGGCGACCGTCGCCTCGCCGTACCGCAGCAGTCGGCCGAGTGCGGCGGTCTGCGACGCGGTCACCTCGTCGGCCTTGCCCGTGAGCAGGGTCCGCCGGATGCGGCCGTGCAGGGTCAGCAGGTCGACCGCGAGTGCGACGTGTGGTTCCACACCGGAACGATAATCCTCGACAGCCGGACTTGCAAGGTTGCCTGTCGATCAGGCGACGCCGTCCGCCCCCTCGGCGGTCGCGTTCCCGCTCGTGAACGGCCGGAGCGCAGCCGCGACGGCCGTGCCGCCGTCCGGGAACCACGCGTTGCTCGCCTGCGCGATCGGCCACGCGGCCGCCAGCAGCTCGCGTCCGGCAGGTGTCAGGTGCAGCCGGGAGGCCCGTCCCCGGCCCGGCGCGGCGCCCCGCTCGACCAGTCCCCGCGTCCCGAGCGCGGCCACCAGCGTCGCCGTGCTCTGCGGGCGGATCCCGACGGCCCGGGCGAGGTCGGCCTGGCTGAGGTGGTCGGCGGCGGCGAGCTGGACGAGTGCGCCGAACTCGACGGGGGTCAGGTCGAGGTGCGCGAGGTCCTCGCCGAGGCGGCGGGCGAGTTCGCGGGCGGCTCGGACCACCGTCCACGCGGCGATCGCGTCGATGTCGTCGGGGGTCACCGAGCCGTCGCTTGACACGACTCCAGGGTACCGGCGTACGGTCGAGTAACAGAAAACTGATTCTCGGACGGAGGACCGAGCATGACCGACACGATCGCGATCACCGGCGTCACCGGCGACGTCGGCGGGAAGACCCTCGACCTGCTGCACGCGTCCGGTGCCGACGTCCGCGCCGTCGTCCGGCGTTCCGAGCAGGCCGACCGCCTGCGGGAGCGCGGCGTCGACGCGCGCCTCGCCGACCTCGACGACGTCGATGCGCTCACGCGCGCCCTCGACGGCGTCGACCGGTTCTTCCTCGTCACGCCGGTCAGCGAGCGGCAGGCCGAGCAGGGCGAGGCCGGGGTCCGGGCAGCGCAGCGCGCCGGGGTCCCGCGGATCGTGCACCTGTCCGGCGGGGACGCGGCCGAGCACTCGCCGATGCCGTGGGCTGCTGCCGCCTGGCGGACGGACCGGCTCGTGCGCGAGAGCGGGCTCGCCTGGACGATCCTGCACCCCTCGGCGTTCATGACGAACCTCGTGCCCTCGGCCCCGGCCATCCGACGCGGCTGGTACCCGCACACCACCGGGCGGGGTCGGGC